>CALLZC010000100.1 GCA_937858995.1 uncultured Nostocoides sp.
TGTGTAGCGCCGCGCCACTGACTGACCCCCGCCCCCCTTGACTAACCTCTGCTGAGTACCCGCCCCCCTTGACTAACCTCTGCTGAGTACCCGCCCCCCTTGACTAACCTCTGCTAGCAGAAGTTAGTCAAATCTGCACACGTTGCACAGTGCGCAGATTTGACCAAAGTCTGCTAGCAGAGGTTAGTTCGACGGGTCGTCACCAGCGCGGGGCGTCCTGCGGTGACTGCTGCGGGAACGACGCCGGACCGTATGCCGTCGGGGCCCCGTATGCCGTCGGGGCACCGTATGCCGTCGGCTGGCCCGAACCGGGGCGGCCCCCTGCGCCGCCTCGGCGGGCCTTGGACATCACCAGGACGACGATGCCACCGACGATGAGCAGCGGCCAGACGAACTTGAGCCGGAACCCGATGTCGCCCAGCAGGATCAGCGCGGTGACGATGGCGAGGGCGATGGCCTTGCCCTCGCCGCCGCGCACGCCGCGCTCCACCATGGTGCGACCGCTGCTGTCCGGCAGGACGAGCCACGCCAGGAGATAGATCCCCAGCATCGGTCCGAAGAAGGCCAGGACAACGGCCGCGATCCGCACTGCCTTCCGAGAGACGCCGAGGCGCTCCGCGACCGCTCCGCAGACCCCGGCAATCATCCTGTCGTCGCTGCGCCGGAAGGAGTGCCCGGACGCGCGGTCGAAGAAGCGATCAAGGCCGGTGTGGGTGTTCGTTGGTGAGGTCATCTCTCAACTGTGTGGCAGGAGGCCGCCCGGAGCCAGGCGGCTTCGCCCTGACGCCACCCTGATCCGTCCCTAGCGGTCTCGGGGGGCCGCCCGGTCCGAGGCGCTGGCGTCACTCTTCCTAACCTCTGCTAGCAGGGGTTGCAGTCAGAGCCACATGATGCATCCTGTGGCCCTGAGCGCAATCTGTGCTGAGTTGGTGCGTGTCGGGCTCCGGGGGAGCCTCAGGCTCCACGGTCGGCGACCTTGAGCGCGATCCCGCGTCCGTCGGCATACCCGGCCTCGGCACCATCTTGGCAATGAGCCCGGCGAGGCTGATGGCCATCACCGGGGCTTCGCAGTCGGCGACCGCGGCGGCGGTGGGGCCAGCGGGGCCAAATGGCCCGCAAAAGAGCGTCGCAAAAGGGCGAAGGCGAACAATAGGCCGACTTCTCTAATTGCGTCCATGGGTTGGTCAACCCATCGCATGGATTGACCAACCCGATGGGCTGACCGACCCATTTACGGATCTGCATTCTGGCGATTTCCTGATTTCGCGAGGTACCACTCGCAGGAATCAGGAAAGGAGGTTCCGGTCGTGCACTACATCGGTTGGTTGATCGGGCGCTGAAGCCCCGAGGTCCTCGGCAAGCGTTGACGCGCTTGCCGCCCATCTAACGGACGTGGGCCCCTCTGCCGGGGGGCCCACGTCCTTGTCCCAGCCCGACCATCCTCGCACCAGAAGCCGCCCCCGGAACTGGACAGTTTGCGGACATAACCCGCTCTCAGGTTGGCCCGGCAGCTCAGAGGGCTCGACTCTGTCCATGGAAACAAGGACACGAACCAGCATGTCGAGCGACTCGATAACGGCCGCCGCAGCGCCGCACACGACCCGGAGGTGAGCAGTGATGGACCTAGAGGTCCCCGTGCCGCCACTGCCACCGCAGGCCATAGGCCAGGCCCGCGCGCAGGCCCGAGAAGCGTGCGGTCAGGCTGCCGGAAGCCGGAATCTCCACCAGCGTGTCGGCATTCGGTTCATCTGCCAAGGCGGTCGGATATTCGCCGTCGACAAGCCAAACAGACTCGGCATTGGCAGGGGTGCCGAATTCAATGGTGAGGTCAAAATGTCGACACGGGCGAATGGGCACCATGATGAGCACGGGAGCCAACATCGAACGCAGGGGGAGGTCGATCTGGGTGATTATTTCTTGCTGAATACCCACGGCGAGTGGGTTGTCGAGGTCGATGTCATAGGACCAGACGCTGCCCTGGTGGCGCACCTGGGCCAGGTGGCCCCCAGCGGTGATGGCGATTCGGGGGTGATGCTGCGGGGCCAGATCGCGGGGGGCGTTCGGCAGGCTGATGCGCTCGGAGATGCGCCGCAAGCCGCCCTGGGTGGGGACGATGACCTTGGTGGCCCGCGTCCGGGCTTCGTCCTCACTGATGTCGACGTGCGAGCTCATGGACTCGATGTACCAGGCGTCCTCCATCGCCGGCTGCTGGCGAGCGCCTCGTTCCAACACCAGGGCGACGGCACTGTCTGCCTGGGCCAGCCGACGCCGAACCGTGCGCGGGTCGCGATCCAGCGCGGCCGCGGCCTCATCGAGGCGCTCGGCCAGCGTGGGACGGTCGCTCTCGAGTGCGCTGGCCAAGAGGAAGGCCCGCTGAATATCCCCGGGCAGCGTGCGGGCGGCAGAGCGCAATGCCGCCACCACCCGATCGCGCACCTCGAAATCCGGGGCCGCGTCGTCCACGTGCAAGGCCGCCCGAATAGTGGGGCCGACCCGATCACTCAACCGAGGGTCGCGCAGACCGCGCCCGCGATGCAGTGCCGAGATTTCCCTGGCCAGGCCGTTCGATCCAGCGCTCATAGCGACCAGTCTCCCGTGCCCGCGCCCGTGCGCGACCTCACCGAACCGTCAGACATCCGTCACATTTACACCGCTTAGGAGACTCCCTTGCTCAGAGTTGTTGTCGCCGACCCGCACCCCTTGGTGCTGGATGGGGTCGCGAGCCTCATCCGGAGCTCGGCACCCGACATCGAGTGGTCGGGAGCGGCCACCGGTTGGGCAGACCTGACTGCTCTGGTCAATCGTGCCCCGGCCCGGCCGCACGTCGTCGTGGTCGAGCCGGCCCTGGGCTCGCCGGCCGAGTGCACGGCCGGGGTGCGCGAGTTGGCTGGGCGCGGAATCGCGGTGGTCGCCTTCACGGGGGATCTGCGGCCGGTCCCGATCCGCCGGGCGGTCGAGGCCGGTGCCCGCTCGGTGGTCCTGAAGCGGGACCCGGCTCCCGCACTGCTGGACGCCATCCGCTGCGCGGCCACGGGGGAGTTCTCGACCTCGGGGCCCTGGGCCCGCTCGCTCGTCTTCGACTCGCGCCTCACTCCGCGGCTGGCTCCGCGGGAGGAGGAGGTTCTGCACCTCCTGGCGTCGGGTATGCCGCGCAAGGTCATCGGTCGTCATATGAGCCCGCCCGTCGCGTTGACGACGGTTGTCACCTATCTCAACCGCATCTGCGAGAAGTACCGCGAGCTCGGTCGCACTGTCGCCTGTCCGGCTGACGCGATGCGCGCCGCAGCCGAGGACGGCTTCCTCGATTTGGGCGGGAGCTATCCCGCAACGGTCGCCCGCGCCGCCTCCTGAGCCGCGATCGATCGGGTCCGGGTAGCCCTCGTGTCCTTCATTCAGAGGACACAACACCGGCTCTCAGGGGTCCTATCGTGACGCTCGTGCTGTCGATGGATGTCGGCGTCGCGACTCACATCGGCCGGATCCGCGAGGTCAACGAGGATGCCTACTACGCGGGAGAGCGCCTGTTCGCCGTCGCTGACGGTATGGGCGGTCATGCCGCCGGTGCGATCGCGAGCCGTACCGCCCTGGACGTCCTGGCCGGGGCGGACCGCTCCGAGTTGACCCAAGACGCACTGCGCGCTCAGGTTAGGGCCGCGAATGCGGCGGTCGTGGACTACGGGCGCACCCATCGCAGCGCAGCCGGGTTGGGAACGACCATCGCAGGCATCGCGCTGATCGACTCCGGGCGAGCGCCGCACTGGGCCGTGTTCAGCATCGGAGACTCCCGGGTCTATCTCCACAGTGACGGCACGCTCCGGCAACTGACGGTCGATCACTCCGAGGTGGAAGAGCTGATCGCGGAAGGGGCACTGACCCGCGAGCAGGCGCGCGCCCATCCCGCGCGGCATATCGTCACGCGGGCCATCGGTGAGACCCCGCCACCACTGCTTGATGTCGTGATCCGACCAGCCCTGACCGGGCAGCGCTGGCTGATCACCAGCGACGGCCTCACCTGCGAACTCGATGATCGCGACATCCAACGCCATCTGGACCCGAACACCACCCCGACGGTGGCCGCGGCGCATCTCGTCGAGGACGCCCTGGCGGCAGGAGGTCGCGACAACGTGGCCGTGATCGTCCTGGACGTCAGAGGCCCCGATCAGTCAGCGGTCGTAGAGCGCACCAGGCCACGGCGCACGGCAAAGGAGCACGATGACTGAGATCGCATCCGGACTGGGAGTGCAGTACGCGTCCGGACCGGGCTACCTGCTCGTGCGGGGTGGGGCTGCCGTGCTCCTTCCCGGCGAGACGTCGTCGAGCCAGGCCACTCGGCTCTATGAGCTGCTGGGTGCGCCGCATCCGGTGGAGTCGGTGCTCGGTGAACTGCTCAGCGCGGGACTGCTGAATTCACCTGGCTTTGCGGTTCTCGGGCGCGGACTGGATACGGGCTCGATCCGGGTCGTCGTGCATGGGGATATGGACGTGCTCGTGGGCTCGGGTAGGGACCACGTGATCGTGCACGAACTGCGCGGCATTGCCGATCGTGATGTGCCGTCGGCGACACCGATAGAGGCCCGCCTCGCGCTCACCGCGGCGGCCTCACCCGGACCCTACTTGCCACTGGAATGCGGGGTCGTCCGGGCCAGCTCATGTGCCATGGGCGGCGCCGGTGCGCAGCCGGATGACCTCACCATCGCGACGCAGGCCCCGTCCCCGGCGGAGGAATCCGACATCCCACGGGTGCCCGAGCCCGAGCCCGCCGTCGAGCCAGTGCCAGAGCCCGAGCCCGCCGTCGAGCCAGAGCCCGAGCCCGCCGTCGAGCCAGAGCCCGAGCCCGCCGTCGAGCCGGCATCGTGCTGTTCGCGGGTGATTTTTCCGGACCCGAGCTGCGGCTGTTCGACGGGGTCAGCGACCTGCGTTCACGCG
>CALLZC010000101.1 GCA_937858995.1 uncultured Nostocoides sp.
TTCAAGCAGAAGACGGCATACGAGATAGGAGTCCGTCTCGTGGGCTCGGAGATGTGTATAAGAGACAGGACCTACACTGCCCTGGTGCCCGCAGTCGAGGTCCGCGATCTGGTGAAGTCGTATGCCGGCATCCGCGCCCTCGATGGCGTGACCTGGTCCGCCGGGGCTGGACGCGTCACCGCCATCCTCGGCCCCAATGGGGCCGGCAAGTCCACGACCATCGAATGTCTCCAGGGTCTCCAGCAACCCGACGCGGGCAGCGCGCGGGTGTTGGGAACCGATCCCTGGGGAGCCGACGCGGAGCACCGGGCCAAAGTGGCCCTGATGCTCCAGGACGGGGGCCTGCCCTCGATGGCCACTCCCCCCGCGCTGTTGGCGCATCTGGCTGCGATGTATGCCGCCCCGGCCGACCCGCGGCAGCTCGCCGCGCGGCTCGGCATCGACGCCTTCTCCCGCACCATCATGCGTCGACTCTCGGGCGGTCAACGGCAGCGGGTGGCCTTGGCCGCCGCCCTGATCGGCCGGCCGGATGTGCTCTTCCTGGACGAGCCGACGTCGGGGCTGGATCCGCATACCCGCTTGGAGGTCTGGGACATCGTGCGCGAACACGCCGACGCCGGGGTGGCCGTGGTGCTCGCCACACACTCCTTCGAGGAGGCCGACCGGATCGCCGACGACCTGGTGATCATGGACTGCGGGCGGGTGCAAGCCAGCGGGACCCGCACGGCGGTCACCTCTGGTGCGTCCCTCGAAGAGGTCTACTTCGCCTTGACGGCAGGTGGCCGGTGACGGCGGCGCCGCGCGCGGCGGCGCGGGGCACCCGGATTCGGCACCAGGCCGGCTTCGAGGCCCGGACGCTGTTGCGCAATGGAGAGCAGCTGCTGGTCGCCGTGATCCTGCCGGCGATCGCGCTGGTGGTCCTGCTCCTCTCCGGTGTGCCCGACCTCGGGTCGCGGCGGATCGATGTGATCGTTCCGGGGGTCCTGGCGCTGGCCGTGGTCTCGACGGCCTTCACCGGACAGGCGATCTCCACGGCCTTCGACCGACGCGGTGGCGTCTTGCGTTTGCTCGGCACCACCCCACTCGGGCGCGAGGGACTGCTCGGGGGCAAGGTTCTCGCGGTCGGCCTGGTGCTTGCCCTGCACCTGATCGCGCTCGGCGTTTTGGGGCTCGCGCTGGGCTGGCGACCGGCCGTTTCGGGGGTGCTCCCGGGGGCGCTGACGGTCATCCTCGGTGCCGCCTGCTTCGTCTCCCTCGCCCTGGTGGTGGCCGGTCGGATGCGGGCGGAAGCCGTTCTCGCCGTGGCCAATTTGCTGTGGGTTCTCTTCCTGGGCCTCGGTTTGCTGCTGCCCACCTCGTTGCTTCCCGGCGCCCTCGCCAGCGTCGCCCGCGTCGTGCCGTCCGGCGCCCTCGGTGAGGCCATGCGCGCGGCCTGGGCGCAGGGGAGCTGGCCGGTGACCAACTGGCTGGTCCTGCTCGCGTGGACCGTGGCCGGCGCCCTCGTCGCAACGCGCACCTTCCGCTGGTCGGACTGACGGCGTCGGCCGGCACGCCGCGGCCGGGGTTCGGGACCGGGGCGGATCCGCTCGCGATCGGCATCCGTTCGGAGATCGTAAGGTGCGAGGCTCCCCGGAGCCGGGCGACCCGGCATACCGTGCTGGCATGGCAAGGTCACACTCCCTGCAGGCGGCAGCCGCCGGGGTCGGAGCAAGCGTGCTCGGAATCGGCCTGGGCCACGCGGTCGCCGGCTACCTCTCGGCGAAGTCGTCGCCGATCGTCGCCGTGGGCAGCGCGGCGATCGACCTGGCGCCCCCGTGGCTGAAGGACTGGGCCGTGGGGACCTTCGGGACCGCCGACAAACCCATCCTCGTCGGGGGCGTCCTGGTCGTCGTGCTGCTCCTGGGGGGTTTCGCGGGCCTCGTCCAGGCCCGCCGCGGCGCCGGAGCGTGGGTGCTGATCGCGCTCGCCGCCGTCGCGGCACTGGCAGCCGCGACCCGGTCCGCCGCCTCGCCCTATGCCGCTCTCCCCTCCGTGATCGCCGGTCTGGTGGCGGTCGTCGCGCTGCACGTCGCGCTGCCGTCTCGCCGTGCCGAGCCTGGTGTTGCTCCCAAGGAACCGGCCGTCCGCGCCAGCACCAACCCTGACTCCGAAGTGCTCGCGACTCCCATGACGGGCATGGCGGGCCAGGTGCCCGCACGCCGGACGGTCCTGCTGGCGAGCGGTATGACGGCTGCGGGCGCCGGTTTGGCGGCCTTCGGTTCCTGGAACACCCGCGCCCTGACGACCCCGATCCTGCCCGCCGCCCTGCCCACCCCCACGGCCCCGCTGGGGCCGCTGCCCACGGGTTTGGAGTCGATGGTCAAGGGCATCAGCGCCCTGCGCACCCCCGTGGACGACTTCTATCGCATCGACACGGCCATCCTGGTCCCGCGGGTCACCGTCGCGGATTGGCGGCTACGCATCGACGGTGACGTCGAGCGGCCGTTCGAGCTGAGCTTCGCCGACTTGCTCGCCATGCCCATGGTCGAGGCGGACATCACCTTGAACTGTGTCAGCAATCCGGTGGGTGGCGAATACATCGGATCCACCCGCTGGCTCGGGGTGCTCACCGCAGATGTGTTGAAGCGAGCTGGCGTGCGCCCCACCGCGGATCAGATCCTCAGCACCTCCGTCGATGGCATGACCATCTCCACCCCGGTGGCCGCGCTCCAGGACGACCGCGGCGCACTGCTCGCCGTGGCGATGGACGGCAAACCCCTGACCGCCGAGCATGGCTTCCCGGTGCGGATGGTCACCCCCGGGCTCTATGGCTATGTGGGCGCAACCAAGTGGGTCACTCGACTGACCGCGACGACCTATGCCGCGCGCCGCGCCTACTGGTCGGATCGAGGCTGGGCGGAGCGGGCCGAGGTCAAGACGCAGTCTCGGATCGATGTCCCCGCCTCCGGTGAATCGTTCTCATCCGGTTTCGAGGTCGTCATTGCCGGTGTCGCCTGGTCGCAGGCGCGCCAAGGGATTTCGCGGGTCGAGGTGCAAGTCGACGATGGCGAATGGAGCCCGGCGCAGCTGGGTCCCGATGTGGGCGAACACTATTGGCGGCAGTGGCGCTGGACCTGGCCGGCCACCTCCGGCACCCACCGGGTCACCGTACGGGCTACAGATGGCGCGGGGGTCGTGCAGACCACGGACGTCGCGGAGCCGGCCCCCGACGGGGCGAGCGGACTGCATACGATCTCGATCTCGGTGGCCTGAGAAGGCCCTACGGCGGCTCGGCGCGACCCCCTGCGTCAGGGTGACGGGTCGGTAACGTAGACTTGCTTCAACAGCCCGACCAGTTCTGCCGCGGGCTGCCTCGCTAGTCGATGCCATTGCTGCGCGATCACGGATGATCAGCGCCGGGCAGAACGGCTCATCACCACACTCATTGGAGTACCCCTCTGTGTCGACCGACACGTCCTTCAGCACGCTCGGCGTGCCCACCACCTTGGTCGCCGCGCTCGCCGAGCGCGGGATCACCACCCCCACCCCCATCCAGGCTGCCACGCTGCCCGACGCACTCGCCGGGCGCGACGTCCTCGGCCGCGGCCGCACCGGCTCGGGCAAGACCTATGCGTTCTTGCTCCCGCTGGTCGCCCGGCTCAGCGCTGAACCCACCAGCCGCCGTCCGGGCCGCCCGCGCGCGCTGATCCTGGCACCGACCCGCGAACTCGTCGGCCAGATCGAGGAGTCGCTGGCTCCCCTGGCTCGGACCGCCCGGCTCACCTCACGCGTCGTCTACGGCGGCGTCGGGCAGGGCCCGCAGGTCAGTGCCCTGCGTGCCGGCGTCGACATCGTGATCGCGTGCCCCGGTCGCCTCGAGGACCTCATCGGGCAGGGCCACCTGACCCTGGACGCCGTTCAGGTCACCATCCTCGACGAGGCCGACCACATGGCCGACCTCGGCTTCCTGCCCGCCGTGCGCCGGTTGTTGGATCGCACGCCGCGCACCGGCCAGCGGATGCTCTTCTCAGCCACCCTCGACGCCGGCATCGATGTGCTCACCAAGCGCTACCTGAGCAACCCGGTGACCCATCAGGCCGATTCGGCGCTGTCGCCGGTGACGACGATGGACCACCATGTCCTGCACGTCACCGCGCAGGCGCACCTGCCGGTGCTACGCGATCTGACCGCTGCGCCAGGGCGGGCCATCGTGTTCACCCGCACCAAGCACAGGGCCAAGAAGCTCGCACGTCAACTCAATGAGTCGGGTGTTCCCGCCGTCGAGCTCCACGGCAACCTCTCGCAGAATGCCCGGACCCGCACCATGACCGCATTCCACAGCGGCGCGGCAGCCACCTTGGTCGCCACCGACATCGCCGCCCGGGGCATTCACGTCGACGACGTCAACCTGGTGATTCACGCCGATCCGCCGATCGAGCACAAGGCTTACGTCCACCGCTCCGGTCGGACCGCTCGCGCCGGCAACACCGGCAAGGTGATCACGATGATGCTCGACGAGCAGGTCCGCGATGTGCGGGACCTGACGCGCAAGGCCGGGATCTCCCCGACCGTCACGCGTGTCGATGACGCTCACCCGCTGCTCGCGCAGTTGGCACCCGGCGAGCGCAGCTTCCCGGGCGGGTATGCCGCGGCGCCTGAGGCCACCGCCTCCGGATCTGGGCGCCGTGGCGGCGCCCGCCCCTCGCAGCGGAGCCGTTCGGGATCCCCTGCGGGTGCTACCAGCCCGGCTTCCGGTCGGCGCGGCGGTGAGCGGCGCACCGATGCGGGCCGCGGCAGTGGCTCGAACCCGGCCGCCTCGCGATCCCAACGCACCGGCCAGGGCCGGGGCCGTGGCACCTCGAGTGCATCCGGTGGTGCGGCCGCCTTCTCGGCGGGTACGCGCGCCGGCGCACGGCGCGGCTAGGACCCTCCGCGGCGGCGCTCAGCGGCGCTGCGCGCGGTAGTACTCGATCAGACCCCGGGTGGAGGCGTCCTGCTCGGCAAGTGCCCGATCGTCCGCGGAAATCGCGGGAGCGATCTGCTGGGCGAGTTGCTTGCCGAGTTCGACGCCCCACTGGTCGAAGGAATCGATGCCCCACACCACGCCCTGGGTGAAGGTGATGTGCTCATAGAGAGCGATCAGCTGACCCACGACGGACGGAGTCAGCGCGGGCGCCATGATCGAGGTCGTGGGCCGGTTGCCGGAAAAGACCTTGGCCGAAACCAGTTCCTCGGCAACACCTTCGGCGCGCACCTCGGCGGCCGTCTTGCCGAAGGCGAGCGCCTTGGTCTGCGCGAGGAAGTTGGCGAGAAAGAGTTCGTGGACGTCGGCGTCACCGTCTCGGGTGGGGTGGGCAGAGTTCGCCATCGCGATGAAGTCGCAGGGGATCAGCTGGGTGCCTTGATGGATCAACTGATAGAACGCATGCTGCCCATTGGTGCCCGGCTCGCCCCAGAAGACCTCGCCCGTCTCGGTCGTGACGGGTTGCCCGTCGGCGCGCACCCCCTTGCCATTGGATTCCATGGTCAACTGTTGGAGGTAGGCCGCGAACCGGTGGAGGTACTGCGCATACGGCAGCACGGCGTGGCTTGTGGTCTTGAAGAAGTTGACATACCAGATGTTGAGCAGGCCCATCAGGGCCGGGACGTTGCGATCCCACGGCTCGGTGGCGTAGTGCTCGTCGACGGCGTGGAAACCGGCCAGGAAGTCAGCGAAGTTCTGCGGGCCGATCGCGATGGCCAGCACCGTGCCGACCGCCGAGTCCACCGAGTAACGCCCTCCAACCCAGTCCCAGAACCCGAAGGCGTGTGCCGGATCGATGCCGAAGGCAGCCACCTTGTCGAGCGCCGTCGAGACGGCGACGAAGTGCTGGGCAACCGCGGCAGTGCGCGCTGAATCCGTGTCCTCGATGGCGCCGCTGGCGATGACGCTGCGCCAGAGCCAGTCGCGTGCCATGCGGGCGTTGGTCAGGGTCTCCAGGGTCGTGAAGGTTTTGGAGGCCACGATGAAGAGTGTGGTTTCGGGGTCCAGATCGCTGACCTTTTCCGCCAGATCCGTGGGGTCGATATTGGAGACAAACCGGCACCGAATCCGCTCGTGGACATAGGGTTTCAGTGCTTCGTAGACCATCACCGGCCCGAGGTCCGAGCCACCGATGCCGATATTGACGACCGTGCGGATCGGCTTGCCCGTCACCCCCGTCCACTCGCCATCGCGCACCTCCCCGGCGAAGGCGTAGATCGCGGCGAGCACGTCGTGCCCTCCGGCGACGACGTCCACTCCGTCGACGACGAGTGAGTCGCCTGGTGGCCGTCGCAGGGCCGTATGCAGCACGGCCCGGTCCTCGGTGACATTGATCCGGTCCCCGCGCAGCATCGCATCGCGCCGCTGGGCCAGTCCCACCTCGTCTGCCAGGGCGGTCAGCGCCTGCAGGATGGCCGGGTCGATCAGATTCTTGGACAGGTCGACGTGCAGGTCCGCACAGGTGCGCGTCAACCGCACCGCCCGATCGGGGTCGCCCGCGAAGCTCCCCCGCAGATCGGGAACGTAGCTCGCCTTCAACTCGGTCAGCCTGGCCCAGGCGGGCGTGGTGGTGGGGTCGATGATCCGCATACCAGCACCCTATTTCCTGCGCCCCAAGGATTGAGTGGGTCAATCGCTGCCCGGGCAGCGATTGACCTACTCAATGGCTCGCGCGAGCGGTCACCCTGTGCATAAGTCCGCGGTGCCGACGGCCCGATGGAGCACGATCGGAGCATGGCGTCACGACCCGGTGGAGCGGCCGACTTCCCCAGCCTTGCGGAGTTGCCGTTGCTCACCGTCGGGCGCTCCGCTGGTCAGCGCACCTGGGCCGCCCTGCGCTGGCAGGTCGACAGTGGGCGGTGGCAGCGGCTGCATCCGGGTGTCTATGTCACCCACAACGGGCCAATCGATTGGCACACGCGGGCCGCCGGCGCAATTCTCGCGGTGACTCGCCCGTCCGTCACCGCGATCGGCAAGGCCCGCGCCAGCGGCGCCTCGGTGGCGACCTTGGGCGAGCGGACCGCCGGGTTGGCGGGATGGTCGGCCGCCTACGTGCAGTGCCTCTGTCCCCGGCCACCCGCGCTGATCGATGTGGTCGTGCCGAACCACCGGGTGGTCACAACGCCCCAGGGCGCGCGGGTGGTGCGCTCGCGCCAGCAGTCCATCGTCACCCATTCCTGGCCGCCCCGAACCAGCATCGAGTCGACCATCGTGGCGCTGGCTTGCAGCGAGCCGCTGGACACCGTGCTGGCTCTGATCGGCCGCGGGCTGCAGCAGCGCGCCACCAGCATGCCCCGGCTCTGCGCCGAACTGGCAGGGTGGTCTCGCCATCCGCATCGCGGTGTCCTGCGCGACATCATGCTCGCCGACGCCGACGGCTGCGAGAGCACCCTGGAACTGCGATGGCTGCGCGATGTCGAGCGGGCGCACGGCATACCGCCGGCCGTGCGACAACTCCGGCGAGTCATTGCGGGGATGCCTCGTCGTTACGACCTCGACTATGAACACGCTCGACTACGCGTAGAACTGGACGGCCTAGCCTTTCACGACCAGTCGACCGCCCTGGTCGATCGACAAAAGGGCAATGCCACCATCGCGGCCGGACTGGCCCAACTGCGCTACGGCTGGGCCGAGGTGGCGCTGCGGCCGTGCGCTACGGCATACGAACTCCTGCGCGTGGCGAACTCCCGGGGTGCGGGGTGGCGAGCACACCCCTGCCGTCGACCCGGGTGTGCTCTGGGCGTGGGGCCGCCGGCCTGATCGAGTGGGTCCAATCCTGTCTCTTATACACATCTCCGAGCCCACGAGACGGACTCCTATCTCGTATGCCGTCTTCTGCTTGAAA
>CALLZC010000102.1 GCA_937858995.1 uncultured Nostocoides sp.
GGCGACCTCGGCCGCGAGCTGGGCGGCGCGGCCCTGCATCACCTCGGCGACCCGATAGAGCACCTGCCCGCGGTTGTATGCCGTGGCACCGGCCCAGCCCGCGACGACAGCGCGCGCCGCGACGACGGCATCCCGGGCATCCTTGCGGGAGCCTTGGGCGACGTTGCCCAGGAGGGCGCCGGTCCGGCTGCCAGCTCCTGCGGCAGCGCCGCGTCCACGGGAGGCGGCGTGCACGGCATACACGCGGCCGGACTCACTGCGCGGGAAGGCGCCGTTGACGTAGAGCTTGTAGGTCTTGCGGACCTCCAGCCGGGGGTCGGCCGCTGGCGTCGCAGTGGTGGGGCTCACAGGGTCGCTCCCGTCGTGAGGTAGGGCTCCAGGCCGTGGCGGCCGCCTTCGCGACCGTAGCCGGATTCCTTGAAGCCGCCGAACGGCGAGGTGGGGTCGAACTGGTTGAAGGTGTTGGCCCACACCACTCCGGCGCGGAGTTGGTCGGCCATCCAGAGGATGCGTGAGCCCTTCTCGGTCCAGACGCCCGCCGAGAGGCCGTAGGGGGTGTTGTTGGCCTTGGCGACGGCCTCAGCGGGCGTGCGGAAGGTGATCACCGACAGCACCGGCCCGAAGATCTCCTCCTGAGCGATCCGGTGGGCCTGTGACACCCCGGTGAAAACCGTTGGGGCGAACCAGAATCCGCGCTCGGGGAGGGCGCAGGCCGGTGACCAGCGTTCGGCACCCTCGGCCTCGCCGACGGCGCTCATCTCACGCACCCGGGCCAACTGGGTGGCCGAGTTGATCGCCCCGAGGTCGGTGTTCTTGTCCAGCGGGTCGCCGACGCGGATTGTCTGAAGCCGCCGCTTGAGCCGGCGCACCAGGTCGTCGTGGATGCTCTCCTGGACCAGCAGCCGCGAGCCGGCGCAGCACACGTGCCCTTGGTTGAAGAAGATCCCGCGGACGATGCCCTCGACGGCCTGGTCGATCGCGGCGTCCTCGAAGACGATGTTGGCGGCCTTGCCGCCGAGTTCGAGGGTCGCGCGCTTGCGGGTGCCGGCGACCGAGCGGGCAATGAGCTTGCCCACCTCGGTGGAGCCGGTGAAGGCGATCTTGTCGATCCCCGGGTGCTCGACGAGGGCCTGCCCGGTGGCGCCGGCGCCGGTGACGATGTTGACCACGCCCGGGGGCAGGTCGGCCTCCTGGCACACCTGGGCGAACAACAGCGCGGTGAGCGGGGTGGTCTCGGCAGGCTTGAGCACCACGGTGTTGCCGCAGGCCAGGGCGGGGGCGAT
The DNA here is from genome assembly GCA_937858995.1 of uncultured Nostocoides sp. GTDB lineage: Bacteria > Actinomycetota > Actinomycetes > Actinomycetales > Dermatophilaceae > Nostocoides_A. Next base: position 1,284 of record CALLZC010000102.1, read on the forward strand.
CTTCCAGGCGAGCATGAGCAGCGGGAAGTTCCAGGGGATGACCTGCCCGACGACGCCGACCGGCTTCGGGGGCTTGGCGGGGGAGCCGCCCAGACCGGCATACCCGAGTTTGTCGGCCCAGCCTGCGTGGTAGAAGAAATGCGCCGCCGCGAGTGGCACGTCGACATCGCGGCTCTCGCTGATCGGCTTGCCGTTGTCGAGGGTCTCCAGCACCGCGAACTCGCGGGCCCGCTCCTGCAGGATGCGCGCGATCCGGAAGAGGTACTTCCCGCGTTCGGCTCCCGACAGGCGCCCCCACACGCCCTGGTATGCCGTGCGCGCGGCGGCGACTGCGCGGTCCACGTCGGCGGCGGTCGCCTCCCCGATCTGGGCGAGCACCTCTTCGGTGGCCGGGTTGAGCGTCGGGAAGGGGGCGCCGGACGCCGGGACGAACTCACCGTTGACGAAGAGGCCATAGCTGTCGGCAATGGACACCACGGCCCGGGACTCCGGGGCGGGGGCGTAGTCGAAGCGGGTCATCTCGTCCTCAGTCGATCGTCACGTAGTCGGGACCGGAGTAGGCGCCGGTGGCCAGCTTCTGGCGCTGCAGCAGCAGGTCGCCGAGCAGGCCCGAGGCGCCGAAGCGGAACCACTCGGGGGTGAGCCAATCCGGGCCGGCGATCTCGTTGACCATGACGAGGTATTTCATGGCGTCCTTGGTCGTGCGGATGCCGCCGGCCGGCTTGACGCCGATCTGAGTGCCGGTGAGCTCGCGCCAGTCGCGGACGGCTTCCAGCATGACGAGAGTGACCGGAAGAGTGGCGGCCGGGGCGATCTTGCCGGTGCTCGTCTTGATGAAGTCGGCGCCGGCGAGCATGGCCAGATAGGACGCCCGGCGGACCGCGTCATAGGTCGCGAGCTCGCCGGTTTCCAGGATGACCTTGAGGTGGGCCGAGGTGCCGTCGGACCGCGCGCAGGCTGACTTGACGGCCACGATCTCGTCGAAGACCTGCAGATAGCGACCGGACAGGAAAGCGCCCCGGTCGATGACCATGTCGATCTCGTCGGCGCCGCCGTCGACCGCGTCACGCGTGTCGGCGAGCTTGACCGGCATACTGGCTCGTCCCGACGGGAAGGCGGTCGCCACCGCGGCGACGTGGATCGGGCTGTCTCCCAAGGCATTTCGCGCAGTGGAGGCGAGGTCACCGTAGACGCACACGGCTGCTGGCCGGGGCGTGGCCGGGTCGGTGGGGTCGGGCACGAGGGCCTTGGCGCACAACGAGCGCACCTTGCCGGGGGTGTCGGCGCCCTCCAAGGTGGTGAGGTCGATCATCGAGATCGCGGTGTCGATCGCCCACGCCTTCGACGTCGTCTTGATAGACCGGGTCCCCAGACCGGCGACGCGGGCCTCGGCGCCGACCTGGTCGACGCCGGGCAGGCCGTGCAGCCAGCGCCGCAGGACGGCATCGGTGAGCCGGGACACCCCGAGCAGGTCACGGGCGGTCGTCGACGCCGACGCGGGGGGCTGGGCCACTGAGGGGCGCACTGTGGTCACCGCGCGAGTCTAGGCCCAGGGTGCTGGAGGGCGACATGCCATCATGGGCGGACGATGAACGACGCGCCCGCCCCTGCCGAGGACGATTTCGGCTACACCCTCCGGCACACCGGCACCGTGGGCCTCGGCGTCATCGGGGCGCTGGGCGCGCTCATTGTCGCTGGGGTGTCGCTCTCGGCCGGGCTGGAGTTCGTTGCCGCGATGGTCACCTTCGCCGCGCTGTCGGTCGTCCTGCTGGTGCGTCCGAGTGTGCGGGTGGGCACCGGTGGGGTCCGCATCGACAATCCATTCCGGCGGCACGCGGTGCCGTGGCCGGCATACCAGGATGTCGCGAGCCGCTGGAACCTCTGTGTGTATGCCGCGCACCAGCCCGACGATGTCGAGATCAAGGCGTGGGCGCTGGCCTCCCGGGTGTCGCGCCCGCGGGGCGAAGGGCTGCTCGGCCTGCCCGGGATCCGCGGTCGGCTGACTCGTGACCTGCCGCCGGAGCCGGACAGCC
>CALLZC010000103.1 GCA_937858995.1 uncultured Nostocoides sp.
ATGATACGGCGACCACCGAGATCTACACCTCTCTATTCGTCGGCAGCGTCAGATGTGTATAAGAGACAGTCCCTACGCTGAGTTGCGCCCTTCGCCGTAGTCCAGGAGTCGACAGATGCCCCCGCCTGCCCACACTCGGCGCCGCCTCCGGCGCGTCGCCGCTGGGGTCTGTGCCTTTGGGGTGCTTGCGGGCGGTTCGGCGGTGGCCGCGTCCGCTGCCGACGAAGGACCTAGCCAGGCCGTGTTGGATCGGGCGCGAGCCGACGTCGCCGCCGCTAGCTCGGAGGTCGCTGCGCTCGATGCCCGGTATGCCGCTGCCGCTGCCGCTCTCCTGTCCCTTCGCCAGGAAGCCAGCGCGCTCGGCGAGGCGGCACATGGTGCCCGCTATGAGCTGCAGCGAGCGACCACGGCCGCCCGCGAGGCCCGCGCAGCTGCCCGCGCCGCGCAGGCGGCCGCCCGAGGGGCCCACGATGCGCTGCGCTCCTACGCCGCTGCGGCATACGAACAAGGTGGCACGCTGGGCAGCCTCGGCCCGCTCCTCGAGGCCGGAGATCCCCAACAATTGCTCGACCGAGCCAGTGTGCTGGAGGTTCTCGGCGACCATCAGGGGGCCCGACTATCCGATGCCGTCCGGGTCAGTGGCACCGCGACCAGCCTGGAGCGGGCCGCCGACGCGGCCGAGGCAGCTCGCGCCCAGGCGGCCGAGCGCGCGGCACGGGCGCAGGCCCGGGCCCGAGTGGAGTTGGCTCGGGCCAGCACCGAGGCGCAGCGCCTGAGCGCCACCCGCGCCCACCTGGCGCAGCGGTTGGCCAGCCTGCGGGACACCAGCGCGCGCCTCGAGCGCGAGCGCCTGGACGCCATTGCCCAGGCGGCCCAGGAGGCGGAGCAGGACGCCGCTCAGCCGGATCGGCCCTCGGGCGGCGACACCCCGGCGCCCACAGCTACCACGACGCGCCCTAGTTCTCCCTCGTCGACGACGCCTCGCCCCAGCACCACGACCACGAGTCGGCCACCCACCACCACGACCACGAGCCGGCCACCCACCACCACGACCACGAGCCGGCCACCCAGTACCACCAGCACGAGCACCCCACCGCCACCCCCTCCGCCGGCGGGTGCCGCCGCGGCCATCGCGTATGCCCAGGCCCAACTCGGCAAGCCGTACCTCTGGGGTGGGGACGGCCCAGAGAGCTTCGACTGTTCGGGGCTGACGATGATGGCCTGGCGCCAGGCCGGCGTCTACCTCAGCCACTACACCGGTGCGCAATGGGCCGAGACCGCTCGGGTCCCGATCGATCAACTGGCCCCCGGCGACCTGGTCTTCTATGGCAGCAGCGGTTCCAGCAGCCACCACATGGGTCTGTATGTCGGCGGCGGCCAGATGATCGAGGCGCCCTACACCGGGGCGGTCGTTCGCTATGCCTCGATCTATCGCTCCGACCTCATTCCGTATGGGGGGCGGCCCGGCTGAGGGCCCTTGCGGCGACCTCCTGTGGCCGGGCTGAGCCCCGCGCCGCCATCATGCGCTACGCGTTTGCGAGCGCGTGCGGACCGACCACGATCTCCCGCCCGGATTGCTGCCACGCACTCGTCCCGCCGGCGACGGAATAGGCCTCGATGCCTTGGGTGCGCAGGGCCTCGGCAGCCTGCAGGCTGCGGTTTCCGCTCGCGCAGATGATGTAGACGGGCTCGGAGGTGGGGATCTCGTCGAGCTTTTCGCCCAGCCGGCCCAGGGGAATCATGAGGGCGCCGGGGACGTGACCGGCGCGGTACTCCATCGGCTCTCGCACGTCGACGACGGCGCCGCCCCCCGCGTGGGCCGCGCTGAACTCCTCCTGGGTCACCTCGCGGGGCAGTTCCTGCAGCGCCTGCTGGGCGGCCACCTGGGCGTGCACCTGGGTCATATCGAGCCCGCGGACCCCGTCAATGACCTGCTCGAGAGCGGCCGCCGGAAGCGCACCGGGTTGGGAGAAGACCAGGATGCCCTCGCGGAAGGCCATCAAGGTGGGGATCGAGGAGACGCGTGCGGCGCCGGCAAGTCGTTGTTCCGCCTCGGTGTCCACCTTGCCGAAGACGATGTCGGGATGCTTGGCGGCGGCGGCAGCATAGACCGGGGCGAACTGGCGGCACGGCCCGCACCACTCCGCCCAGAAGTCGATGAGGACGATGTCGTTCTCGGCGAGCGTGGACTTCAAGTCCGCCTCGGTGAGGTCACGGGTTGTCATGGCTAACTCCAGATATTCGTAGGGGTGGTTGCCGGCGTGGGTCAGCCGGCCAGGAGATGGGCCTGCGCCCACGCGTTGTAACCGCCGAGGATGTCGGACACATCGGCGAACCCGTGTGCGCGCAGCAGGCTCGCGCCGACGCTCGAGCGCCATCCGCCCGCGCAATAGAGCACTACCGGGGCCGTGGGGTCGAGCTCAGCTAGTCGCTGGGGGAGTTCGGGCAGCGGGAGGGTCGTGGCGCCCGGAATGACACCGGCCGCCGTCTCGCCCGGGTTGCGGATGTCGATGAGTTGCACGGATCCGTCTGTGGCAAGTGCGTCATCGACCTGCGCGACGGTCAGCCGGCTGGCCTGGATGACCTGGTCCTGATGTGCCAGCAGATAGGTCTGCGGGTCGGCGATATAGCCGAGCGTCCGGTCGAATCCGATCCGGGCCAGCCGCAGGGCGGCTTCCTGCTCCTGCCCAGGAGAGGCCATCACGACGAGCGGCTGGTCCGGCCGGAAGACGATGCCCGCGGTCTCGGCCATCCGCCCGTCCAGTGGCACGCTGACCGCACCGGCGAGGTGCCCGGCCGTGAAGTCGATCGCATCCCGGGCATCGAGCACCACGGCGCCGGCGGCGAGGGCGGACGCGACGGCGCCATCGTCCAGAGCCGGGATGGCCTCGTCGAGCTCCCGGATGTCGCGCTCGCGCTTGTTGAGCGTGGCGTTGTAGAGGAAGTACCCCGGTGCCGACGGCTGGCCCTGCGTGACGACGTCGAGGAAGTCCTCCTCGCTCATGGGCTGGCAGGCGTAGTTGGTGGCGCGTTGCGCGCCGATCGTCGACGCGCGCTCCGTCGACAGGTTCTTGCCGCATGCCGACCCCGCGCCGTGCGCCGGGAAGACGCGGACTGCATCGGGCAGCCCCATCAGCTTGCGCTGCACCGAGTCATAGAGCATCCGACCCAAGTCATCAGCGCTGACGCCCACCGAGGCGAGCAGGTCCGGCCGGCCGACGTCGCCGATGAATAGCGCGTCCCCGGTGAGCACGCCATAGGCGATGGCATCGGCCGCGTGCTCGTAGACCAGGACGGAGATGGACTCGGGCGTATGGCCGGGAGTCGCCATGATCTCCAACGTGACCTCGCCCAGACTGATCCGCTCTCCGTCCGCGAGCGGGCGGAAGGCGAAGTCGGGCTGCGCCGCAGCGCCATAGCCAATCCAGGCGCCGGTGGCCCTCGCGAGCTCAAGGTGACCCGAGACGAAGTCGGCATGGAAGTGGGTGTTGATGACGCCGACGATGCTCAGGCCCGCCGCCGCGGCGTCGGCGAGGTAGTCGCCGACATCCCGCCGCGGGTCGATGACGACCGCCTGCCCACTGCCCTCGTCGCCGACGAGGTAGGAGGCCTGCGAGAGACAGTCCAGGTAGTACTGCGTGAACAACATCGTGATCTCCCCATGGGTGGAAGGCGGTGGTCGTGATTGTCGAACAGCATACCCCAGGGGGTATATTCCCTCCATCTGTCCGGGGCAATGTCTGGAGTCGAGCGTGGTGATGTGGGTGTCGGTGGCCCTGGCGGGGCTCGTCATCGGCCTGGCCCTGGGCGCTCTGGGTGGCGGCGGCTCGATCCTCACGGTTCCGGCCCTGGTCTATCTGCTTGGGCAGTCACCCGCGCAGGCCACCTCCGGTTCGCTGGTCATCGTCGGGGTCAGCGCCGCGTTGGGGATGGCCGCTCACGCCCGCGCCGGCAAAGTGCGCCTGGCGCACGGGTTCGTCTTCGGGCTCCTCGGGACGGCCGGGTCATTGGCCGGGTCGCGCCTGTCGGCGCAGGTTCCATCGCACGTCCTGCTCTCGACGTTCGCGGCTCTGCTCTTCCTCGTGGCCGTGCTCATGCTCCGTCGCGCACGCACCCCGCAGCTCTCGCTCGAGGCAAGCGTCGGGTCACCGTCCGGGGCGTCCGCATGGTCGTGGTCGGTGCCCGCAGTCGCGCGCGTCGTGCTGGCCGCAACGGCGGTGGGGTTGCTCACCGGGTTCTTCGGGGTCGGCGGGGGCTTCGCCGTCGTCCCCGCGCTGGTCCTGGCCCTGGGCTTCGAGATGCCGGTCGCGGTGGGCACCTCGCTGCTCGTCATCGCGATCAACTCCGCGACGGCCTTCGCCGCCCGCGTGCAGGCAGGCGTCGACCTCGACTGGCCCATGCTCGCGGCCGTTACGGCGCTCGCCGTGCTCGGCAGCGTGGTCGGTGCCCGCCGCGCCGATCGCCTCGACCCGCGTCGGCTCGGCCGGGCCTTCGCCGTCCTGCTGATCGTCGTCGGCGCCTACCTTGCGCTGGCGAACGTGCCCCAGCTCGTCACCGGCGCTGGCATCTAGTCGCTCAGCGGGTTGTCCTTGGTCGCCAACTTGCGCTCGACCCGGGTCTCCTCGTCCTTGGCGGTGTCCACCGGAGAGATCGCTTCCGCTTGCGAGCGGGACTCCGGGGTGGGCATCCGCCACCGAGCCGTCGTCATACCGGCGGATCGGGCCCGCTCCAGGGCCTCGATAACGGTGTTTTCGGCCTCTTCGCGACCCGCCCAATAGGCACCTTCGACCGACTTCCCCGGCTCGAGGTCCTTATACGTCTCGAAGAAGTGCTGGATCTCCAAGACATCGAACTTGATCACATGCTCCAGCTCGGTGATGTGATTCTTGCGCGGGTCGCCCGCGGGCACACAGAGCACCTTGTCGTCGCCACCGGCCTCGTCCTTCATCCGGAACATGCCGATCGGGCGGGCCCGCACCAGGCAGCCGGGCCACGTCGGCTCGTCCAGCAGGACCAGGGCGTCCAGCGGGTCGCCATCCTCACCGAGCGAATCCTCGACATAGCCGTAGTCGGCCGGATACGCCATCGACGTGAACAGCAAGCGGTCGAGACGGATGCGTCCGGTCTCGTGGTCCACCTCATACTTGTTGCGGGCCCCCTTGGGGATCTCCACGGTGACGTCGAATTCCACGTCGGCTCCTTTGCCCAGTTGATGACTTAGTGTTCGCTGCATCAGTGTTACGTATCCCGCGCTGCGGCGCGAAGGGGGTCCAAGGCGGTGCGTCGCCTCGTCACCAGTTCGGCCGTGGTGGCCCTGGCCGTCCTCGGGTATGCCGCGGCGGATGTCGTCGACCTGGCCCCCGGCATCCTGACCCGGGAGCGACCAACCCCCCTGCCCGCGCCCACGGCTGCCGGGCCCGCGCCGATTCCGGTGCCCCTGCCCAGCACCGGGCCGCCGGCTCCGGTGCTCCTCGCCCTCCCGGGCGATGCCCCCACGCCCGCGGCGGACAGGCTCGCCGAGGTTCTCGATCAGGCGCTGGCCGACCCCGCGCTCGGACCCTCGGTGGGGGTGAGTGTGCGGGATGCCCGCACCGGCGAGGAGTTGTATGGCCGGGGCACCGGTGAGCATCGGATTGTGGCCTCCGCGCAGAAGATCCTGGCCGCGGCGGCCATTACCTCGGTGCTCGATCCGCAGGCGCGGATGACGACGGCGGTGCGCTCCCCGGCCCCGGGCGAACTGGTACTCGTCGCCGGCGGCGACACCCTGCTGGCGAGCGGCCGCAGTGACCCGACGGTGGTGGCCGGCCGAGCCGGGCTAGCCGATCTCGCCGCTGACGTGGTCGCGAACCTGCCGGCGGGCAGCCCCGGTGCGCTCACCCTGCGGCTCGACATGACGTATGCCGCGGGCCCCGGCTATCCCGACACCCCGGCATACCCCGTGGGCTGGTCGGCGGCCGACCTCGCCGCGGGATACACGCAGACCATCTCCATGATCGGCCTCGCGCAGGATCGGCCCACCCCGGGCAAACCGTCCCCGAACGACCCGGGTGCAGCCGTGCTGGCCGCCTTTGCGCGGGCGCTGGCGAGCGCCCTCCCGCCCGACGGGCCGGCGATCACGGTGCAGGACAGTCCCGCGCTGCGGGCCACGCCCGCGCCGGCGGGCGCGGCGCTCCTGGGTGCGGTGGAGTCCGCGGCATACGGGGATGTCCTGGCGCTCGCGCTCGACGAGAGCGACAACGCGCTGACCGAGAATTTGGCTCGGCAGGCCAGTGTCCGGGGCGGTCGGGACGGGGCCTTCGCCGACAATGCCGACTTTGTCGCCGACACACTAGGTGCCCTGGGCTTCGACCTCTCGGGGACCACCCTGCTCGATACCTCAGGACTCACCCGCGGGCAGGGCAGCACGGCGCGTCTCCTCGCGCAGGTCACGGTCGCGGCCCTCGATGGCACGCTGCCGGGTCTGGCCGACGTGGTCGCTCAGCTGCCGGTCGCCGGCCTGGACGGGACCCTCATCGATCGGTTCCGCACCGGCCCGGCGAGCGCGGCGGCGGGTGTGGCGCGCGCCAAGACCGGGACGTTGACGGGGATCTCGTCGTTGGTCGGAACGACCGTCGACGCCGATGATCGTCCGTTGGTTTTCGCGATCATTGCGGACCAGGTTCCCCCGGCAACCGGAACACTGGGTGCCAGGGCGGCGTTGGACAGAGCCGTCGCGACCCTCACGGCCTGTGGGTGCCGCTGATCCGACCAGTCGTCGAACTGGTCACGAGCGCCCGTCCCGCGTGCGGGCCGGGGAAGGGACCCAGCATGACCGATCACGCGCAGGACGCCCCGGGCACGGTGCCCGCCTCCCCGACGGCCGGGCCGACCGAGGTCATGGATGCCGAGGGCCGACCCGACGACGGCGCGGTGCCGTCCTTCGTCGACTGGGACTTTGCCAAGGCGACCGGACGCCGTCTCGTGCCGGCCGGACCGACGGTATCGCCGAGCGAGGCCGCCGACGTCGTGGCGGCCATCCGCGAGGCCGCTGCCGCGGCGCAGGCGCCGGTTGCCGAGACCTCCCGCATGCCTGCTCCCGGTGTTGCGCCGCCGGCGCTCGTGGTCGATCGGCCCACGTGGATCGACCTCAACCTGGATTCGATGGCCGCCCTGATGACTCCCGTCTTCGCCAAGGTGGCTCGCGACCGCAAGGTGGCGACCAATGCCCCGGGCATGGGCGTCGGCGCCAAGATCACCGGCGCAGAGTCGGGCGCCTTGATGGCGTTCATGGCCGGCAAGGTCCTCGGTCAATACGACCTGGCCCCGCACGGCACCCCGCGGCTGCTGCTGGTCGCGCCGAACCTGGTGCACGTGCAACGTGAGCTCGACGTCGACGCCGCCGACTTCCGCGCCTGGGTGTGCATGCACGAGGAAACCCATCGCATCCAGTTCACCGCGGTCCCGTGGCTGCGCGAGCACCTGATCCAGCGGGCAAGCACATTGGCCGGCGATCTGACGCCCACGCCGCAGGAACTCGGCCAGCGGATGCAGGAGATGCTCAAACGGCTGCCGGAAGCCTTGGGCAGCGGTGGCGGGGGCTTGGCGGATCTCTTCGCGACACCCGAGCAGCGCGTCAAGATCGCCGAGGTCACCGCCATCATGAGCCTGCTGGAGGGCCATGCCGATGTCGTTATGGACGATGTGGGCCCCAAGGTCATCCCGAGTGTCGCCGAAATCCGGGCGAAATTCACCGAACGGCGCAAGGGCATGGGGGCCCCCGACCGGCTGCTACGTCGCCTCTTGGGCCTGGAGGCCAAGATGGCGCAGTACCGCGATGGCGCGGTGTTCGTGCGCGGCGTCGTGGACCAGGTCGGCGTCGACGGTTTCAACGCCGTCTGGACGGCGCCCGAGACCCTGCCGCTGCCCGCGGAGATCCACGACCCGCAGGCCTGGGTGCGCCGCGTCCACGGCTGAGATCACCCGATGCGCGAACCGGAGAGTATGGCGTGCCGCGCCGCGGTGCGGGCCACGCTCGCCCAGCTACCCGAGCTGGCCGAGCCGGCCCAACCTTCCGAGCCGTTCCGACCCCAGTTGGCACCCCCGCGGCCGGCCCCGGGCGCCGTGGTTCTGGCGGCCGTATCCGGGGGTGCGGACTCCCTCGCGCTAGCCGCCGCGCTGGCGTGGGTCGCCGCGCGGGAGGGGTATCGAGGCGGGGCGGTCTGTGTCGATCACGGCCTGCAGGCGGACTCCGCCGCCGTTGCCGCACGGGCCGCCGAGCTGTGCCGCGGGCTGGGGCTCGACCCGGTGGAGGTTGTGCGCGTCGTGGTGCCCGACCCCTGTCCCGACGGCCCGGAAGCGGCGGCCCGCACGGCGCGCTACGCCGCCCTGAGCGCCGCCGCGCAGCGGCACGACGCCAGTGCGGTGCTGCTCGGTCATACCCGCGACGACCAGGCCGAGCAGGTGCTCCTGGGGCTGCTGCGCGGCTCGGGTCTGCGTTCCCTCTCCGGTATGCCGGCCCACCGCCCGCCGTTCTCCCGGCCCTTTCTGCACGTCACACGCGCGCAGACCCAGGCCTCGTGCGCCGAACTCGGGCTGACCCCGTGGCACGACCCCCACAACAGTGACCCCACCTACACGCGGGTGCGCGTGCGCCGGGCGGTCGCGGATCTGGAGCGTGACCTTGGGCCGGGCGTTGCGGCTGCGCTGGCCCGCACGGCGGAGCAGGCGCGGGCCGACGCGCAGGTGCTGGACGAGCTCGCTGCGCGCCTGGTCACCGATCTCGGACCCGGCCCGTATGCCGTGGCGCACCTATCCGCGCACCCCGCGGCGCTGCGCACCCGCGTGTGGCGGCGGCTGCTCGTCGCGGCCGGTGCGCCGGCCGGGCAGGTGAGCTCACGGCATACCAGCGCCTGTGACCGGCTCCTGACGCATTGGCGCGGGCAGGGCCCGGTGGCGGCGCCCGGCGGGGTGGCCATCGCTCGCCGCGGCGGCAGAATCCACGTGGTGGCGGGTCATACGGTTAACTAGCGCTCGTGGATGCTGCGCAGATGGGCCAGAACCTCGAACGGGTGCTCATCACCGAGGAGGAGATCCTGGCCAGGCTGCGGGAGCTGGCCCAAGAGATCTGGGATCACTACGGTGGCGCGGACTTTTTGCTGGTCGGCGTCCTGAAGGGGGCCGTCCTGGTGATGGCGGACCTGATGCGCGCGCTACCCGGCAGCGTTTCGATGGACTGGATGGCGGTCTCGTCCTACGGCTCGGGCACCAAGTCCTCGGGGGTGGTGCGGATCCTCAAGGACCTCGACACCGATATCACCGACCGTCATGTGGTCATCGTCGAGGACATCATCGACTCCGGCCTGACCCTGTCCTGGATTCGCGCCAACCTCGAGTCGCGCAAGCCGAAGTCGGTGGAGATCTGCACTCTGTTGCGCAAACCGGACGCCGCGAAGGTCCACATCGACTGCCGGTGGGTCGGCTTCGACATTCCCAATGACTTCGTGGTCGGCTACGGCTTGGACTACGACGAGGCCTACCGCAACCTGCGCGATGTGGGGACCCTCGCCCCGCACGTCTACTCCTAGAACCCGGCGCGAGCCAACGAATCCAGCCGCGGCGGAACAAGGACGCACACCCCACGCGTTTGCCGGTGCGGATGAGTTCTGATCGGCGTGCTCGCAGTTGCCGGTGTAGTTTCGTCCAGACGATCGACCGACCACCGGCAGCGCCCTGGGTGCTCTCGGCCAGCACAAGGAGCTCGGCCTCTTGGCCAACACAAAGTCCACGAACGCCAAGCGGCTCGTCCGCAACCCGCTGCTATGGGTGATGGCCCTGCTGACCCTCATGGTCTTGATGTTCTCCATGAATGGCGACGGCGGGTTTGCCCGGATCGACACCTCGGCCGCCACGAAGCTGATCACCGAAGGCAAGGTGGAGTCGGCCCGCTTCTCCAGTGAGAACGTGCTGGATCTGACCCTCAAACAGGGCCAGACCTACAGCGCCGACGGGGTGCGCGATGCCACCAAGGTGCGCACCGAGTTCATCGAGGCGCGGGCCGAGGGGCTTGTGGCCCTGGTCGACAAGAACCTCCCGAACGCCTACAACGACACCATCGAGCACCCCAGCCTGCTGGGTTCGCTGCTCATCTCGTTGCTGCCGCTGATCCTGTTGGTCGGTCTCTTCTGGTTCATGATGAGTCAGATGCAAGGCGGCGGCTCGCGCGTCATGCAGTTCGGCAAGTCCAAGGCCAAGCTTGCCTCCAAGGACACCCCCAAGGTCACCTTCGCCGATGTCGCAGGCGCCGATGAGGCCGTCGAAGAGCTTCACGAGATCAAGGAGTTCTTGGCCGAGCCGGCGAAGTTCCTGGCGGTGGGCGCCAAGATCCCCAAGGGCGTGCTGTTGTACGGCCCGCCCGGCACCGGCAAGACCCTGCTCGCCCGAGCGGTCGCCGGGGAGGCCGGCGTGCCCTTCTACTCGATCTCCGGTTCCGACTTCGTCGAGATGTTCGTCGGGGTGGGTGCCTCCCGGGTGCGTGACCTCTTCGAGCAGGCCAAGGCCAATGCGCCGGCCATCGTCTTCGTCGACGAGATCGACGCCGTCGGCCGCCACCGCGGCGCCGGTCTAGGTGGTGGGCACGACGAGCGCGAGCAGACGTTGAACCAGCTCCTGGTGGAGATGGACGGCTTCGACGTCAAGACCAATGTCATCCTGATCGCCGCCACCAACCGCCCCGACATCCTCGACCCGGCGCTCCTGCGCCCGGGCCGCTTCGATCGCCAGATCGCGGTCGAGGCGCCCGATATGATCGGCCGGCACCGCATCCTCGAGGTGCACGCCATGGGCAAGCCGATGGCGCCCGGCGTCGATCTGCTCGCCGTGGCCCGGCGCACGCCCGGCTTCACCGGCGCGGACCTGGCCAATGTCCTGAACGAGGCGGCGCTGCTCACGGCGCGCAGCGCAGGGCACCTGATCACCGACGCGATGCTCGATGAGGCCATCGACCGGGTCATGGCCGGGCCGCAGAAGCGCACCCGGATCATGAGCGCCAAGGAGCGCAAGATCACCGCGTATCACGAGGGCGGGCACGCACTGGTGGCCGCCGCCATGAACCACACGGAGCCGGTCAGCAAGATCACCATCCTGCCGCGCGGGCGCGCCCTCGGGTACACCATGGTGCTGCCCAGTGATGACAAGTACTCCATCACCCGCAACGAGATCCTCGACCAGCTCGCCTACGCGCTCGGCGGCCGGGTCGCGGAAGAGATCATCTTCCACGACCCCACCACGGGTGCCGCGAACGACATCGAGAAGGCCACCGCCATGGCCCGCAAGATGGTCGTCGAATACGGCATGTCCGAGCGGGTCGGTGCCATCAAGCTCGGCCAGAGCCAGGGCGAGGTCTTCCTCGGCCGCGACTACGGCCACCAGCGCGACTATTCCGAGCACGTGGCCGGCATCGTCGATGAGGAGGTGCGCCGCCTGATCGAGTCCGCGCACGACGAGGCCTGGCATGCCCTCAACGACAACCGGGATGTCCTCGATCGGCTGGTCCTGGAGCTTCTCGAGCGCGAGACCCTCGGCGCCAAGGACATCGCCGCGCTCTTTGCGGATGTCCGCAAGCGCCCGGAGCGGCCGACGTGGCTCTCCGCGGAGCACCGGCTCCTGTCCGACAAGCCACCGGTCCTGACGCCCGCTGAGCAGGCGGCGATGAACGGCTCCGGCACGCCGGTCGGAGCGCACCTCAACCCGGGCGACCGGGCCACCGAGGCCGCGATCGATCGGGCCGCCCAGGTCGGCTCCACCCCCTATGCCCAAGATTCCGCCGTCACCACGGTGATCGAGACGCCGCCGGTGCCGCCCACGGACTCCGACGGTCACCGGTGACAGCGACCGCCCGCCCATGACGGACCTTCCCCCGCGCCCGCTCGACCTGCCGCGGATCGAGGCGGCAGTCCGCGAGATCCTCGCGGCGGTCGGCGAGGACCCGGATCGCGATGGCCTGCTGGATACCCCCGGCCGGGTGGCCCGGGCGTATGCGGAGTCCTTCGCCGGCCTGCATGCCGATCCTGCGCAGGTGCTCGCCAAGACCTTCGCTGTCGACCACCAGGAACTGGTCATCGTGCGCGATATCGCGATGTACAGCACCTGTGAGCATCACCTGCTGCCTTTCCACGGCGTGGCGCACATCGGGTACCTGCCCCAGGGTGGGGTCGTCACCGGGCTGTCCAAACTGGCGCGCCTGGTCGATCTCTATGCCCGACGTCCCCAGGTGCAGGAACGGATGACCAGCCAGATCGCCGATGCTTTGGTCGAGCATCTCGCCGTGCTCGGCTGCATCGTCGTCATCGAGGCCGAGCACCTGTGCATGTCGATGCGTGGCATCCGCAAGCCTGGTGCACGCACGATCACCTCGGCCGTCCGCGGCGCGCTCGCCGACAATGCCACCACGCGGGCCGAGGCGATGTCCTTGCTGCACAGCGGGAATCGGTGAACCGTCCGCTGATCATGGGCGTGGTCAATGTGACGCCCGATTCGTTCTCCGATGGTGGGGTCTGGTTCGACACGCCGTCCGCCGTCGCTCAGGGACGGCTGCTGCGCGCCCAGGGCGCGCAGTGGGTCGACGTCGGGGGCGAATCGACCCGTCCGGGCGCGCTGCGCGTCGATGAGCAGGAGGAGTTGCGTCGGGTCCTGCCCGTCGTTCGGGAGCTGGCCGCCGAAGGGGTCAGCGTGTCCATCGACACGATGCGCGCCTGCGTGGCGGCGCAGGCGGTGGCCGCCGGGGCCACGATGGTCAACGACGTCTCGGGCGGTCTGGCCGATCCGGACATGGCAGCGGTGGTCGCCGACAGCGATGCCCAATTCGTGGCGATGCACTGGCGGGGGCACAGCATGCAGATGCAGTCGCGTGCCACCTATGCGGACGTCGTGACACAGGTGTGCGATGAGTTGGGGGAGCGGGTGCTGGCCCTGACCGCTGCCGGGATACCCGCGCACCGGATCATCCTCGACCCGGGCCTCGGCTTCGCCAAGACCTTCGAGCACAACTGGGCCCTGCTGCGCGGGCTCGACCAGGTGGCCACACTGGGACACCGGATGCTGATCGGGGCCTCACGCAAGGGCTTCCTGGGGCGGGTCGGCCGCGGCGCCGACGGGGTCCGCGACCCCCACGAACGTGACGTCGCCACCGCCGTCACCAGCGCGTATGCCGCGGACGCCGGCGTCTGGTGCCTGCGGGTGCACGACGTGGTCGCGACGGTGGATGCCCTCGATGTCTGGGCTGCCTGGCGCGGCAGCGAGGGGGCCGGGGCATGAGCAGCGCGTCGTCCACCCCCCGGGACCGGATCACCCTGACCGGGCTGCGTGCCCGGGGCCGGCACGGTGTCTTTGACTTCGAGAAGCGCGACGGCCAGGAGTTCGTCGTCGACGTGGAGTTGCGCGCCGATCTGAGCGTGGCCGGCGCGAGCGATGATCTCGCCGACACCGTCAACTATGCCGAGGTGGCGCAGGCGGTGATCGCCCGGGTGACCGGCCCGCCATACGACCTCATCGAGGCCCTCGCCGAGGCCATCGCGGCCGACTGCCTGGCCCTGCCGGGTGTGGCGCGGGCCGCGGTCACCGTGCACAAGCCGGCCGCACCGATCCCACATACCTTCGACGACGTGAGCGTGCGGCTCGTCCGCGCGCGAGAGGCTGCCTTCGTCGTCGCGCTGGGCGCCAACCTGGGGGATCGGGCCGCGACCCTGACCGAGGCGGTGGCCGCGGTCCGCGGGCTGCCCGGCGTCTCCGTCACGGCGGTATCCGCCCTGGTCGAGACCGACCCGGTCGGAGGCCCCGAGCAGGGCGACTATCTCAACGCCGTGCTCGTCGGTCGCACCAGTCGCCGCCCGGAGGACCTGCTCGCCGAACTGCACCGCATCGAGGCCAGGCACGGCCGGGCCCGTACCGTCCGGTGGGGTGAGCGCACCTTGGACCTCGACCTGATCCAATTCGGCACCCCCGGGACTCCGAATGAGGTCCGCAGTGCCGATCCGGCGCTGCTCTTGCCGCACCCGAGGGCCAGCGAGCGTGGATTCGTGCTCCTGCCGTGGCTCGACGCCGATCCGCGGGCCCGCATCCGGGTGGGCTCGCGCGTTGTCCCGGTGGCCGCCCAGGTCACCACCGTGGACCTCGCCGGCGTGCGGCCCGTTGCCGTCGGCCCACCGCATACCGACCCAGCGAAGGGGCGAGCATGACCGGGTCGCGCGGCCTGCGGTGGCGCGTCCCCGTCGGTTTCGCGCTCTTTCTCGCCGGGCTCGTCGCCCTGCTCACCCGGCGGTGGATGCAGGCGGGGAACTTCCCGCCGGCTGTTCCGCGCGCGGCGATCATCCTCATCGTGGTGCTCGGGGTGGTCGTCGCCTGGTTCGGTTGGGGAGTGCGCCGATACCTGCGCGGCAACAAGGCGGACCTGAACCCCATTCGCGCGGCCCGGAGCCTGGCCCTGGCCCAGGCGGGGGCCCTCACGGGGGCCGCGCTGATCGGGCTGTATGCCGGTCAGGCCCTCGGGATGGCCCCGGACTGGGACCTCCAGGCCTCGCGGCGGCTGCTGTGGGGGTATGCCGGGGGCCTGCTCGCCGCCCTCTGGCTCCTGGTCGCCGGCCTGCTGGCCCAGTCCTGGTGTCGGATCCCGCCCCGGGATCGCGATGGGGACTCCCCGACCGGTTGAGCTGTCAGTTGCTCACTTGTCGACATCCCCGACGACGAAAAACATCGAGCCCAGGACCGCGACCATGTCGGCGATGAGGCAGCCGGGCAGGACCTCGGAAAGAACCTGCACATTGTTGAAGGACGCCGAGCGCAGCTTGAGCCGGTGGGGTGTCTTCTCCCCGGTCGAGACCAGGAAATAGCCGTTGAATCCGAGGGGGTTCTCGGTGGCGAAGTAGATCTCGCCTTCTGGGACCTTCAAGACCTTGGGCAGCTTGACGTTGATCGGGCCTGAGGCGAGTGCGCCGAGCGTTTCGAGACACGCCTCGGCCAGGTCCAAACTGACCTGCAACTGCTCAAGAAGCACCTCAAGTCGTGCCAGGCAGTCCCCGGCGGTGCGCGTCACGACCCGGCCGGGGCCACCCGGTGCGAAGAGTTCGCCATAGGCGAGATAGGGAGCGTCACGGCGCAGGTCCACATCGACCCCGCTGGCACGGGCAATGGGGCCGGAGACGCCATACGCAGATACCAGCTCCGGGCGCAGGACGCCGACCCCGCGGGTGCGGGCCTGCAATATCTCGTTGCCGACGATCAACGACTCCAGTTCCGGGAGCCGCGTGCGAACGGCGGTCAGGGCCGCCGCCACCCGGGAGAGCCAGCCGAGCGGCAGGTCCTCCTTGAGCCCGCCCACCC
The DNA here is from genome assembly GCA_937858995.1 of uncultured Nostocoides sp. Classification (GTDB taxonomy): domain Bacteria; phylum Actinomycetota; class Actinomycetes; order Actinomycetales; family Dermatophilaceae; genus Nostocoides_A. The sequence goes on from CALLZC010000103.1 coordinate 15,352, forward strand.
GGTTGAACATGTAGTGCATTCGGCCGCCCGAGGCCTCCTCCATGACCGCCTGGATCTCCTCGCGCTCGCGGAAGGCGTAGAAGACCGGGGTGATGGCACCCAGCTCCAAGGGGTAGGAGCCCAGGAACATCAGGTGGTTCAGGATCCGATTGAGCTCGGCCAGCAGGGTGCGCGCCCACACCGCCCGAATCGGGACCTCCATACCCAGCATGGATTCCACCGCAAGCACGACCCCGAGCTCGCTGGCAAAGGCGGACAGCCAGTCGTGCCGGTTGGCCAAGACGATGATCTGCCGGTAGTCGCGGACTTCGAAGAGCTTCTCCGCCCCGCGATGCATGTAGCCGATGACCGGCTCGACGCGCACGATGCGCTCACCGTCGACGACGATCTTCAGGCGCAGGACGCCGTGGGTGGCGGGGTGTTGCGGGCCGATGTTGAGGACCATGTCGGCGGTGGCGAGTGCGCCCGCCCCGGTCGCCACGCTCAACTCGCGGGTGCTCGCGCCGGGGGTCACGACAGACACTCTAGGCCGCGAACCCGCTAGTGGCTGGGAGCCCCACAGATGCGAGAGGCTGGCCCGCATGCCCGCGGATCTCCTGGATTTCTCCGACCCCAGCTTCCTCGCCGACCCGTATGCGGCCTTCGCCGCCCAGCGTGCCCGTGCCCCCCTGGCCTGGCACGAGGGCCTGCAGGCCTTCGTCGCGACCTCGCACGAGCAGGCCAGCGCGGTGCTTCGGGAGCGGCGATTGGGCCGGATCTTCGTGCCGCGCGGGCCCGAGGCCGAGTGGGAGACCTTCAACTGGTTGCACGCGGACTCCATCCTCGACTCGGAGCCGCCGAAGCACACCCGGCTGCGGCGTCTGGTCGCCGGCGCCTTCGGTCGCGGCCACGTGCAGCGGCTGGCGCCGCGCATCGAGCAGCTCGCCACGCAGTTGCTGGACGAGGCCACCGACGGCAGCGCGCCGTTCGATGTCATCGCCTCCTATGCCGAGCCACTGCCGGTCTTGGTGATCGCCGAACTGCTCGGCTTCCCCGATGTCGACCAGCACCTCCTGCGCCCATGGAGCCAGGCCATCGTCAAGATGTATGAGGTCGAGCGCACCCCCGAGCAGGAGAGCGCGGCGCGCGCGGCGAGCCGCGACTTCGCGGCATACATCAGCGAGCTGGCGAGCGAGCGGATGCGCGCGCCCGGCCCGGATCTGCTCACCGACCTGGTGCAGGTGCGCGATGGCAGCGAGAAATTGTCCCAGCGCGAGCTCATCGCGACGGCGGTCCTGCTGCTCAACGCCGGACACGAGGCATCCGTCAACGGCTTCGGCAACGGCCTGCACAGCTGGCTCGCGGCGGGCCCGCCGGGCCCCGTCGACCCGGGGGATGACGCGGGCATCGCCGCCCTCGTCGAGGAGTTCCTGCGGCACGACTCGCCGTTGCAACTCTTCGATCGCACGGCGACGGCGGACCTCGAGATCGGCGGCATCCCGATCGCGGCCGGGCAGCGGGCCGTCGCGCTCTTGGGTGCGGCGAATCGGGATCCCGCCGTCTTCGCCGAGCCGGATCGCTTCGACCCGCACCGCGAGCCGAACAATCACCTGGCGTTCGGTCTCGGGATTCATTTTTGTCTCGGGGCGCCGCTGGCTCGCTTGGAGATGCAGATCGCCACGCGCGTGCTGCTCACCCGCTTTCCGCGCCTCGCGCTGGCGCACGCGAGCCGGCGGCCGACCTTCGTGCTGCGCGGGTTCGACCGGCTGGTCCTCTCCCCAGGCTGACCCCGGC
>CALLZC010000104.1 GCA_937858995.1 uncultured Nostocoides sp.
ATGATACGGCGACCACCGAGATCTACACCTCTCTATTCGTCGGCAGCGTCAGATGTGTATAAGAGACAGCGACGGGAGCCACCCGATTCGGCGCGGATTTCCGGGCAGCGGTTCTCGACTACGACGACGCTGCGGCCCAGGAGGCCCTGGACCAGCTGCTGCGCGATGTGTCCATCGACCTGGCGATCGAGCAGGAGATCCTGCCTTTCCTGGCCGACCTCGGCGAGCGCTGGGCGGCAGGGGAGGTCGCGGTGTCCCATGAGCATTTTGCGAGCCAGCTGATTCGCCGTCGGCTGGGCGCCTTTAGCACGACCTGGAGCCACGGCTCCGGGCCCGTCGCCATGCTGGCCGCCCTGCCGACCGAACACCATGACATCGCCCTGCTCAGCCTCGGTGTGCTGCTGGGGCGGGCGGGCTGGCGGGTGCGCTACCTCGGTGCTGACACGCCTGTCGAGGATGTTGCTCGGGCTGCCCAGACGATTCGCCCGGATGCCATCGTGCTCTCGACCACGCGTCCAGAGACGGTCGCGGCACACCGGGATGCCATCGCTCGCGTGGCGCAGCGACACCCGGTCTGGCTCGGTGGCCGCGGGGCGGCCGACCGGCCGGCCCCCCGGCATACCCATGTCTTGCGGGGCGGAGTCGCCGCGTCGGTTCGCGACCTGCAGGCCAGTATCGCCCCTGTTGGGGGCAACTCAGCAGAGGCTGCGTTCAGATCCACATGATGCATCCTGTGGACCTGAGCGCACCTGCTGCTAGCAGAGGTTAGTAGTGAGGGGGGCAGGTTAGTGAGGGGGAAGCTGCCAGTCGACGGGGTCGACGCCCTGGGCCGCGAGGGCGGCGTTGGCTCGACTAAAGGGCCGTGACCCGAAGAACCCCGAATGGGCGGACAGGGGCGAGGGGTGAGCGCTCTCGATGACGACGGTGGTGCCCAGTGCAGGCTTTAGGGCTCGGGCGTCCCGGCCCCACAAGATGGCGACCAGCGGGCCGCCGCGTGCGGCCAGGGCAGCGATGGCGCCGTCGGTGACCTCTTCCCAGCCGTGCCCGCGATGGGAGCCCGGGGCGCCGGGGCGCACCGTCAGCACCCGGTTGAGCAGCAGGACGCCGCGTTCCGCCCAAGCGCTCAGGTCGCCGTGTGCCGGTGGGACGATCCCGAGGTCGTTCTGCAGTTCCCGATAGATATTCGCCAGGCTACGCGGGATCGGGCGGACGTCGGGGGCAACGGAAAACGACAGGCCGACCGGGTGGCCAGGGGTCGGGTAGGGATCCTGGCCGACGATCAGCACCCGGACCGCGTCCAGCGGTTGGGCGAAGGCGCGCAGCACCTGCTCGCCGCGCGGCAGATAGCCGTACCCGGCCCGCGACTCGGCGCGCAGGAAGTCACCGAGGCCGGCGATGCGATCCGCCACCGGCGTCAGTGCCTGCGCCCACGAGGGGTCCATGAGGTCGGTCAAGGGAGCTGTCATCCATTTCTCCTGGCCCGCAATTCGGCGTTGTCCGGCTGCCGCTGGCAGGCTATCGGCGTGCACCCTGCAGCGCATTCCCCGGCTTGGTCCGGCGTCCTGTTCGATCTCGACGGCACCTTGGTCGACACCATCGCGCTCATCGTGGCCTCTTTCGACCACGCGTTGACCAGCGTGGTGGGTGCTGGGCGACCCGAGCCGGAGGTCCGCGCGTGGATCGGTCGGCGCCTCGGCGAGGTCTTTGCCAGCGAGTATCCCGAGCAGGCCCAGGAGCTGGAGGCCACCTATGTGGAGTGGAACCGGGCCCAGGCCCCCCTGCTCATCCGCAGGTATGACGGGGTCGAGGACCTGCTGCGCGGGCTGCTCGATGTCCATCAGCGCATGGGTGTGGTGACCTCCAAGCGCCGGGGCGCCGCGATCCAGGCGCTGCAGATCGCCGGCCTGGACGGCCTCATCGACATTGTGGCCGCCAGCGAGGACACCACGGCGCACAAGCCGGAGCCGGCCCCGCTGCAGCATGGTGCCGCGCGGCTGTCGGTGCCGATCGAGCAGTGCGTGTATGTCGGGGACGCCGTTGTCGACATCGAGGCGGCTCGGGCGGCGGGTATGGCGAGCATCGCCGTCACCTGGGGCGCTGGCGATCCGGAGGCGTTGGCCGTGGCCGGCGCGGACCATCTGGTCGAGAGCCCCGCGGCCCTATACGCCCTGCTGCTCGGGCGCTGAGAATCCCCCACCACGCGAGCCCGCGTCGCACCGGCCGACCGGCGCCTGCGTGCTAACCTCGTGGGGCGTATGTGGCGTCGGCGCTCTTCGTCGCGGCCACGGGCGACCGACGGATTCGGGCCGACATACGCGCATCACATTGGCTTCAGGAAGGCATGATTCATGGCGCAACCCGGACCCGCGACGCTGACGCATCTGCAGCGTCTGGAGGCCGAGAGCATCCACATCATGCGGGAGGTCGCGGCGGAAGCCGAGAATCCCGTGATGCTCTACAGCATCGGCAAGGATTCCGCGACGATGCTCCACCTGGCGCGCAAGGCGTTCTACCCGGCCCCGCCGCCGTTCCCGCTGCTCCACGTCGACACGACGTGGAAGTTCCAGGCCATGTACGAGTTGCGCGACAAGGCGGCAACGGAGGCGGGCATGGAATTGCTCGTCTACCAGAACCCTGAGGCGTTGGCGCAGGGCATCAACCCCTTCGATCACGGGCCCTTGCATACGGACATGTGGAAGACCGAGGGGCTGAAGCAGGCCCTCGACAAGTACGGCTTCGATGCCGCCTTCGGTGGCGGACGCCGCGACGAGGAGAAGTCGCGGGCCAAGGAACGGGTCTTCTCCTTCCGCAACGCCCAGCACCGTTGGGACCCCAAGAACCAGCGCCCCGAGCTGTGGAAGCTGTACAACGCCCGCAAGCACAAGGGCGAGTCGATGCGCGTCTTCCCGCTCTCCAACTGGACCGAGTTGGACATCTGGCAGTACATCCACCTCGAGGGCATCGAAATCGTGCCCTTGTATTTCGCCGCGGAGCGCCCGGTCGTCGAGCATGAGGGGCTGCTCATCATGGTCGACGACGACCGGATGCCGCTCGCGCCGGGTCAGGTGCCGCAGCTGCGCAGCGTGCGCTTCCGCACGCTTGGCTGCTACCCGCTCACGGGTGCGGTGGAGTCCACGGCGACCACCCTCCCCGAAGTCATTCAGGAGATCCTCCTGACCACCACCTCCGAGCGTCAGGGGCGAGCCATCGACCACGACAGCGCCGCCTCGATGGAGAAAAAGAAGCAAGAGGGCTACTTCTGATGACTGCCACGGACGAGTCGATCTATCAGGTCGAGTCCCTGATCGCCGAGGACATCGACGCCTATCTGGAGCAGCACCAGCACAAGACGATGCTGCGCTTCATCACCTGTGGCAGCGTCGACGACGGCAAGTCCACCCTCATCGGGCGGATGCTCTATGACAGCAAGATGATCTTTGAGGACCACCTGCAGGCTCTCGAGGCCGACTCCAAGCGGGTTGGCACCCAGGGGGACCAGATCGACTTCGCCCTCTTGGTCGACGGTCTGGCCGCCGAGCGCGAGCAGGGCATCACCATCGATGTCGCCTACCGCTTCTTCGCCACCGAAAAGCGCAAGTTCATCGTGGCCGACACCCCGGGTCACGAGCAGTACACCCGCAATATGGTCACCGGCGCGTCCACGGCGGAGTTGGCCGTCATCCTCATCGATGCCCGCAAGGGCGTATTGACCCAGACGCGCCGCCACAGCTTCCTGACGCATCTGCTGGGCATCCGGCACATCGTCTTGGCCGTGAACAAGATGGACCTGGTCGACTACAGCCAGGAGGTGTATGACGCGATCGTCGCCGACTACCGCGCCTTCGCGGACTCGATCGGCATTGGCGACTTCACCGCGATCCCGATCTCGGGTTTCCTCGGCGACAACATCACGGCGCACTCGCCCAAGACGCCCTGGTACACCGGCACCACCTTGATGAACCACCTCGAGACGGTCGAACTGGATCAGACGCTCGACCAGGCCCGCCCCTTCCGGATGCCGGTGCAGCGGGTCACCCGCCCCAACCTGAACTTCCGCGGCTTCGCCGGGACCATCGCCAATGGCGTCGTGCGCCCTGGCGACGCCGTTCGAGTGCTGCCGACCAATCGCACCTCGACCATCGCCCGGATCGTGACCATGGACGGGGATCTCGATCAGGGTGTCGTGGGCCAGGCGGTGACCTTGACACTCGCCGACGAGATCGACTGCTCCCGCGGCGATGTGCTCGTCCTGGACAGCTCGCCGGCCGAGGCCGCCGACCATTTCGAGTGCCATCTGGTGTGGATGGACGATTCCGAGATGTTGCCGGGCCGCTCGTATTGGCTGCGGATCGGCACCCAGACCGTCACGGCCACCTTCGAGAGGCCGAAGTACCAGGTCAATGTCAACACCATGGAGCAGGTGGCCGCCAAGACGTTGGGGCTCAATGCGATCGGTGTCGTGACCTTTTCCACCGACAAGCCGGTCGTCTTCGAGCCCTACGCCCAATCCCACGATCTCGGTGGGTTCATCGTCATCGACAAGATGACGAATGCGACCGTCGCGGCCGGGATGATTCACTTCGCGTTGCGTCGCTCGAAGAATGTGGCGTGGCAGCCGCTGGAGATCGACCGGAGCCATCACGCCCGGATGAAGCACCAGGAGCCGATCGTCATGTGGCTGACCGGCCTGTCGGGGGCCGGCAAGTCGGAGGTCGCCAACGAGATCGAGGTGCAACTGGCGCGGATGAACCGTCATACCTTCCTCCTGGACGGTGACAACATCCGTCACGGCCTGTCGAAGGATCTCGGTTTCGACGACGCGGACCGGGTGGAGAACGCCCGCCGACTGGCCGAAGTCGCCAAGCTGATGGCGGACGCGGGTCTGATCGTGATCGTCTCGGCGATCTCGCCCTTCCGCGCCGAGCGCGAGATGGCGCGGGATCTCATCGGTTCCGAGTTCGTCGAGGTCTTCATCGACCTGCCCCTGGCCGAGGCCGAGGGGCGCGACACCAAGGGCCTGTACGCCAAGGCGCGGGCCGGCGAACTCACCCACTTCACCGGCGTCAACAGCCCGTATGAGGCGCCGACCGCACCGGACATCCGCATCGACGCGCTCACCACATCCCCCAAGGAAGCGGCCGCCGAGATCATCACGCGCCTGATCCCGCTGCGCTAGGGCCAGCACGTAGGCCCAGAGCGCGAAGGCCCCATGCCGCCGTCAGTGCAGCTCGAGGCACGGTTCGGCATGCGTGATGCGGCCGCCGACCATGGTCACGACCGCGTCCAGGCCACGCAGCAGGGCTGCCGCGGCGGCCGAATCGTCCTGGCGTTCGTGGACGTCCTGGGGTTCCAGTGCGTGCTGGGCTTGCAAGGGGTTGCGATCCAGCAGCACCAGGTCGGCGAGCGATCCCAGAGCCACGGCGCCCGCGCCGTCGGTGCTCGCGGCGAGCGCCTCTGCCGGCGTGAGGGATTCCGCGGCATTCCACGGCTCGCGCGCATCGGGGCTGCGGTGGACGGCCGCGGCCATCGCCAGCCAGGGATCCAGTGGCGCGACGGGGGCGTCCGATCCCAGCGCCAACTGCACGCCCTGCCGCAGCATGGTGCGCAGGATGAAGCACCGGTGGGTCCGATCCGGCCATAGCGCGTGGGTGACCTCGCGGTCATCGAGCAGGTGCGCGGGCTGCACGCTGGCGATGATGCCCAGGTCGGCCATCCGCCGGACGTCGGCCAGGGCGACCAGTTGCGCGTGCTCGATGCTGCCGTGGGCGCCGCTGGCGGTGAAGGCGTCGAGCGCCGACGTCAGCGCCGCATCGCCGATGGCGTGCGCGGCGACCCGCAAGCCGTGCGCGTGCGCCTGCGTCATCAGGTCGGTGAGCTGCGCACCGCTGATGTTGAGCGTGCCACGGTTGCTGGGGTCGTCGGCATACGGCTGGCAGCAGTATGCGGTGCGCGTATTGAGGGAGCCATCGGTGATGACCTTGAGCGGGCCCATGACCGCCCGGCCGGCGGTCCCCGCAATGGGGTCGCCCGTGCGCAACCCGCGCGCTAGGACGCGATCCAGGGTGTCCTCATAGGTCGCGATGCGCACCCGTAGCTGGTCGATGCCGGAGGCGAACCGCTCCTGCCACGCCGGCACTCCGTCGGCCAGCTCCATATCGGTGATCCCGACGATTCCCCGCCCCGCCGCGTCCCGGACCGCATCGGCGTATGCCGTGTGCTCGCCCGCCGGGTCGCGCGCCAGCTCGCCCAGGCGCGCCCATACGGGGAACCACTGCGCCTCGTCCAGGACCTCGTCGCGGGCAGCGACCCCCAGCAGTGAAAGGGCCGCGCTGTTGAGCCAGCCATTGTGCGCGTCGCCGCTGACCAGAACCACGGGTCGGTCCCCGGTGATGGCGTCGAGTTGCGAGACGGTCGGTTGGGTCGACCATCCGGCTGACCGATAGCCGAACCCGATCACCACCGCTGCCGCCCAGGTCGGCAGCGCGGCGGCGACCCGCTCGAGCACCTCGGCGGGGGAGCGGGTTGCGGACAGGTCGACCCGGCCGCGTGTTTGGGCCCACTGCGCCATGTGCACGTGCTGGTCCCACAATCCGGGGATGAGCCAGCGCCCATCCGCGGCCAACCGTCGCGCGCCCGGCGCCTCGAGGCGCGACGCGATCCGGGTGACCCGTCCCCGCTCGATGAGCAGGTCAACGGGCTCGGGGTCCGCCGGGGTGGTCAGCGCGACGATGCGGGCGTCCCGGATCAACCAGCGGTCATCGCTGGCCATCACGCCGCCTGGAAGATTGCGGCGATGTCCGTGAGGCGATCCGGGATGACGCGAAACCACGCCCACACGCCGCGCTTCTCGCGCTCCAGCAGCCCCGCCGCAACCAGGACCTTCAAGTGATGGGACACGGTGGGTTGGCTGAGCCCGACCGGTCCGGTCAGATGACAGACGCAGGCCTCGCCGGACGGGCTCGCGCGAATCAGCGACAGCAGTTGCAGGCGGACGGGGTCGGCCACCGCCTTCAGGAGGAGGGCGGCGCGCTCGGCGTCGGCACGGGACAGGGCTGGCGGGCTCCCGTCGGGCCCGGCTGTGCTCTCGGGGGCGCAGGACTGCGCGTCACGTGGCAGGAGAGTAGGCGGCATACAGCCTCCTGGGCAAAGTCGGGACGTGCGCGAGGGTGCGGACCGTCGAGGCTCGAGACTCGTGAGCCGTCACATTGACGACCGTCGATATCCCATGCTTGACTGCCCTTAAGCCATCGACACTAGTCGATGCCTCGCGAGAGAGCACCCGTGACTGCCACCCCCACCCGAACCGACCCGGCGATCACCCGGTTGTCGACTCTCGACCGGTTCCTGCCGGTGTGGATCGGGTTGGCCATGGCGCTCGGTCTGCTCTTGGGGCGCAGCGTCTCGGGTTTGGGCGATGCGCTCGCGGCGCTCGAGGTCGACGGGGTCTCACTCCCCATCGCCATCGGGCTGCTCGTCATGATGTATCCGGTGCTGGCCAAGGTCCGCTACGACCGACTCGACACGGTCACGGGTGACCGCCGTATGTTGGCGGCCAGCCTGGTGCTCAACTGGATCCTCGGGCCGGCGCTGATGTTCGCGCTGGCCTGGCTATTGCTGCCGGATCTGCCGGAATACCGCACCGGGCTGATCATCGTCGGTCTCGCGCGCTGCATCGCCATGGTGATCATCTGGAACGACCTCGCGTGCGGGGACCGGGAAGCAGCCGCGGTGCTGGTCGCGCTCAACTCGATCTTCCAGGTCTTCGCCTTCGCCGCCTTGGGCTGGTTCTACTTGCAGGTCCTGCCCGGCTGGTTGGGCCTGGAGCAGGCGAGCCTGGACGTCTCGACCTGGCAGATCGCCAAGAGCGTGTTGATCTTCCTCGGCATTCCGTTGGTCGCCGGCTATCTGACCCGCAGGCTCGGCGAGCGGAGGTGGGGGCGCACGGCATACGAGGAACGCCTGCTCCCGCGGATCGGCCCCTGGGCGCTCTATGGGCTGCTCTTCACCATCGTGGTGCTCTTCGCCCTCCAGGGCGAGCAGATCACCACGCGCCCCCTCGACGTCGCCCGGATCGCCGTCCCCCTCCTGGCCTACTTCGCCATTATGTGGAGTGGTGGCTATGTGCTGGGCAGGGCCTTGGGTATGACGTACGAGCGCACCACCACGCTCGCGTTCACCGCTGCGGGCAACAACTTCGAACTCGCGATCGCCGTGGCGATCGCTACCTTCGGGGTGACCAGCGGCCAGGCGCTAGCCGGGGTCGTCGGGCCGCTCATCGAAGTACCGGCGCTGGTCGCCCTCGTGCACGTCTCACTCCTGCTGCGAAAGAGGTTCACCCATGTCTGAGGTCGCTCCAGTGCTCCCCCCCGAACTGCACGAGAAGCACGAGATGCACGAGCAGCACGAGAAGCCAAGTGTGCTCTTCGTCTGCATTCACAACGCGGGGCGCAGCCAGATGGCCGCGGCCTACCTGCAGCACTTGGCCGCGGGGCAGATCGAGGTCCGCTCGGCCGGGTCGGCCCCGGCCGATCAGGTCAACCCGGCCGCCGTGGCCGCAATGTTGGAGGAGGGGATCGACATCAGCGCCAACGTCCCCAAGGTGCTGACCGTCGACGCGGTCGCGGCGAGCGATGTGGTGATCACGATGGGGTGCGGTGATACGTGCCCGATCTTCCCCGGCACCCGCTACGAGGACTGGCAGCTGGCGGACCCCGCCGGGCAAGGCCTGGCGGCGGTGCGACCCATCCGCGATGAGATCAAGATCCGGGTCACCGAGTTGGTGGAGAGCCTGGGGATTCCGCTCGCCACCGGCTGATCCGCGTCATCAGGTCATCGGGCACCACCGAGGCGGGGTCGCGCAGTTCCCCCACGGCGTTCCGGACGCCGACGACACTGGCGTACAGGCTGGGACAGGTCGGACAGGTGGCCAGGTGCGTCTCCAAGAGGGTTGCCGCGTCCCGGGGCAACTCACCATCGAGATAGTCGCCGATCCGGGCCCGGGCCTGCCAGCATCGCATGGGAACACCGACCATCGCCCGGACCCGCTCCTCGTCATGGGCGAGCAGGCTGACCAACAGGGCCCGCCCACGGCGTAGTCGCTGTTTGGCGGCCGGCACCCCGATGCCGTGCACCTCGGCGATCTGGGGCGAGGTCAATCCCTCCAGATCGTGCAAGACCACGGCCGAACGCAGGATCACCGGCAGGTGTGCCAGCGCGTCGTAGAGCCGGTCACGTTCGGCCGCGCGCTCGATCACCGCGTCCGCATCGACCAGGTAGGCGTCGTCGCGCCAGGCGTTCTCGACGGCCGCGAGCAACTCCTCGTCGGCGGTCGGTTCCGGCGTGCGCTTGCGCGCCTGGTCCAGATGCACGTTGTGCATGATGCGATGGAGCCAGGTCTGGGGTGTGCTCTCCCCGCGGAACCCTTCGGCCCGCTCCAGTGCGCGCACAACGCTCTCCTGGACCAGGTCAGCAGCCGACTGCTCATCACGCGTCAGGTAGCGGGCATAGCGGTTCAGGCTCGGGAGTGCGGCCAGGATCTGATCCTGAGTCAGCGACATGGCGCGCCGCGCGAGGCCGTGCGTTACCGCCGCACCGAGCAGGTGTTGATGCCGAGCACCCGATAGATCGGGCAGGTGCCGAGGGCGCCGGTGACGGCCAGTACGGCGGCCACGACGAGCAGGGCGATGCCGGCTGGGGTGGTGGCGCCGAGCGTGATGGCCACGACGGCGGCCAGCGCCGCGATGGCTAGACGTGCGATGGAGTCGGGGCGTCCGACGTTCTTGACCATGGGTTTTCCGTCCTTCGATCTGCGGTGGGCCATCCCGGGTGGGTGGCTCCTGACGCATAGACGATTGCGGGCGCCGAAAGGATACTTTTTCCGGCCGCGGCGCGCGGGGTGGTCAGGAGGCACCCCGTGGCCCGATAGGCTCACGGGCTGTGATCGGGCCCGCGTACGACGCCAACAAGCACACCGACCTCTCGAGCCTGTCCGCGGCGGTGATCGATTATGCCCAGGAGCGCATCCGGCTCGCCCCACCCCTGGATCGCCCGCTGACCGAGGCGGAGCTCATCGAGCGCGTCGGCCAGACCATCACGGCGGAAGGCCTCGGCGGTGGGGAGGCCATGCGGATCTTCGCTGACGAGCTCGCCCCAACGTGCCTGTCCACGGACCACCCGAGGTACCTCTCGTTCATTCCGTGCGCACCGAGCGACGCAGCATCGCTTTTCGACGTCGTGGTCGGTGCCTCATCGATCTACGGCGGCTCGTGGCTCGAGGGTGCCGGAGCTGTGTATGCCGAGAACCTGGCCCTGCGATGGATTGCGGACCTGGTCGGCCTGCCCGCCGGAGCCGGTGGGGTCTTCACCCCCGGTGGCACGATCGGCAATCTGTCGGCGCTGGTGGCGGCCCGCGCCACGGCGCGCGCCAAGGCTCCCGCAGGGTTGCGTCCGAACACCATCGTGGCCACCGAGGGCGCACACAGTTCGATCAAGTCCGCGGCCGAGGTGATGGACGCCGACCTGGCCGAAGTTCCGCTCAATGCCGAATCACGGTTGACCGGGGCCAACCTGCGGGAGGTCATTCTCGCTCTCGGCGCCGAGCAGGTCTTTGCCGTCGTCGCGACCGCGGGCACGACCAACTTCGGCACGGTGGACGACCTCGCCTCGGTCGCGCAGGTATGCCAGGAGTTCGGATTGTGGTTCCACGTCGATGGCGCCTATGGCGGCGCCGGTCTCGCGGCCCCCTCGATCCGAGAGCTCTACGCCGGCATCGAGCATTGCGATTCCTTCATCGTCGACCCGCACAAGTGGTTCTTCGCCCCCTACGACTGCTGCGCGCTCCTCTATCGGGATCCGGCCCTGGCCCGGGCGGCGCATACTCAAAAGGCCGGCTACCTCGATGTGCTGACCGACGCCCCCGAGTGGAATCCCACCGACTACTCCATCGGGTTGACTCGGCGGGCGCGCGGCCTGCCCTTCTGGTTCTCGCTCACCGTCAATGGCACGCACGCGTATTCCGCAGCCATCGAGCACACGCTGGATGTCGCCCGGTTCGCCGAAGAGGAGATCAAGCGCCGGCCGCACCTGGAACAGGTGCGTGCTCGCGACCTGACGGTCGTTGTCTTCCGGCGCCTCGGCTGGGATGCCGGCGACTATTACCGGTGGAGCGATGCCTTGCTCGCCGACGAGTTCGCCTTCGTGGTCCCGACCGCCCACAACGGCGAGACGCTCGCCCGGTTCGCCATCGTCAACCCGCAAACGTCGCAGGAGGACATCGTGGCCATCCTCGACACCATGGAGTCGCATCCCGCGCGGTGAATGACATAGCTGTCATTCACCTCGTATGCTGGTGTCAATGAATACCGCAGCAGCCACCGACGCGCCCCCGCAGCCGGGCGGTCTCGACGAGCGGGATCGGCAGATTCTCGCCTTCGAGCGGCAGTGGTGGAAGTATGCCGGCTCCAAGGAGCAGGCGGTGCACGACTTGTTCGGCCTGAGCGCGACGCGCTACTACCAGGTCCTCAATGGACTCTTGGACAACCCCGCGGCCCTGGCGCACGACCCGATGCTCGTCAAGCGCCTGCGTCGGCTGCGCGCCGCCCGCCAGCGCCAGCGCTCGGCGCGTCGGCTCGGGATGGAGACCTGAGCCCGACTCGCCCACAGACCTCGAAGCCCGTCCGTGACGATCACCGGACGGGCTTCGTGATGGGCGGGAGCGATCGAGCGGGTACTTAGGGCAGGTCGGGGTCGGGGAACTCCACGGGCCAGCCCTTCTTGGCCAGTTGGTCCCGCACCCGCTTCTGGTCGGCCTCACTGGGTTCGCCATGCGTGACATCGGTGATGGCTGCCGCAATATCGGAGCGGTGCGCCGGGCTGACGTCGGCGCGGCGCAGTGCCTTGGCCACGCGCTTGACCTCGGATCGGGTCAGGCGCCGCTCGAGGAGGGCGAGCAGGGGGACATAGTCATGATCCGGCACGCCGCTGGGATAGCCCTCGCGCAGCCAGGCGACGATGCGCGCCAGCGGGCTGCCCTCGTGCGGAGGCGAATCGTCCTCGTCCTCCTCACCGGCCAGGGGCCAGCCGCCGAGCGCGAGCTTGGCCGCTACCCGGCGCACCATGAGTTCCTCGGGCAGCGCGGTGGCGACCGCCCCATCGGAGACCTTCCCCTCCCGGTGCAGCCGACGCAGGGCATCGTCTCCGCGCTCGAAACCGAGCCGCTGCCGCAGGATGGTGTGCAGGGCGGGGACTTCGTCGTCCGGGACACCCTCGGGGAAGGCGTCCCGAAGCCACTGGCCGATCGGCCCGCTCAGATGCGTCATACCGGCCTCACTTGTCCACGAGGGTGGGAATGATGTTTTCGAAGCTCACGGCCTTGCCGAAGCCGGAGGCCGCGACAATGGTGATCCCCAGGGCGACCCCCAAGAGAACCACCGTGAAACACAGGCCGGCCAGGGCCTTGCCGATGGGGTGCGGCTGCGCATGGTCCACCTCGGCGTCGCCGCCGATGCCATAGGCCAGAGATCGGATGCCGAGCGCGAAGAGGGCCGGCAAGCCGGCGCCGAGGATGATGCCGGCCAGCAGCACCTTCCAGGCTCCTTCGAGCGCGAACTGGATGTTGTTCATGGACGCTCCTCCGTATGGGTGGCGTGTGATCGACGGGCCTCCACCGGGGCCACATCGGGTTCCCATTCGTCATTGACGTTGTGCGCCCCAATCGGAGCGTGCCGCGAGCGCATCCACATCCAGGTCGACAGGCCCGCGAGGATCAAGAAGACGACGATGGCGCCCGCGGCGCCGCCAATGCCGTCGCCGAGCCAGAACATCAGCGCCCCGACCAGGCCAGCGGAGGGCAGGGTGATCGCCCAGGCCGCAATCATCCGGCCGGCGATATGCCAGCGCACGTGGGCCCCGGGGCGCCCGACGCCGGAACCGAGGATCGAGCCGGTCGCGACGTGGGTTGTCGACAACGCGAAACCCAGGTGGCTGGAGGAGAGGATGACCGCCGCGGAACTGCTCTCGGCTGCCATGCCCTGAGCCGGCGAGATCTCGATCAGACCCTTGCCGAGGGTGCGGATGATGCGCCAGCCGCCGATATAGGTCCCCAGGGCAATGGCTAGAGCCGCGCTGAGCTTCACCCAGATCGGGATGCTCTTGGTGTCATCCCAGTGCCCCGACGCGATCAGCGCCAGCGTCATCACGCCCATCGTCTTTTGGGCGTCATTGGTTCCGTGCGCAAGAGAGACGAGGGATGCACTGCCCACCTGACCCCAACGGAAACCGGCATCCTGGAAACGCTGGGCGACGCCGGCGGTGATCTTGAAGATCAGCCAGGTGCCGATCGTGGCGACGGCGATGGCGATAACCGGGGAGATCAGGGCCGGAAGCAGGATCTTGCCCACCACCCCATCCAGCTTGGTGCCGTCCCCGGTCCACTTGACCCCGGAGACTCCGAGGCCGGCGAGGGTCGAGCCCACGAGCCCGCCCAGGAGGGCGTGCGACGAGGATGACGGCAGCCCGTAGAGCCAGGTGAACAGGTTCCAAACGATGCCCCCGACCAGTCCGGCGAGCACGATGAGCAGCAGGTTCTGCCCGCCATCGGCGAGCAGCGCTTCCTTGGGTGTCCCATCCTTGTTCTGGATGTTCACCACGGCATTCGTCACCGTCAGGGCCACCTCGACGGACAAAAAGGCTCCGACGAGGTTGAGGACCGCCGAGAGGGCCACGGCGACCTTCGGCTTGAGGGCGCCCGTGGCAATCGAGGTCGCCATGGCGTTTCCGGTGTCATGGAAGCCATTGGTGAAATCGAAGGCGAGAGCGGTGACGACAACGAGGGCCAGAATGACCACAGAGGTGTCCACACCCTCATTGTTCACCCGCCGTCTATGCGCGCCACGCCCCGGACCAGAACTGTTCACCTGGCGTTCACCTGGCCTGGTGATTCGGGCCGTGAGGGACCGGCGTGGGTCCGGGGCTCCTGCGGACTCGGCCCCACGCGGGAGGCCCCGAGGCAGCGTTTGCACTCTCGGGCCTAGAGTGCCAATAATGGGTTAGCACTCTCCCGGTGAGAGTGATAATTCTGACCTCGTAGGTGAGGTGCGGAACGCCCTGGTGACGTGAGCCGGGACGTGCTGCATCGTCCGTCGCGGGCACCTACCTGGTCACCACCAACGCAAGCGTGGAGGCACCACCGAATGGCCAAGATCATCGCTTTCGATGAAGAGGCTCGCCGCGGTCTCGAGCGGGGAATGAATATTCTCGCCGACGCGGTCAAGGTCACCTTGGGACCCAAGGGTCGCAACGTCGTGTTGGAGAAGAAGTGGGGAGCCCCCACTATCACCAACGACGGTGTGTCCATCGCCAAGGAGATCGAGCTCGACGACCCCTTTGAGAAGATCGGCGCTGAGCTGGTCAAGGAGGTCGCCAAGAAGACCGACGACGTCGCCGGAGACGGCACGACGACGGCAACCGTCCTGGCTCAGGCCATGGTGCGCGAAGGTCTGCGCAATGTCGCAGCCGGCGCCAACCCGATGGCCCTCAAGCGCGGTATCGAGAAGGCCACCGAGGCCGTCGCGGCCGAACTGCTCGCGATGTCCCAGGAGATCGAGACCAAGGAGCAGATTGCTGCGACCGCGTCCATCTCCGCCGCCGACACCCAGATCGGCGAGATGATCGCCGAGGCCATGGACAAGGTCGGCAAGGAAGGCGTCATCACCGTCGAGGAGTCCAACACCTTCGGGCTCGAGCTGGAGCTCACGGAGGGGATGCGCTTCGACAAGGGCTACATCTCCGGCTACTTCGTCACCGATCCGGAGGCCATGGAGGCCGTGCTCGAGGACCCTTACATCCTCATCGCGAACTCCAAGATCTCCACGATCAAGGACCTGCTCCCGTTGCTGGAAAAGGTCATGCAGTCCGGCAAGCCGTTGCTGATCATCGCCGAGGATGTCGACGGCGAGGCCCTGTCCACGCTGGTCGTCAACAAGATCCGCGGCACCTTCAAGTCGGTTGCCGTCAAGGCCCCCGGCTTCGGTGACCGGCGCAAGGCCATGCTGGCCGACATCGCCATCCTCACCGGTGGGCAGGTCATCTCCGAAGAGGTCGGTCTCAAGCTCGACTCGGCCGATCTGGACCTGATGGGCCGGGCGCGCAAGGTCATCGTCAGCAAGGACGAGACGACCATTGTCGAGGGCTCCGGCGACGCCGACCAGCTCGCCGGCCGGGTCGCCCAGATCCGCGCCGAGATCGACAAGAGCGACTCCGACTACGACCGCGAGAAGCTGCAGGAGCGGCTGGCCAAGCTGGCCGGTGGCGTTGCCGTCATCAAGGCGGGCGCGGCGACCGAGGTCGAGCTCAAGGAGCGCAAGCACCGGATCGAAGACGCCGTGCGCAATGCGAAGGCCGCCGTCGAAGAGGGCATCGTCGCCGGTGGCGGGGTTGCCCTGCTGCAGGCGACCAAGGTCGCCTTCGAGAAGCTCGCCCTCGTCGGCGACGAGGCGACGGGCGCCAACATCGTGCGCGTGGCCTCGGAGGCACCGCTCAAGCAGATCGCCATCAACGCCGGCCTCGAGGGCGGCGTCGTGGCGGAGAAGGTCCGCGGGCTTGGTGCCGGCGAGGGCCTGAACGCTGCGACCGGCGAGTATGTCGACCTGATCAAGGCCGGCATCATCGACCCGGCCAAGGTGACTCGCAGTGCGCTGCAGAACGCGGCGTCCATCGCGGCGCTCTTCCTCACCACCGAGGCCGTTATCGCCGACAAGCCCGAGAAGGCCGCACCGCCCATGGGCGGCGGCGGCGACGACATGGGCGGCATGGGCTTCTGAGCCCAGCCACCCGGCATACGCCAGTGAAGGGCGGTCTCCCCTCGGGGTGGCCGCCCTTCGCGGCTTCCCCGGCGGCCAGGTCGCCGGTCAGGGCCAGCACGTTGGGCCGGACAATGACCCGGGCAGGACAATGACCCCGTGACCATCTGGATCGACCCGCCCCGCTGGCCCGCGCACGGCCGGTTGTGGTCGCACCTGATCTCCGACAGCTCGATCGCGGAGCTGCACCTCTTTGCCCGCAGCGCGGGGATCCCGGAGCGCGGTTTCGAGGGGGACCACTACGACATCCCGCAGGAGCGGTATGCCGCGGTGCTCGCCCTCGGTGCGCGCCCCACCACCGGGCCGGAGATCGTGCGGATGTTGCAGCAGTCTGGGCTGCGGCTGCGCAAGCGCACGGGGGAGAAGGGGATCGCCCGGGTGCTCGATGTCGGCTTCCCCGACGGTTCGCGCGCCGACGTCGATCTGGTGCGCTCCTCGCGGGAGCCGCCGGAGCACGCGGTCTTCGCGTCGAGCATCTATGTGCGTGATGCCACCGACAACTGGCTGGCCGTCTGGTCTCCCCGCCGGCGGGAGTGGAGCAGCCCGTCGGGATGGCGGGAGCCGGGGGAGGCCCCGATGGAGACGGCCGTCCGCGAGACCCTCGAGGAAAGTGGTCTGGTGGTGGATCCGGCGGCGATCGAGGTCGTCGGCTACGAGCGCTTTCACCCCCATGAAGGGACGGGCTGGGGCCCGGACGGGCGTTTCCTGGCGGTGTACGCGACCCGGGTGCCGCTGCCCGCGCCAGCCCTGTCGCATCCACCGGAGGAGCCGGCGCGCTGGGTCACGGCCGCGGCGTTCCTGGCCGACGCCGCCGAGTCGTGGTGGCTACCCATGGCTCGGGTGGTGCTGGAGCGGGGCTAACCGAGCTCCCTTCCGGCGTGCAGGCGCTCCAACTCGCGGGTCAGGTTGCTCCGGGCCGGTCCCTCCCACTCGCGATGGGCGTGGTCCTGGGCGTAGAGCCGGGGGCGATCCCGCAAGGCACCCAGGATCCGGGAGCGTTCGCGGGCATACCTGGCGGGCGGGACCACCGCATACTCCGCTCGCACCTGTGCGCAGTACTCATCGAAGCGCGCCACGGGCGCGCTGAGGATCCACAGGTCTGCGTCGTGGAGCCACGCGGCGGGCGAATCAGCCTCCGGGAGTGCGTGTTCGGCCGTGTGCAGGATCAGGTCCTGAATGGCTGCACGATGGCCAGCACTCACACCGAGTGCGCTGAGTTCCGCGTCGGCAAGCATGGCGGAGGCGGCCTCATTGTCCGGCCGTCCCGGTTCGTAGACAGCGTCGTGGAACCACCCCGCCAGTCGGGCCAGGGCGAGATCCACGCGGCGGGTGGGGTCGGCCAGGATCGCCAGGGCGCCGAGCAGTTCGTGCAGGTGACGGGCGTCGTGATAGCCGCGGTGGGCCTGGGTCCAGCGCCCAACAAGACGCTCCGCAAGCGCGTGCGCCGACGTCGTGCTGGCTGGCGCCGCGCCCAGGTGCGTCAGCACCCGCAGGTCGCCCGCGAAGTCGGCGAGGTCACGCGTCGTTGGCACCCCCCCAGTCTTCCCGACTGGGGCCGCCCACGCTTAGCTGGGCCAGCGTCAGGGCAATGACGGGGCATCGCTAAGGGGCCGGTCAGGGGCGAACCTGCCTACGCGGCGAGGGTCACGCCACTACCGTCAACGACATGATGAACAACGCAGGGGTCACCGAGTCCACGCTGCCCGAAGCAAGCGAGGGCGCCCGATCCACGCAGGCGTCCGCCGCGGCTCCGGCGGCCAGCACCCGCGGGCTGACCAAGGTCTACGGATCGGGCGACGCGCAGGTCGTCGCCCTGGGCGGGGTGTCCGTCGACATCTTCGCCCGTGAGTTCACCGCCATCATGGGACCGTCCGGCTCCGGCAAGTCGACGCTCATGCACTGTGCCGCCGGCCTGGACGCCGTCACGCAGGGCCAGGTCTTCATCGGGGACGTCGAACTCACGGCGCTGAAGGAGAAAGATTTGACCGCGCTGCGACGCGACAAGGTGGGCTTCGTCTTCCAGGCCTTCAACCTCATCCCGACGCTCAGTGCCCGCGAGAACATCCTGCTGCCGCTCTCGATTGCCGGCCGCAAGCCGGATCAGGAGTGGTTCGACCGGGTGATCGACACGGTCGGACTGCGGGACCGGCTCGGGCACCGACCCTCCGAATTGTCCGGTGGTCAGCAGCAACGGGTCGCCTGCGCCCGGGCGTTGGTCAGCCGCCCGGAGATCATCTTTGCGGACGAACCCACCGGCAACCTCGATTCCCGGGCCAGCCGAGAGGTCCTGAGCTTCCTGCGGCGATCGGTCACTGAATTCGGTCAGACCATCGTGATGGTCACGCACGACCCGGTCGCGGCGAGCTATACCGATCGAGTGCTCTTCCTTGCCGACGGCCAGGTCGTCGGCGAGATGCGCGAGCCCACCGCCGAGCGCGTCCTGGAGCACATGACGCACCTCGATACGATCAAGGGAGCCTGACGGTCATGTTGCGCGCCAGTCTCACCTCGGTGCTCGGGCGCAAACTGCGCCTGCTCATGAGCGCCTTCGCGGTCATCCTCGGCGTCGCCTTCGTCGCCGGATCCTTCATCTTCACCGACACCCTCGCCAAGTCGTTCGACGGGATCATGTCCTCCAGCGTCGGCGACGTCGTGGTGCGCCCGGTCGGCAGCGGGGATGCCTTCGGTAGCACCCAGACGTTGTCCGGAGACCTGATCGCTGAGCTCGAGAAGGTGACCGGAGCCGCCGGGGTCGCCGGAAATGTCACCGATTACTCGACCTTCGTCGTCGGCAAGAACGGCAAACTCATTGGCGGGCAGGGCGCTCCCGGCATGGGGGTGAACTACACGACGATCCCCTCCGCCAATAACAATGTGATGTTCGAGCTGACCCAGGGGTCGTGGCCCACGCAGGCGGGCGAGATCGTCCTGGATGCCAGGACCGCCAAGACCGGGGGGTATGCCGTCGGCGACAGCGTCCGCGTTATCACCGCCGGGACCCAAGCCCAGGTCACCGCGACTCTCAGCGGCACCGCCGAGGCCAATGGCTCGCTCGTCGGCGCCAGCATGGTGATCTGGACCACGGCCCAGGCCCAGGCGCTCTATCAGGGCGGCGAGAACCTCTTCAATGACATCTGGGTGGCCCGCGCCGATGGCGTGTCCCAGGAGGACCTACGGGCCGCCGTGGCACCGGTCCTGCCGGCCGGCATCGAAGCGGTCACCGGCGAGTCCGCGGCGGCCGCCGCGCAAAGCCAGGTGCAGGAGTCGTTGAAATTCATCACCTACTTCCTGCTGATCTTCGCCGCGGTTGCCCTGGTCGTCGGCTCGTTCATCATCGTCAATACCTTCTCCATCCTGGTGGCCCAGCGGATGAAGGAACTCGCCCTCTATCGGGCGATCGGCGCCAGCCGCACGCAGGTGACGCGCTCGGTCCTGATCGAGGCGTTCGTCGTGGGGCTCGTCGGCTCGACCCTCGGCCTGTTCGTCGGGGTCGGCCTGGCCGTGCTGATCAAGGTCCTCTTTGGAGTGGTCGGGTTGGACCTCTCCGACGCCAGCCTGGTGATGGCGCCCCGGACGGTCGTGGCCGCGTATGCCGTGGGTATGACGGTCACCCTGGTCGCTGCCTACCTTCCGGCCCGCCGGGCCGGCTCCGTGGCGCCGGTGGCGGCCATGCGTGACGACATCACCCTGGCCGAGGGATCCATGCATCGGCGCGTCGTCGGCGGGCTCGCGCTCGCGGCCGCCGGGGCCGCGGCCATGGGTGCGGGACTGTTCACGCAGGTGCCCAAACCGTTGATCTGGCTCGGCATCGGCATCCTCGGGGTGCTGTTGGGTGTGGCTCTGACCAGCCCGCTCGTCGGCCGCCCGGTGATCATCGGCCTGGGCATGCTCTATCGCCGACTGTTCGGGACGGTCGGGGTGATGGCCCAGGAAAACGCCCTGCGCAATCCCCGCAGGACCGCTGCCACCGCGTCGGCACTGATGATTGGCGTGACCCTGGTATCGATGATGGCGGTCTTTGGTGCCTCCGCCAAGGTGAGCCTGAAGACGCAGATCGAGGAGAATTTCAAGGCGGACTATCTGGTCTCCAACGCCATCGGCAGCGACTTCTCCCCGAGCGTCGGTGACCAGATTTCCGGGATCGAAGGTGTCGAATCGATCTCGCGCGTTAGGTGGGGGATGGGTGAGATCGGGGACTCCACGCAGTGGATCTCCGCGATCGAGCCCGACACGTACGGATCGGTTTCCACCCTCGACCCCGACCATGACGCGACCGTGCTTCCCGCACTGCGCGCAGGTGGCATCCTGATCGCGCGGGAGCGGGCCAAGAGTGACGCACTGGCCGTCGGCGACCGGGTCACGGTCACCTTGCAGGGCAAGCCGTTCGACGTCGAGGTGGTCGGCACCTTCGCGCGGTCAGCGACCGCGCCCAGCGACTACATTCTCTCGTTGGGGGACTGGTCCGCCAACGGCGGGACGAAGGCCGACGCCGAGGTCTATGTGTTGACGGCGCCGGGCGCCGACGTCGCCGCGGTGGGTGCGGCGCTGGATCGGGTCGTCGCGGACCTGCCGACCGTCAGCGTCAAGGATCTGGCTGGATATGCGGCAGAGCAGGCCAAGCCGATCGATCAGATGCTGACGATCATCTATGCCTTGCTCGGTCTGGCGGTCATCATCGCCATTCTCGGGATCATCAACACCCTGGCCCTGTCGGTCATCGAACGGACCCGGGAGATCGGGCTGCTGCGTGCCGTCGGCTTGAGCCGTCGGCAGCTGCGCAGCATGCTCCGGCTCGAGTCTGTGGTTATTGCGATCCTGGGTGCGACCTTGGGCGTCATCCTCGGGGTCAGCTTCGGGATTGCCATTCAACGGGCCTTGGCCGATGACGGCTTCAGCGCCTTGCGGATCCCCTGGCTGCAATTGGTGGTCTTCCTCCTCGTCGCCGGCCTGGTCGGGGTGCTCGCCTCGGTCTGGCCGGGTCGGCGCGCGGCCCGGATGCAGGTCCTCGACGCCATCGCCGCGGAGTAGTCGGCGCGATGCGGACCGGCCGGTCGAGCGAGATCTCCGGGGTGGAGCTGGGCTGGCACGCCACCAGCGACGATGCCCTCCTGGAGCAGTTGCGAGGCCGGTACGACCCGGACACCACGCTCGCCGCCGGCCGCAGCTGCCCGTTTTGTGGGTCGGGCGAACACGGTCAGCCCTGGGCCCGCGTGGGCGAGGTCAATCCCTCAGTGTCGCTGACCCGGGCGGGGCCACATCAACTCGTGGCCATCGGCCCGCCGGGGTGGCGGATCGGGGTCGACCTCGAGGAGATCGCGGCCTTCGCCAGCTGGTGGGACGACGTGCTGGTCCTGCACCCGCACGAGCGGGCGCCCGACGCGCCGACGCGCGCCCGTGTCTGGACGGCCAAGGAGGCCCTGCTCAAGGCGCTCGGCGTGGGCCTCGGCGACCCCCGGCAGCCGATGCGCGCGCTGCGCCTCGCGGATTGGGGGGAGGCGCTGCACGTCATACCGGCTCCACCGGGGTATCACGCCACGCTGGCGGTGCTGCCTCCCGACCGCTAGGGCGCAGGCAACGGTGGCAGGGCGCGCTGCTCGAGCCAGGGTCGGAAGAAGTCGGCCAAGGGTTGGCCGGACACCCGGGAGGCATGCGCGACGAAGTCTTCGGTGGTGACCGAACCGGCGGTGTGGGCGCGCACCCAGCTGCGCAGAATGTCGAAGAAGACCTCATCGCCCACCCGCATGCGCAGGGCGTGCAGAGTCAGGGCGCCGCGCTTGTAGACACGGTCATCGAACATCATCTCGGCCCCCGGGTCGGACAGCACCAGGTCCTGCGGGAGGGCGCGCAGGCGAGCGTGATGGTGGGCTGCCCGCTCGGCGGTGCTCTTGAGTCCCGCCTCCTGCGACCACAACCATTCGGCGTAGCACGCGAATCCCTCGTGCAGCCAGATATGCCGCCACGCCGCGCAGGTCACGGCGTTGCCGAACCAGGAGTGCGCCAACTCGTGAGCGACCAAGCGGACGGCTTCCCAGTCCCCCGTGGCGAAATTGCTCCCGAAGGTGGACAGCGACTGCGACTCCAGTGGGATGTCCAAGGGGTCCTCAGTCACCACCGTCGTGTAGGACTCGAAGGGATACGGGCCGAAGCGGTCACTGAAGAAGTCGAGCATCCGCCCGGTGTCACCGAAGGTTGCCTCGAAGGCGGGGTCGGCCGCGCCCTCCGGCGCCGCCAGGATCAAGGGCACCGGACCCGGTTGCGGCTGGGCTCGGTAGCGCCCGATTTGCACGGTCGCCAGGTAGCTCGCCATGGGTGCCGACTGCTCGAACCGCCACCGCCGGCTCGCGCCGGAGCGTTCGCACGAGCGCTGGGTGCCCGAAAAGGACACGTGGTAGTCGGCGGGTGCGCTCAGCTCCAAGGCATAGGTGGCTTTGTCGTCGAGCCGGTCATTACACGGGAACCACGAGGGTGCCCCGTGCGGCTGGCCGGCCACGATGACCCCATCGGTCAGCTCTTCCCAGCCCGCCAGGCCGTGCCCCGGGGCATTGATGGGCCGCGGGGCGCCGCCATACTTCACGACGACGGTGAACTCCTCGCCGGCGTGGCGGGGGCCGGTCTGCACGCGCAACCGATTGCCCCGGTGGGTGTGGCGAGCCGGCGCCGCGGCGACGCTCACTTTGGCAACATCCAGATTGCCGGCGAGGTCGAGGACGACGTGGTTCAGGTCGGCTCGCGCGGTGCAGGACAAGGTGGCTTGTCCGGTGAGCCGGTTGCCTTGCGGGCGGTAGCCCAGATCGAGCTCGTAGTGGGTCACGGAGAAGCTCCGGTCGCCGTGGCCGGGCAGGTAGGGGTCGCTCACGGGTTTGGTGACTCCTCCCAGGCGCCGATCGGGTTGCCGAGCCAACGCGTGCGGCTCGGCACCTCCTCGCCGCGCATCACGAGCGACATCGGGCCGACCGTGGCGTGCCGGCCGATACTCGCGGCCGGGAGGATAACGCTATTGGGTCCTAGGGTGGCCCCCGCCTTCAGGGTCACCGTGTCCATGGACAGGATGCGATCGTGGAAGAGGTGCGTCTGCACCACGCAGCCGTGGTTGATGGTCGCGCCGGCGCGCAACTCGATCAGGTCGGTCTCGGGCAGCCAATAGGTGTCGCACCATACTCCGCGTCCGATCCGCGCGCCGAGCAGTCGCAGCCAGACGTTGAGCGCGGGGGTTCCCTGCGCGACGGAGGCGAACCAGGGTGCGGCAAGCACCTCCACGAAGGTGTCGGCGAGCTCGTTGCGCCACACGAATCCAGACCACAGCGGGTGCTCGGAACGACGGTGGCGACCCACCAGGATCCACTTCGCCGCGGCCGCTAGTCCGGCTGCGAGCAGCCCACCGGCGATCATGACCGGCCCGCCCAGCACCACGGCCAGGAGCAGGCTCCGCTCCAACAGGGCGAGCAGGGTGGCTCCCACCCCGGCATACAGGGCCACGGAGATGACCATGGGGATCAGGCGCCCGGTCTCGACCACCCCGCGCAGCAGGTGTAGGCGCAGCGGCGGGTTGTAGGTGCGCGACTCATCGCCGCCCCCTGTGGCGCGTCGCAGCTGGGAGGGTGGGCTGCCGAGCCAGGATGAGCCGGCCTTGGCGACACCGGGCCCGGGCGCCGCCGACAAGACCGCCACCAGGGCGGCCTTGGGCACCTTGCGGCCGGGGGCGGCCATCCCGGAGTTGCCCACGAAGGCCCGCTTCCCGACCTTGACGCGCTCAACCCGGATCATCCCGCGGCTGAGTTGGTAGCCCCCGATCAGGGTGTCGTCGGCGAGGAAGGCGTGGGCGTTGACTTGGGTCAGTTTCGGGATCATCAGGACCGTGGAGGCCTCCACACCCGGCCCGATCCGGGCGCCGAGCGCTCGCAGCCACCATGGGGTCAGCGCCGCGGAATAGAGCGGGAAAAGCCAGGTCCTTGCCTCATCCAGAATTCGGACCGTCGTCCAGATCGCCAGGCCCGGCAGGGATCGGACGCGGTATTCACCGGGTGAGATGGCGGGGGCGAGACCGCGGACCAGCACCAGCACCAGCGCCCCCAGGGTGGCGTATCCCGTGAGCGCTGCCACCGGGAGCCACGGGAGCCCGGCACGGATTGCCTCGGCGAGGGTGGTGGCATCGCGCACCACCGGCCACAGCACGGCCGCGCCGGCCGCCGCCGCAATTGCCGGCAGCGTCGCAATGGCTCCCGCGGCGACCGCGAATGCGGCCACCCAGGCCCGGTGACCCGACTGCGGCGCATCCTGCCAGGGCTCGTCATCGGCCTCCGTGGGCTCGGCCGGTGCGCCGGACCAGGACTGCCCGGCGGGGACCTCCCCCGGCACGAACGAGCCCGGCGCGACCTGTGCGTCGGCGCCGACGACGGCACCGGGCCCCAGCATGCTGCGCGTTCCAACGCTTGCGCCGGCGCCCACGACGATCGAGCCCACATGCAACCGGTCGCCGTCGATCCACGTCCCCGAAAGGTCCACCTCCGGCTCGATGGCCACACCGCGGCCAACCGTCAGCAGGCCGGTCACCGGGGGGACCGAGTGCAGATCCACGCCGGAACCGATGCGCGCCCCCAGCCAGCGGGCGTATGCCGGGAACCACCCCGCGCCCCCCAGCGAGGTGGCGTGCAGTTCGTCCTGGATGCGCGCCGCAAGCCACACCCGAAGATGCACCTTGCCGCCGCGCGGGTAGCTGCCGGGTCGCAGATCGCGCAGCAGCACCCGAGCCATGGTCGCGGCCAGCAGCATCCGACCCGGCGGCAGCCCAAAGACCGCCCAGATGGGCAGCACCACCCACCAGGAGTAGGAGGCCAGCCATGGCAGGGTTTCGCCCAACAGGGCCCCGGCCAGGAGCAGCCACGCCAGCCAACGGGCCGCGGCCAAGGCCCGCAACCCGAACAGCGCGAGAATCTGGCCAACCTGGGTCTTGCGGCGGATCGGCGAGACGGTCCGGTCCTGGCGGACCATGGTGCCGGCGAGTTCCTCGAGGGCGGCAGCAAAGCCAGCCAGAGTCGGGTGGGAGTAGACGTCCCCCACCGCAAGATCTGGGAAGCCGGGCCGCAGGCGGCTGACGACCTGCGCGGCGGTCAGCGAGCCGCCGCCGAAGGCGAAGAAGTCGTCGCTCGGCGATGTGGGGTCGGCTCCCAACACCTCGCGCCACACCTGGGCCACCTCGGCCTGGGTGCCGTGCAGCGCGCCCGCGCTCGCCGATGCGGGCAGCGGCCAGGGCAACGCATCGCGATCCACCTTGCCGGAGGTCTTGGTGGGCAGCGCCGCAACCACGGCCAGCCGCGGAACCAGGGCCGCGGGAAGCCGCTCGCGCAGGAGGGTCAAGGCGGTGGAGCCGTCATACCCATCGTCGACGGTCAGGTATCCGACGAGCAATGAGTTGCCGCTGGCTGTAGTGCGCACGGCCGCCGCCGCGCCGCTCACGCCCGGCAGGCGGGTCAGCTGTCCGTCCAACTCGCCCAATTCGATGCGTCGGCCGCCCAGTTTGATCTGGTCATCGACCCGGCCGGTGAACAGCAGGCCGTCGGGATCGTTGACCACCACGTCACCGGAGCGGTAGGCCCGCGACCAACCCAGGGATGGCATGGGGGCGTACTTCTCGGCGTCCTTGGCGGGGTCCAGATAGCGCGCCAGACCCACGCCGCCGATGATCAACTCACCGGACTCCCCAGCCGCCACCGGCTGACCGGAGCCGTCCACGACGGCCAGGTCCCAGCCATCCAACGGCAGCCCGATCCGCAGCGGTGGCTCCCCGGTCACGAGCGCGGCGCACGCCACCACCGTGGCCTCGGTCGGCCCGTAGGTGTTCCACACCTCCCGGCCGGGGGCCTGCAGGCGGGCCGCCAGCTCTGGGGGGCATGCCTCCCCACCCAGGATGACCAGCCGCACCTTCGCCAGGGCCTCGGGCGGCCACAAGGCCACCAGCGTCGGCACGGTCGAGACCACGGTGACGTCGTTCGCAACCAGCCACGGGCCGACGTCGACCCCCGATCGCACCAGACTGCGCGGTGCCGGCACAAGGCACGCGCCATACGCCCAGGCCAGCCACATTTCTTCGCAACTGGCGTCGAAGGCGACGGAGAGACCGGCCATCACACGGTCCCCGGGTCCCAGGCTGGCACCGCGCAGGAAGAGCCGGGCCTCGGCGTCGACAAAGGCAGCGGCATTGCGGTGGGTCACGGCTACCCCCTTGGGGGTGCCGGTGGAGCCGGAGGTGAAGATCACCCAGGCGTCGTCCGACGGTTCGGGTGCCTGACCGGCGCGGGCCGTTCCTGGGCCGGTGCGCCGACGGCTGACGGCAAGGTCATTGGTGACTACCGCCGCCACCCCCGCCTCGGCGAAGACCACCCGGGCGCGCTCATCCGGGTCGTCGGCGTCGACCGGCACATAGGCCGCGCCGGCGTTGAGCACCCCCAGGATCGCCACGTAGAGGTCGGTGGTGCCGGATCGCACCCGGATTCCCACGCGGTCCCCGGGTCCGACGCCGATTTGCGCCAAGCGGTCGGCCAGTGCGGCGGCCGCCTCGTCCATTTCCGCATAGCGCAGGGTGCTCACGCCGCTATCGACGGCCAGCTCGTCCGGATAGGCGGTGACCGTGTCCCGCCAGATGTCCACCAGGGTCCGCGGGGCGGCGGCTGCGTGCGCGCGCAGCAGCGGGTCGAGGGGCGCGGGGGTCACGCCCTAAGTGTGGCGTCTCGGCATACCGGCGCCGCGCTGAAACGCGCCGCGGGTGGCGCAATTTGCGACGGCGAGGCGGCTGCGGCTCGGCACCCAGCGCCCGGTGGTGGCCCGGGCGCCGTGTTCACGCGGCCCGCGCCCGATCGAGGGCCTTCGCATAGCCGGTACCCATCGCCAGCAGGGCCAGCCCGGCGCCGATGAAGGCCACGATGCGCACGATCCCGTCGAGTGTGGGGAGGTCGAAGAAGAGCAGTTTGAGCACGGCGCAGCCGGCGAGGGCCAGCCCGGCCCGCAGCGCGACGCCCGCGTCGGCGGTGCCCCGCAAGCCGTGCATCAGCAGGTATGCCGCGACCACCGCGAGCAGGAGCGTCGCCAGGCCGTGACCGGCCACGAAACCGCCAGCGGCCGCCTCGGCCCGGCGTCCGAGAACCACCCCACCCGCCACGACGGCCGAGCCGACATAGAGCAGCGCGAGGGCGCCGCCGACCCAGGGCACATAGCGACTCGAGGCGGGGGCCAGGAGGGCGGCATACTGCCGCAGGGCCGGCCAGAGCACGATCACCGCGGCCGCGGTCCCCGCGAGGGTGACGAGGTCGGGCAGGAAGATGCCGCTGACCGCCGTGGCGCGGGCCGCCAGCTGGGCCACCAGCGGCGCGGCCGCCCCGACCGCGCCCAGGGTCAGGAAGAGGGCGGCGGCGGCCTGCCACAGGTGGGCCCGAGGCCCCAGGGCGCGAACCGTGGCGGCATACGCCACCGCGAGCGCCGCGAGCGCGGTCAGCCGCCAGGCTCCCGTGCTATCGACGGTCACCGCACTGGCCGCGAAGACGGTCCCGATCGCCCCGGCCCACGGGGCCACCCGCAGGAAGGGGGTCGTCGCTGCGTCGCGGGTCATAAGGGCGGCTAGCAGGTAGCTGCCGGCAGCCGCGGCATACACCAGCCACGAGGGGAGCGCGTCCGGCACGGCGCCAGCGGCCAGCACCGGCAGGGCGCTGAGCATCAGGACGGGTGCCAGCAGCGTCGGCCCCCGCGTGGCCGTCCGGGCCCGACCAGCAAGTAGGACCGTGCCGAGGTCGAAGCCGGCGAGGATCGCCGCGAGCCCGAGGGTCACGTTGGCGTCCCGCCCGGCAGTGCTCAGGGCCAGGATCGCGAGCGCGGCCGGGGCCACGCGCGCGGCGTGCAGGGCCAGCCAGCTGCGCCCGAGATGGGCGGGGTAGCTCGCCAGGGCGAGCACCACGAGGAAGCCAGCAGTCAGAACCTCTGAGGCGCCGGATAGCGCGGGCGCGAGCGCCGCCACCCCGCCGACGGTCAGGAGCGCCAGGAATTGGCTGTCCCAGGCGCGGGCCAAGACGATCCCACTGGCCGCGATCACCCCGGCCAGGGCGAGCCCGGCTGCCGGCGGCAACCATTCGTAGATGCGGGTAACGGCCATGACATCGAGGTATGCGGTGGCATACCCCGCCGCGGCAATGGCCAGGGCGCCCGTGGCACGCGCGGGGTCGCGGTGGACCCGATGGGCAGCGCCGACCAAACCCAGCGCCAGGATCGCGGCGCCGCCGACGCGGGCAGCGGGGTTGAGATAGCCGTGCTGGATCGCGTAGGCCAGGAGCAGGACGACGCCGATCAGCAGAACCCCGGCGCCCGCAACGCCGAGCAGGCGCACCACCATGCCTTCGCGCTGCCACCACGCACCGGCCGCAGCCGGGGGGTGCCCGGGCTTCGCCAGGTCCCCGGGCATGGTCAGGTCGCCGGGCTTCGCCAGGTCCCCGGGCATGGCCAGGTCGCCGGGCATGGTCAGGTCGCCGGGCATGGCCAGGTCCCCAGGGGCGTCCGGACGGACCGGGGTGGGTTGGCCACCCGGCCGAGTCGCCGCTGCCCCCTGCGCAGCGGCGATCACCTCGAGGCTCGGCCCGGCGGCGAGATCCACGCGCAGCGCGGCGAGGCCATTGCCGACGGCATACATGCGAGTCATGGCCTCGGCGAATTCCGCTTCGAGACGGCGTACCGAATCCAGGGTCTGTGCGCTCATGTGCCCAGCCTGGACTCTGGCGTGGCGGGGGCGCCTGAGTGCTGCTACTCAAATCCCCCGAAGGGGCGCGCTAGGCCGCCAGCTCGGCGGGCAAGGGCTGGGCGTGCACGATGTCGAGTTCGCAGACGGCGCGGGTGAGGACGACATACAGCCGCCGCAGACCGGTGCGCAGATCCGGCTCGGCGGTCACGATGTCGGCGGGTTCGAGGACGATGACGCGGTCGAACTCCAGACCCTTGGCCACGGACGCGGGGATGACGTCCACTTGATGGTCCACATCGCCGTGCTCGGGACCGAGGACCCCGTGATCGAGACCGGCTGCGGTCAAGGCTCGGGTGACGCTGTCAACCCGCTTGTCGGGCACGATCAAGCCCACCGAGCCGGGTTCCTGGGACGCGGCGATGGTCAGTGCGACAAGGCGATCCAGGAGCCGGCTCGCGAGCGTTTCGTGGATGTCGAGTCGGCCCGGATTGTCGCGCACGGAGTGCGGCGTTCCCAGGCCCGGGGCAATCACGGGCAGCAGCCGGGCGGCGAAGTCGATGACCGAGGTGGGCACCCGGAAGCCCCTGGCGAGGACCTCGACATGCGCCTCCGGTTTGCCGAGATGGCTCAGCGCCTCGGCCCACGAGGTGGTGGCCCAGGGCGTGGTGCCCTGGGCGAGATCCCCCAGGACCGTCGCCGCGCCGGTCGTGCACCGCCGTCCCACGGCGCGCAGCTGCATGGGGGAGAGGTCTTGTGCCTCGTCGAGGATGATGTGCCCCAGGCTGGGGGTGCGGGTCAGCAGGTCGCTCAGTTCGTCGAGCAGGACCAGGTCGGCAGCCGACCAGCGCGCCGCGCCGGGAGTTCGCGTGGGTGATCGCCAGAGCAACGCGTCCTGCTCCGCGGGGTCCAGCACCCCGGCCGCGGCGACGGCCAGCGCCTGCGGATCGCTGAAGAGCCGATGGAGCAGCCGCGCCGGGTCGAGCGCCGGCCAGTGCGCGGCGGCATACGCCTTGACGGCGGGGCTGCGAGCGACGGCGTCGTGGACCCGATCGTCGGGGCTGTCGCCGGCACGCTCCATCTGCACCAAGATGCAATGCGCCAGCCGGTGCGGCAGCATGTCGCGGGCCGCGTGATAGCGCGCCCCGCGGCCGCGCAACTCCGCCAGCACCTCGCCCACCTCGTATGCCGGCACGCGCCACTTGCGGGCACCCCGCGGCGCGATCAGGGGTTGGGTGGGCGCAAGGATGTGACCCCACACGGCGACGCGCAGGACCTCGGCCATCCGGGCGTCGCCCTTGAGGGTGGCCACCGCCGGATCGTCGAAGCTGCGCACCGGGCGGGAGTCGAACAGGTCGGCCACGGTGGTGTGCCCGACACGCACCTCACCGAGCGCGGGCAGCACGGCGCCGATGTGATCCAGGAAAGCCCGGTTTGGGCCGATGACCAGGACGCCTTGTCGGGCCAGCCGATCCCGGTGGGCATAGAGGAGCCACGCCGCGCGGTGCAGTCCGACGGCGGTTTTCCCGGTGCCCGGGGCGCCCTGGACACACACGCTGGTGTTGGCGTCTGCCCGGACGATCTCGTCCTGCTCGGGCTGGATCGTGGCGACGATGTCCCGCATCGGCCCCACCCGGGGCCGCTCGATCTCTGCCGCGAGGATCGCGCTGCGCGTCTCGGGTTCCTGCCGGTCGCTGAGATGTTCGTCCTCATAGGCCGTGATGTCTCCCGCCCCGATCCCGAACCGCCGCCGCAGGGTGACACCCATAGGGTCATGATGGGTGGCGCGATAGAAGGCGCAGGAGACCTCGGCACGCCAGTCGATCACCAGAGGGTCGCCGTGCTCGTCGCCCACATGACGGCGGCCGATGTACCACCGATCGTTCGTGGTCGTATCGAGCCGCCCAAAGAACAGCGCTGTTCCCGGGTCGTCCTTGAGCGACTCGGCGCGGTAATAGAGGGCGCGCGCGAGATACGCCGCCGCAATCGGGTCGGCCGCGTTGACATCGAGGGCTTCGGTGCGCTGGCGCATCGCCTCCAGGGCGGTCCGTGCCGCCGCTAGATGGGCCCGTTCATTGAGCAATTCCTTATCGGGCACAAGGAGCTAACCTGCCACGCCTGCCACACCTTGGCAAGGCATCACGGGCGGCGGGCCGTCGGACGGTGCAGCAGTTATCCCGCCGGGCGCGCCGCCAGGGTGACCTCGATGTCCTGGCGAGCACCGCCTCGCAGCACGGTCAGGGTGACCTGGGCTCCGACCCGCTCGGCGCGGATGTGCGCTATCAGGGAGTCTCGTGATTCGACGGTGATGCCCTTGATGGCCACCACGATGTCACCGGCGCGCAGCCCAGCGGTCGCTGCCGGGGTATTCGGGGTCACCGCCGCGATGCGGGCACCGGCCCGGGTGGCCGTCCCGTCCTGGCCCTCACCATCGCCCAGGTTCACCCCCAAAAACGCGTGCTCGGCGGCGCCGGTCGCGATCAGTTGGTCGGCGATCACCTTCGCCTCATTGACGGGGATGGCGAACCCGATGCCGATATTCCCGCTATTGGATCCGGTGCTGGCGATCGAGGAGTTGATGCCGATCAGCTTGCCGTCCGCATCGACGAGCGCCCCACCGGAGTTGCCGGGGTTGATAGCCGCCGACGTCTGCACCGCATTCGTATAGACCGGCTCGCCCTGGCCTTGATTGTCGCCGGTCGTCACCGGCCGGTTGAGCGCGCTGATGATCCCGGTAGTGACGGTGCCGGCGAGCCCGAGTGGGTTCCCGACGGCCATCACCGGGTCGCCCACCCGCAGCGCCGCGGAGTCGCCGAGGGCGATCGCCTTCAGGTCCGAGGGCGGGTCGGTGATCGTCACCACCGCGAGGTCGGTCGAGGGATCGGTGCCGGCGATCCGCGCGTCATGGATGCGCCCATCCGCGAGAGTGACCTGCAGGCCGCCCTCTTGGGCGCCATCGACCACGTGGTTGTTGGTCAGGATGTGGCCGCTGCCATCGATGATGACGCCGGAACCCTGGGAACCGCCACCTTGGGTCGCGACGGTGATCGCGACGACGCTCGGCGTCACGGTGGCGGCAGTCGCCGTCCAGTCGGGGGCGTTCGGGTTGATCTGGCGGATGTCTTGCGCGGCCGAAGTCGTTGCGGGGGAGACGTTTTGCGTGGCGGCGGACGGGGCTGTCGGGGTGGCCCCGGGCCCGTCCGCCGCCCGCACGGCGGCATACGTCCCTCCGCTGGCCAATCCGGCCGAGAGGAGCGACACCGCCACCAGGCCCGGCCAGGTGCGTCGTGGCCGTCGCGGCAGGGAGGGAGTAGCCGCAGGCGGGTCGGACGGTGGCACGGGCGCGGACCACGTCGTGGGAGTCGGAGCCGAGTCGGGCGCGGGTGCGCCGACGCGGTCGCCGAACCACAGCGGAGCTGTGGCATCGGTGTCCGGTCGCTCGGCGGCGCTCCACGGGCTCGACGGTGGGTTAGGGGAGGGGGTTCCCGTCGAGGTGCCCGGCTGGCTCATGCGTGACTCCTTTGACAATGTGGTCTCACGTAGTCAACCCCGGGAAGATCACGGGGACCTGGGCCGGTCCTGGGAGTTGGCTGCATATGCCGGCTCGTCGTGCGGCTGCGCTGGCGATCCCAGGGGTAGCTCGACGACGAACGTGGCGCCGCCACCGGGTGTCGGCTTGATGCCGACGCGCCCGTGGTGCCGGGCCACGATGGCGGCGACGATGGCCAGGCCCAGCCCGGTCCCGCCGTTCGCGCGCGATCGCGCCTTGTCCTCCCGGAAAAAGCGCTCGAAAACCCGGGTCTTGGTGGCGTCGTCGATTCCGGGCCCGTGATCGCGGACCTCGACCTGGGCCGTCCCTGGCCCGCGTCCGATGACCACCTCGATCGGGGTGCCGGTCGGCGTATGCCGGATGGCATTGGTCAGCAGGTTGCCGAAGACCTGGTGCATCGCGGCTTCTTCGCCGTGAATCTGGGTCGGGGTCACATCGCCGGAGACCATGCCTTGCAGGGTGATCCGGCGGTCGGGGTCGCGGACTCGGGCAGCCTGGACCTGCTCGGCCAAGACGACGGTCAGGTCGAGTTCGCGCCGCTCCACGGGCCGCTCGTCATCGAGGCGAGCCAGCAGGAGCAAGTCCTCGACGAGGTTGCTCATCCGAGAGGCTTCGGTTTCGATCCGGTTCATCGTCGCGGGCACCTGCTCGGGCGTCACCGCGCCGTGGCGATAGAGCTCGGCATATCCGCGCACGGTCGCCAGCGGGGTGCGCAGCTCATGGGAGGCGTCGGCGACGAACTGCCGCATCCGCTCCTGAGAGGCACTGCGCACGGCCAGCGACTCCTCGACCTGGGCGAGCATGGCGTTGAAGGAGTTGGACAGCGAGCTCACTTCTTCGGGCACGTCCTCGGTGGGGACCCGTCGGCTCAGGTCACCGGCCGCGATCGCGCGCGCGGTGTCCTCGATCTCCGTCAACGGCCGGAAGGCGCGCCGGACGGCGTGCCAGCCCAGCAGCGCGAAGGCGGCCACGGTGGCCAGCGAAATCGCGGCAGCCAGGGTGGCGAAACGTTGCACGGTCGTGGACACATCGCGCAAGGGTTGGGCGACCAGGAAGGTGGCGGAACCGTCATCGAAGGCCCGAGCCACCGCCCGCCACTTCAGATCCGAGCCCTTGGTCCGGAGGGTGAACGGCTTTTCGCTGAGCACGGCCGGCGCGTCCAGCGGGAGTGTGCTGATGTCGGGCACCGCGTCCACATCGGTCGCGGGAATCCGAATCGGTGCCTGATCGTCGGTGGGGAAGAAAATGACGGCATACCCGCTGGGCAGGCGAATCTGGTCGTTGTTGGTGCGCAATTGGTAGAGGGCGGAGTTGACGACGCTCGTTGTGCTTTTGTGCAGATTGGTGTCGACCCGCTCGATCAGCTCGCGCCGCATGAGATAGCCCATGGTGGTGCTGACCAGGGTGAGGGCGACCACCAGCAACGCCAGCAGGATTGCGATCAGCCGCAGCCGCAGCGGTTGTCGATGGAGGCGGCTTCCCAGGCTTTCGCGGGGACCCGGGCTTTCGCGGGGACCCGGGCTGTCGGTGGTTCCCGGGCTCGCACCGGACCCCGGCGCCGCCGTGGTCACTGCGGCGGTTTGCGCAGGACGTACCCGACGCCGCGCTTGGTGTGAATCAGCGGCGGTAGCCCCTCGGTGTCGATTTTGCGCCGCAGGTAGGAGATATAGGACTCCACGATGCCGGACTCACCCCGGAAGTCGTAGTCCCAGACGTGATCGAGGATCTGCGCCTTGGACAGCACCCGGTTGGGATTGAGCATCAGATAGCGCAGCAGCTTGAATTCGGTCGGCGAGGTGTCGATGGCCCGCCCGGCGCGCCGCACGTCGTGACTGTCCTCGTCCAACTCGAGGTCCTCGAAGCGCAACAGCGCCGAGTCATCGACCTCGCCCTTGGTGCGCCGCAAGACCGCGCGGATCCGGGCCACGACCTCCTCCAGGCTGAATGGCTTGGTGACATAGTCGTCGCCACCCACCGTCAGGCCCTTGATCTTGTCGTCGACCGAATCGCGCGCCGTGACGAAGACGATCGGGGCGCGCCGGCCGCTGTCGCGCAGCCGCCGCGTCACCTCGAAGCCGTCCATGTCGGGGAGCATCACGTCGAGCACCACGAGGTCGGGATCGTGGCGTGCCGCCGCCTCGATGGCTCCCTTGCCGTCGCCCGCGGTGACGACCTCAAAGCCGGCGAACTGCAACGAGGTCGCGAGCAGTTCGCGAATGTTCGGCTCATCCTCGACGATCAGGAGCCGGGCCTCTGGGTCGGTGACGGTCATGTCATCAGATTGATCCGTGAGCCTGGGAGTTTCCTGTATGCCGTCGCGGCCCGCGGACTCCTCAGCCGATCACGGCCAGCATGACGCTGAACAACAGGGCGGCGGCGCTGACGAACAGGGCCACGATCGCCGCCAAACCGGCGGCGAAGGCCCACCAGCCGCGCCGCGCGAGCCGATCGGCCCGCGCCAGGTCGTCGCGGGCGTTGATTGCCATCAGCCCGATGATGAGCGCCGGCAACTGCGTGACCAGCAGGAACGGGAAGAGGCACACGGCGGAGACCACGACCAAGGTGATGGCCGAGCCACTGACGGCGCGGCGCCCGGCATACGCACCGACATACGGGGTCGGCGCGAGGACCGGTCGTCCCGGCCGGCGCAGATAGGGGTTGGCGGGCCCAGCGTCTTGGATCGATGAGCGGCGGGGACCTCCCGGGGGCATCGGCTGCAGTCCCGGGCGGGATCGGGCAGTGCGGCGCATGGCTTCACCCTAGGTCGAGATGGGACGATCACGTCATGGGAGAAACCCCGAACGTCCCCGGAATAGTTCCCAGCCCCACGGGCGCTCAGTGGCTGCTGTCGCACGGCGATCAGCGCGCGGTGGTCGTCGAGGTCGGCGGCGGACTGCGCACATATGCCGTGGGCGGGCAGGACGTCGTGGCCGGCTTCGGCGCCCACCAGCAGGTCCTGCACGGCCGGGGACAGACGCTGATGCCCTGGCCGAATCGGGTGCGTGACGGCCGGTACACCGTCGACGGGGTCGAGCAGCAGTTGCCGATCACCGAGGTCGCTCGCCACAACGCCAGCCATGGTTTGGTGCGCTGGGCGTTATGGGAACTTCTCGCCCAGGAGCCGGGGCGCGTCGAGGTGCGCTATCGCCTGCACCCGCAGCCGGGGTGGTTGTGGCACCTGGATCTGCGGCAGGTCTATCGGCTCGACGACGCGGGCTTGCGGGTGAGTGTGAGCGCGCAGAACCTGTCACCGACGGCGGCGCCCTTCGGCTTCGCGGCGCACCCGTATGTCGCCACCCACGGCGCCAGCGCGGCCGAGGTGACCCTGCAGATCCCCGCCGACACCTATGTCACGGTCGATCCGCAACGGCTGCTTCCGACGGGGGAAGCCTCGGTGGTCGGCACGGCATACGACTTCCGGGCAGCGCGGGCGCTGGGGCAGCCGCGGCTGCTCGACACCGCATACACGGATCTGGCCCGGCAGGGTCAGCGCTGGCAGGTGCGCGTCGGGATGCCCGGGCGCACCGTCGAGGTGTGGGGTGGACCCGGTCTGGATTGGGTGCAGGTGTTCAGCGAGAAGGTGTCCTTGCCGGTTGCCGGCGCGAACTCACCGGGCATCGCGGTCGAGCCCATGTCGTGCCCGGCGGATGCTTTCAACTCGGGGCGGGACCTGGTCTGGATCGAGCCCGGCGGCACCTGGCGGGCGCAGTGGGGCATGGCGCTCGTCTGAGCCTCGATATCCGACGGGCGCCGCTCGCCATCCGAGATAGCCTTGGGGTAGCGGGCACGCTTTGGGGTGCCCGTTTCGAACGCAAACGCAACGACGAGGTGCACAGTGCCTACAGGCAAGGTCAAGTGGTATGACGCCGAGAAGGGCTTCGGCTTCATCGACGCCGACGAGGGGGAGGACGTCTTCCTCCATGCTGGCGCGCTGCCGGCCGACACGACGACGATCAAGAACGGGACGCGGGTCGAGTACGGCATGGCGCAGGGCCGCCGTGGCGTGCAAGCCATGAATGTCACGATCCTCGAGCCGCCGGTCAGCATTGCGGCCAACCGGCGCGAGCGGGACCGCAAGCCGACCGAAGACATGGTCGTGATCGTCGAGGACGTCATCAAGCTGCTCGACAATGTCTCGACATCTCTGCGCCGAGGGCACTACCCCGACAAGTCGGTTGCGGCGAATGTCGCTCAGGTGCTGCGCGCCGTCGCGGCGGATCTCGAGCACTGATGTCGGCAGCGGTGAAGGCGGACCCGACCTTGATGCAGGCCACAGAGGTGGCCCGCACTGCTCTCGACGAGAGCGCCGAGGTCGGCAGCGTCGGCGCCCATCTGGGCGCGCGGATGCTCGGCGAGCGACTGGCGCTGCATTCCTTCGCCTGCACCGCCGCCGCCTATCCGGGGTGGGTGTGGACGGTCTCGCTGGCGCGCGCCCCACGCAGCAAGACCGTCACCGTCTGCGAGACGGCGCTGCTGCCCGCTGACGGCGCGCTGCTCGCTCCCGAATGGCTTCCGTATGCCGACCGGCTGGCCCCGGGCGATATCGGCCCGGGTGATGTGACTCCCTATGTCGAAGACGACCCGCTGCTCGTGGCGGGGTTCGAGGCAACGGGGGATGAGGACGTGGACGCGATGGCCCTGTGGGAGCTGGGCCTCGGTCGCGTGCGGGTGCTCTCGGCTCAAGGTCGTGCGGATGCCGCCCAGCGTTGGTATGACGGGACGCACGGCCCGAGTTCCCCGTTTGCCGTCAATGCCCCGGCCCGGTGCGCCTCGTGCGGCTTCTTCGTGCCGATTGCCGGGGCGTTGCGCTCGATGTTCGGGCTGTGCGCCAGCGAATGGTCCCCCTCGGATGGCACGGTCGTCAGCATCGACCACGGCTGCGGGGCCCATAGTGAGGCCGACATGGACCGGCCGGCGGCCGAACAGATCCCGGCACCCATCGTCGATGAGTTACGACTCGAGCGGTTGTAGGGGCAGCGGGAGAAACATCACGTGTAGGCCGACCCGGCCGTGCCTGCGGGAATCGAAGGCGCCTGGGACGGTGCCGATGATCGAAAAGCCCACCGAGCGCCACAGCTGCACGGCGGCGGTGTTGGTTTCGACCACCGCATTGAACTGAATCCCGCTGAACCCGCCCCGCACATGCCAGTCGATGACGTAGTCCAGCAGGGCGCGCCCGACGCCGGTGCCCCGGGCATCAGCCGAGACCATGAAGCTCGCCGTGCCGATGTGAGCGCCGCGTCCCGGTCGATTCGGGCTCATCTTCGCACTGCCGACGAGGCGGCCATGCTCGTCGCGCGCGGTCACGGTGTGCGCTGGATCGCTGCCCCACCAGAGATCCTGGATGTCGCCGTCGGACAGCCCGAGGGGGTAGGCGTAGCTCTCGCCGTCGGCCACGATCGCCCGGAAGAGCGGAGCAAAGTCGGGGAGGTCCGTGGCGGCATACGGGGTCAGGCGCAGGCCCATCAGTAGTGGGCTTGCGGTTCCGCCGGAGCCGGGTGGGCGTCGGCCGCATTGCCGCGGCCGCGGCGGACATACAGGTAGCCGATTGCGCCCAGGACCAAGCCGGCGACGCAGGCCCACGGCCACCACGAGCGATCGCCCTGGTGGAGGGCCGGGACCAGAAGCGTCACGACGAGGGCCACGACCCAGCCGCCCATCCCCAGCAGGACGATCCGCGCCATATGGAAGCCGATCGGCTCCGGAGCCCGCGGTGCGGGTATGCCGTTGTCGCGGCGCAGGGTGCTCACGCCCCCGAGCCTACCCACTTCGGGGTGGGACTCGGGCGGCGCATTCGTGCCGACTTGGTTCCCTCGCCTAGGGTTTCGACCATGGCGAAAAGCTCCCGGGCAGCGGCCCGAACGACCACCTCACCCCGGGCCACGGGCCTCGACGGCTTCTTCGATATCACGGCGCGCGGATCGACGATTTCGCGTGAGCTGCGCGGCGGGCTGGCGACCTTCTTCACCATGGCCTACATCGTGGTGCTCAACCCGCTGATCATCGGCACTCAGGCCGACTCGACGGGGGCCTTCCTCGGCGGTGGCAGTGCCCCGAATCTGGCGATGGTCGCGGCGACCACCGCCCTGGTCGCGGGCGTCATGACGATCCTCATGGGGGTGGTCGCAAACTTCCCGCTGGCGATGGCAACCGGGCTGGGGCTCAACGCCTTCGTCACCTTCGGGGTGGCCAAACTGCCCGGGATGACCTGGGCGGATGCGATGGGATTGGTGGTGCTCGAAGGCATCATCATCACGGTTCTGGTGCTGACCGGTTTCCGGACGGCCGTCTTCCATGCCGTCCCGGCGCAGCTCAAGACGGCGATCAGTGTCGGCATCGGCTTGTTCATCGCGATCATCGGTTTCGTGGACGCCGGTTTCGTGCGCAAGTCGGCGGGTGGGCCGCTGGGTGAGCTGGGCGTGGGTGGGTTCCTGGCCGGCTGGCCGTTGCTCGTCTTTGTGGTCGGCCTCTTCATCACCATTGCCCTGCTCGTGCGCCAGGTGCGCGGCGCCATCCTCTACGGCATCCTGGCCGCGACGGCCTTGGCCATCATCGTCGAGGCCGTCGGCAAGATCGGCGCGCAGACCAATGCCGAGGGAGAGCGGGTCAACCCGACCGGGTGGGGCCTTAACGTCCCATCCGTCCCGACGGACATTGCCCAGTCCCCGGACTTCTCCCTGCTCGGCGACTTCAACCTGCTCGGCTCGTTCGAGGCCATCGGGCTCGTCTCGGCGCTGCTGCTCGTCTTCACCCTGCTCCTGGCCGACTTCTTCGACACGATGGGCACGATGGTCGCCATCGGCGCCGAAGCGGGTCTCAATGACTCCGAGGGCACCCCGCCGCATGCCGAGCGGATCCTGCTCGTCGACTCTGTCGGGGCGATGGCCGGCGGCGCCGCCTCGGTCTCCTCCAACACCTCATACATCGAATCGGCCGCGGGTGTCGGCGAGGGCGCCCGCACCGGGCTGGCTTCGCTCGTCACGGGAGCGCTCTTCCTGCTGACGACCTTCCTCGCTCCACTGGTCTCGGTCGTGCCCTACGAGGCCGCGACCCCGGCGCTGGTCGTGGTCGGGTTCCTGATGATGCAGCAGGTCAAGGACATCGACTGGGACGACATCGAGATCGCGTTGCCGGCCTTCTTGACCATCATCTTGATGCCCTTCACCTATTCGATCGCTGTGGGCATCGGCGCCGGCTTCGTCGTCTTTGTGCTGATCAAGGTCATCAAGGGCAAGGCCGCTGCGGTACACCCGCTGATGTGGATCACCGCGGCCCTCTTCGTCCTGTATTTCGCGATCGACCCGGTCAAGTCGGTGCTCGGCGTCGGCTAGCGCCGCGACGTCTCGGCGGGGTGGGGCGCACCGGGGAATGCTTAGCTGAGTTAATGAGTTGGGCTAAGTATGAAGCCCCCGGTCACGACAGCCCCTGCCAGCCCGGCCACGGACGTGGCCGAGCTGGCCACCACGTTGCGCCTAGCCTGCATGCGCATCTCGCGCCGGGTGCGCTTCGAGAGCGCCGATGCCATTGCCCCGCACCACTTCTCGGTTCTGGTGCACCTGGAGAAGGCGCCCCGAACGCCGGGGGAGCTCGCCAGCGTGGAGCGGGTCTCCGCGCCGAGTATGACGCGCACCCTCCGGGGTCTCGTCGAGCTCGGGTATGCCGTGCGTAGCGCCGATGCCAGCGACCGCCGGTGCGTCCAGATCACCATCACGCCGCTCGGACGGCAGGTGGTTTCGGCAACGCGCGAGTCCCGCAACGAGTGGATGGCGGCGCGGGTGGCGAAGCTGTCGGCGGCGCAGCAGCGCCTTCTGCAGGACGCGAGCGCGATCCTCGACCGATTGGCGGCCCAGTGAGCCCTACCTTTGCCTCGTTGTCCGTGCGCAACTACCGGATCTGGTTCCTCGGGGCGCTGGTGAGCAATATCGGGACCTGGATGGCACGGGTCGCGCAGGACTGGCTGGTCCTGACCGAACTCACCGACCACTCGGCCAGCGCGCTCGGTATCGTCACCGGCCTGCAGTTCCTGCCCTTCCTGCTCCTGGCCCCCTGGGCTGGCGCCATCGTCGACCGTCTTCCCAAACGCACCCTGTTGATGCTGACCCAGAGCGCGCTGGGCGTGCTCTCCCTCGTCACCGGGGTGCTGGTCGCAACGGGGGTGGCTCAGCTCTGGCAGGTCTATGGGCTCGCCCTCCTGCAGGGCATAGCGACGGCGGTGGACAATCCGGCCCGGGCGGCCTTCGTCTCCGAAATGGTGCCCGCCGACCGGCTGGCCAATGCGGTCTCCCTCAACTCTGCGTCCTTCAACGCGGGTCGGCTCATCGGCCCCGCTGTGGCCGGACTGGTCATTGCGGGCTGGGGGACCGGGGTCGCGCTCCTGGTCAACGCGGGGACGTTCGCCGCGGTGCTGCTGTCCCTGAACCGACTGGATCGTCGGGCCCTGACCCCTGCTCCCTTGGCCCGGGGCCGCGGGTCGATCCGCGAGGGCTTCGCCTACGTCCGGGCCCGACCGGACCTGACATTGGTGATGGCCCTGGTCTTCATCCTCGGCACCTTCGGCATGAACTTCCAGATCACGATGGCCCTGATGGCGACACGGGTTTTCGCCAAGGGGCCGACCGAGTTCGGGTTGCTCGGCTCCATCATGGCGATCGGCTCGCTGGCGGCCGCCTTGTTGTCGGCGCGCCGAGCGCATCCCCGGTTGCGGCACCTGCTGCTCGCGCTCGCGGCCTTCACGGTGAGTGCTGGGCTGGCGGCGGTGGCACCGACATACGGCCTCTTCGCGTTGGCCCTGATCCCCGTCGGTCTGGCGGCGTTGACGGCCTTGACCACCGCCAATGCGATGGTCCAATTGCGCACCGCGCCGGAAATGCGCGGGCGGGTGATGGCCCTCTATATGGCGATCTTCATGGGCGGCACACCCTTCGGCGCCCCTCTCATCGGTTGGATCGGGGATCACTTCGGGGCCCGCTGGACGATCGGGATCGGACCGATCGCGGTCGCGCTGACCCTCGTGGTGGTCGCTGGCTATCTCTGGCGGCGTGAGAATGTCCGGGTGAGTTTCGAGCCGCACCACCGCCCCCACCTGCAGATCACCACCGGCCCCGCCGTGCCGATCCCGGAGCCCGCGCGATGACCCCGCGTTTTCGGCGCTACGCCACGATCGGCGTGCTGTGCCTGCTCATTGCGGCCGTCGTGCTCTCCGCCGTGACCTAGACCGCGCTGTCGGCACGCGACGGCTACGGCTGGGTGGGAGTGCCTCA
This sequence comes from uncultured Nostocoides sp., assembly GCA_937858995.1. Lineage (GTDB taxonomy): Bacteria > Actinomycetota > Actinomycetes > Actinomycetales > Dermatophilaceae > Nostocoides_A. Next base: position 41,380 of record CALLZC010000104.1, read on the forward strand.
GAGCCGGTCGAGGATGTAGTCGATGGCCCCGGTGAGGCGCGTGATGTCCTGCGGCTCCACGGCCGGGAACATCGCGATGCGCAGCTGATTGCGGCCGAGCTTGCGATAGGGCTCGGTGTCCACTATCCCGTTGGCGCGCAACACTGTCGCGATGGCCGCGGCGTCGATTTCGGCATCGAAGTCGATGGTCGCGACGACCTGCGAGCGCGCCGCCGGATCGGTGACGAATGGGGTCGCGACGGGCGAGGCCTGCGCCCACGCATAGAGCCGGTTCGCGGAGTCCGCGGTGCGGCCGGTTGTGAACGCCAGCCCGCCGTTCTCGTTCATCCAGCGCAATTGATCAGCCATCATGGCGAGCGTGGCAACGGCCGGGGTGTTGTAGGTCTGGTCCTTGCGGGAGTTCTCGATCGCGGTCGGCAGCGAATAGAAGTCGGGAACCCACCGGCCGCTGGCCTCGATCTGCGCCACGCGAGCCAGGGCCGCCGGGGAGACGATGGCCAGCCACAGGCCGCCATCGGAGGCGAAGCATTTTTGGGGCGCGAAGTAATAGACGTCGCTGTGCGCGATGTCCACGGGCAACCCGCCGGCGCCCGACGTGGCATCGATCAGCACCAGGGCGTCCGGGTCGGCGCCGGGGACCCGCTGGATCGGCGCCATCACACCGGTCGAGGTCTCGTTGTGCGGCCACGCGTAGGTGTCCACGCCGGCCTGCGCGTATGCCGTGGACAGTGACCCCGGGTCGGCGCGCACGATCGTGGGCTCGCCCAGGAAGGGCGCCCCCTGGGTGACGCTGGCGAACTTGGCCGAGAACTCCCCGAAGGCCAGGTGTTGCGCGCGCTCGCGGATCAGGCCGAACGCGGCGATATCCCAAAAGGCCGTCGATCCACCATTGCCGAGGATCACCTCATACCCGTCGGGAAGGTCGAACAAGTGGGCCAGGCCCTCGCGGACCGCACCGACCAGGCTCTTGACGGGTGCCTGGCGATGCGAGGTGCCGAGCACGCTCGTGCCGAGCGCCGTCAACGCCGAGATCTGCGCAGGGCGAATCTTGGACGGACCACAACCGAAGCGGCCATCGGCGGGCAGCAGGTCGTCGGGCAAACGCAGGTCACTCAGGGCACGGGCAGTCACCTGTCCATCCAAGCAAACCGCCGCGCGCGTCCCGGCAGGTGTCCAGCATCAGGTCGCGGCGCCGCCGCAGCAGCGCGCTTCCCTGACCGCGCACCCGGAAACCCCGCGTCGACCGCGGGGCGCTCGTCAGTCGCGCGCTTGGAACCCCTTGACCGATTCCAACGGCCGCGGGCCGGGGCCGACATACTTCGAACTGGGCCGGATCAGGCGCCCGGTCTTCTTCTGCTCCAGGATGTGGGCCGCCCACCCGGCCGTGCGGGCCGAGACGAACAGCGGGGTCATCATCTCGCCGGGGACATCCGCGAAATCTAGGAGTACCGCGGCCCAGTAGTCGACATTGGTCTCCATCTTGCGCTCCGGATAGCGCTCGGCCAGGGCCGCAATCGCGGCCTTCTCGAGGTCGACCGCCACCTCGTATCGGGGAGCGCCGAGCCGCTTGCAGGTGTCACGCAGCACGGCCGCGCGCGGGTCGTAGGCTCGGTAAACCCGGTGCCCGAAGCCCATGAGCCGCTCACCGCGATCGAAGACCCCCTGCACGTATTTCTCGGCGTCACCGGTGCGCTCGACGCCCTCGATCATGTGCTGGGCGCGCGACGGCGCCCCACCATGCAGGGGCCCCGACAGGGCGCCGATGGCTCCGGACAGACAAGCCGCGACGTCGGCGCCGGTGGAGGCGATGACCCGCGCGGTGAAGGTCGAGGCGTTCATCCCGTGCTCGGCGGCGGAGATGAAATAGGCGTCGATGGCCTCGACGTGCGCCGGGTCGGGATCGCCACGCCACCGGATCATGAACCGCTCGACGATGGTGCGCCCCTCGTCGACGCGCTTCTGCGGCACCATGGGCGAGGCCTGTCCGTGCGCCGACTGGGCGATGAAGGACAAGGTCATGACCGAGGCGCGGGCGAGATTGTCGCGGGCCTCCTCGGCGTCGATGTCGAGCAGCGGCCGGAAGCCCCATACGGGCGCGAGCTGGGCGAGAGCGGACTGCGCGTCGACCCGGATGTCTCCGGTATGCACGGGCAGTGGGTAGGGCTCGGCCGGCGGCAGGCCAGGGTCCATCTCGTTGTCGACGAGCAGACCCCACACCTGGCCAAAGCTCACGCGGCCGACGAGTTCCTTAATATCGACGCCGCGATAGCGCAGCGCGCCACCCTCTTTGTCCGGTTCGGCGATCTCGGACTCGAAGGCGATGACGCCTTCGAGGCCGTGCTTGACGTCGCTGTCGCTCATGGCTCCCCGTCCTCGGTCGGAAGTCTTGCGGGTTGGTGCCGGGCGCATGGTGGTGCGCCCCCACGGTCGTTCTCCGGGGGTCAGCCTAAGCCCATCGACCGGCGCTAACGACCTTGGCCGTCGTCAGTGGACAGGCATAGCCTGCCGTGATGACAGCTCCGCTCGCACCGCGCGTCGACTACCCCGGTGAGGGTCTGGATGAGAGTGACCTGGCCGCCACCCCGTTCGCGCAGGCGAGCCGGTGGATCGAGGACGCGGTGGCGCGATCCGCGCACGGTCCGGGCGTGCCCGAGCCCACCGCGCTGTCCGTGGCCACGGTGGACGCCGACGGTCTGCCGGATGTCCGGGTGGTGCTCATGCGCTTCTTCGACCCCAGCGGCCCGGGGTTCGTCACCCACCTCGACTCGGCCAAGGCGCGCCAGCTCAGGGACAATCCAGGCGTAGCGGCGGCCCTGACCTGGCCGTCGCTCTATCGGGCGATTCGCTTCCGGGGTCACGCGCGCCTGCTGCCCACCGATGCCGTGGCGGCCTATTTCACCAGCCGGCCGTGGGGGTCGCGGATCTCCGCCTGGGCCTCGGAGCAGTCCGCGCCCATTGCCGGCCGGGCGCCGCTCGAGGAGCGGTATGCCGAGTTGGCCGCGCGCTATCCCGACACCGGGTCGCCGCAGGACGTTCCCGTGCCGCCGCGGTGGGGCGGCCTGGTCATCGTGCCCGACGAGGTCGAATTCTGGGCCGGGAGAAGCAACCGGCTGCACGATCGGCTGGTCTTCACGCGCGTTGCGCCCGGCACCCTGGATGACGCCGCTGCGTGGTCCGTGGGGCGCCGGCAACCGTGACCCACCCGCCGCCGCAGGTGGAGGAGGCGGGCGGGTTCCGGCTGCGCTCGGTGGCGCTGCCGGCATACGGGCCCACGGTCGTGGAGGCCATGGGCTACGGGGCCTCGATCCCGCTCTTGGCCCTGGTGGCGCGCGATCTCGGAGCCAGCGTCGCCCTGGCCGCTTTCATCGGCTCCGTTCTCGGACTCGGGCAACTGGTGACCTCGCTGCCCGCCGGGGCGGTCATCGCGCGCGTGGGCGAGCGGCGCGCCATGGTTGCCGCGTCCGGCGTGGGTGCGGCCGCGGCCGTGCTGACGTGGGCGGCGCCCAACCTCCTGATCCTCGCCGTGGCGAGCGTGGCGACGGGTATGACGTGGACCGTCTTCCTGTTGGCGCGGCAGGGTTTCATGATCGACGCGGTGCCCTGGGGGATGCGAGGGCGGGCGCTGTCGACCTTGGGTGGCACGCACCGCATCGGGATGTTCCTCGGCCCGGTGCTGGCCGCGCCGCTCATTGCGGCGCATGGGGCACGCTCGGCCTTCCTGTTCGCCGCGGCCATGTCGGGTCTCGCCCTGCTGCTGGTCCTGCGCGTTCCCGATCTGGGCGGCGCGGCGCGCGCGGAGGCACGCGCCGATCCCGCGTCGATGCGGCAGGTGTTGCACGCGCATCGACGGGCCTTGCTCACCCTAGGAGTCGGCGCGCTCGGCATCTCGGCCCTGCGCGGGGTCCGCCTGACGATCATCCCCTTGTGGGCCGACCATCTTGGGTTGTCCCCGGCGAATGTCGCGCTGATCGTGGGACTGGGCGCCCTGCTCGAGATCCTCGTCTTCTATCCGGCAGGAGCCCTGATGGATCGCGCCGGGCGCGTCTGGGTCGCCGTCCCGACAGCGCTGCTGCTGGGGATCGGTCTCCTCCTGATCCCGAGCACGGGATCGCTGCGCGCCCTGCTCCTGGCTTCCCTGGTGATGGCCCTGGGGAATGGACTCGGCTCCGGGATCGTGATGACGCTCGGTGCGGACACAGCCCCTCGTGTCCACCGGGCCAAATACCTCGGCGGCTGGCGACTCGTTGCCGATCTGGGGGCCACGGGCGGGCCGTTGCTGGTCAGTGGCGTGACCCTGGTGGCTGGCCTGGCCACGGCCAGTGTCGTCGTGGGCGCCGGTGGGGTGCTGGTTGCTGGCTGGCTCGCCCAGTGGGTCGGGGCGCTGGATCGCGCCCGTCGGGGGCCGGGGCGGCCCGTGGATGAGAGGATGCGCGAGTGAGTGATCTGATTGACACCACGGAGATGTACCTCAAGACGATCTTCGAACTCGACGAAGAGGGCATCCCTCCGTTGCGTGCCCGTATTGCGGAGCGGCTCGGGCATTCCGGGCCGACCGTTTCACAGACGATTGCTCGCATGGAGCGCGACGGTCTGGTGGCCCTGGCGGGGGATCGGCACTTGGAATTCACCGACGAGGGGCGCCAGCGCGCCACCCGGGTGATGCGCAAGCACCGACTCGCCGAACGGCTTCTGGTCGACGTCATCGGCCTGGAGTGGGAGTTCGTTCACGATGAGGCGTGCCGCTGGGAACACGTGATGTCCGAGCGCGTGGAACGCCGCATCCTGGCCCTGTTGGGTGGCGACCACACCTCGCCCTATGGCAACCCGATCCCTGGCCTCGCGGAACTGCTGGGGGACACGGGGGAGGTTGAGGAGAGTTTCCGGGCCGGCCTGGTCACGCTGTCCGCGGTCGCGTCGCTGGAGCCGCGGCGGGTGACCGTGCGCCGCATCGGCGAGCCGGTCCAGGTTGACCACGAGGCCCTGCAACTGCTCACCGAGAGCGGTGTGGTGCCGGGTGGCGAGGCCGATGTCCATCTCGACGACGGCCGAGTCATCGCCGTGGGGGTCGGTCGGCCTGCGGGTGCCGGGGTGTCGCTGCCACCCGAGATTGCCGACCACGTCTTCGTTGCCACCACCTGAAACAGGCGGACATCCTGCGCCTCGTCAGTCACATGCGTTACTACTGTCACAACGTGATCCGCAGCTCACCTCGCTGTCCAACCCTGGCGCCACTCTGCCATGATGGCTCTGACCTGCGTCGATGCCGATTCGCGACCCCATCGTGACCCGAATGTGACAATTGCGGGGAGCGCCTGTAGCGTCAGGGCTGTGCCTGCGTCCTCGCCGGCACCGGTTGTCCGGGTCGCCGAGTCCTACCCCCGGGCGTTGCCGGATCCATTGCTATCCGTTTGGTAGGAGCGGGGGACCCACTTATGGGCACGACCCTGGTCGTGTCCTTGGGGTGAAGCCACGGCCTTCGGGTCGCGGCCGGGCAGCGACTCTCGCCCGAACCCGACAGCTCACCTCGTAGGCGTCGAGAGGTCACCTGTGGCTACGACGTACCTCGGGCGCCATCGCGCGCCGCGACGCTCCGCCGACAACCTGCTCCGCTCCGGTGCCGTTTTGGCTGCCGCCGGTGGCTTGGTGACCGCCTTCGGTCTCCCGGTCGCGCAGGCCGCCCCCCGGGCAGTCCTGGTCGAGACCCCCTCGGCGTCCGCCCAGGCCGCGAGCGCGGCGTTTAGGGCGCCCGTGGGTGTGGGTCCGGTGCGTTCCAGCTATGGCGTCATCGGCGTCAAGGCCGTCGCCAAACCCAAGCCCAAACCCAAGCCGATCGTTGCGGCGGCAGCAGTGGGCGCGCTGGGCGCGCGCACCTCCGCCCCCGCGAGCCGCTCGAACACCACCCCGCGCTCGAGCGGCCCGGCCCGCCCCGCGCCCGCCGTCCCGGCGCACGGTGGCGTCTTGGCCGTTGCTGCGGCCTTGTCCGGCATTCCCTATGTCTATGGCGGATCGACCCCCGCGGGTTTCGACTGCTCTGGCTTCACGTCATACGTCTTCCGCCAGGTGGGCATCTCGCTCCCGCGCACGGCCGCCGGCCAGCAGGCGGTTGTCACGCCGGTCAGCAACCCGCAGCCGGGTGACCTGGTGTTCATGGGTTACCCCGCCTACCACGTGGGTATCTATGCCGGCAACGGCATGATGTATGACAGCCCGCGCTCGGGCCTGTCTTCCGGCCTGCGGGCGATCTGGTCGTCCAGTGCGACCTACGGCCGTCCCTAAGCGAGCAGGTTGAACCGGGCGAGATCCCAGATGAGCTTGGGTTCCGCCCCGTGGATCACGAACCGGATCCGCTCCACGCCACCGCGTCGGCGCTTCTCCTCCTCGGCCACCGCGAGCGCGATCTCGGCGACGCTGGCGTGATCCCAGCCATAGACGCCCGCCCCGATGGCGGGGAAGGCGATGCTGCGGGCGGACAGCCCGCGCGCCAGGCTCAGACTGTTCGCGAAGCATCGGCGCAGGATGTCGGGGTCGTCCTGCCCGGCATGGCGATTCGGGCCGACGGTGTGCACGATCCACTTGACCTTCTTGAGGTCGTAGGCGCCCGTGGCGATGGCATCACCGGGCAGTAGCCCCTCGGGCAGGGTGCTGGCGCGCAGGTCTCGGCACTCGGCCAGCAGGCCCGGTCCCGCGGCGCGGTGAATGGCCCCGTCCACCCCACCACCTCCGAGGAGTTCGGAGTTGGCGGCGTTGACGATGACGTCGACCTTCTCCTTGGTGATATCCCCGTCGACAATCTCGATCCGACCCATGGCTCCACCGTATGCCGCATGGCAGGCTAGGCGCGCGCCCCGGGCAGACCTCGCCGGTGGGCGGACAGCATACGAGAAGGGTTGCGCGGTGGCTGAGGAGATCTATTTCGACAAGAAGGAACAGCTCCAGATCGTCCAGAACTCGTTGCTGCCGGACGAGACGGTCTTCGCCGTGTATGACGGCAAGGACGTCGGGACCGGATTCATCGGGTTGACCGATCGGCGAGTGATCCTGCAGGACAACAGCTTTGCCGGCGGTCGGGTGGCGGTGACCTCGGTGCCCTATAGCAAGGTCACGGCGGTCTCCTATGCCTCGAACGCCTCGGTCTTTGGGCGCTTCACCGAGGAGACCACTGTGGCGATCCACACCTCGCACGGGACCTACGAGGTCCTGCTGCGGGGCTCGGACAAGGCCAAGCACACGCACGACGTGATCCTGCACTATGTGGTCCACGCCTAACCCGGGCGGGGCCACCTCGGGCGGCCCACCTAACCTCTGCTAGCAGGAGTTGCGCTCAGATCCACAGGATGCAGCGTGTGGACCTGAATGCAACCTGTGCTGAGTTGGCGACCTGGGGCTGACGTGGCGGACTTTGCTGAGTTGACGCACGGCTGAGTTGGCGACCTGGGCTGAGTTGGCGAGCGATTCGGTCCGGCGAGATGCCGCGGCTTAGGGTTGGCCGCATGTCTGAGGCTGTGTCCTGGTCCGCGGAGGGCGACTACACCGACATCCGCTATGAGTTGAGCGGCGACGGGATCGCCAAGATCACCATCGATCGGCCCGAGGTGCGCAATGCCTTCCGGCCGCAGACGATCGTCGAGATCTCCGATGCACTCAATCGGGCCCGCGAGGACACCTCGGTGGGCGTCATCATCCTGACCGGCGAGGGTCCCGACGCCTTTTGCTCGGGCGGTGATCAGCGGGTCCGGGGCGACTCGGGCTATCTCAGCGAGCCGGGTGCGGTCGGCCGCTTCCATGTGACCGACCTGCACATCCAGATGCGCCGACTGCCCAAGCCGATCATCGCCATGGTCGCCGGCTATGCCATCGGCGGCGGGCACGTGCTGCACTTGGTGTGTGACCTGACGGTCGCTGCCGACAATGCCCGCTTCGGGCAGGTCGGACCCAAGGTCGGCTCCTTCGATGGTGGCTTCGGGGCGGGGTTGCTCGCCCAAATGGTCGGCGTAAAGAAGGCCAAGGAGATCTGGTTCCTGTGCGAGCAGTACTCGGCACAGGAGGCCCAGGAGATGGGGATGGTCAACAAGGTCGTCCCATTGGCCGAGCTCGAGGCTCACACGGTGGCCTGGGCGCGGCGCATGCTGGAACTCTCGCCCTTTGCCTTGCGGCTGATGAAAGCCTCCTTCAATGCCGCGGAGGACGGGCTCGCCGGGATCCAACAGCTTGCCCACGACGCAAACCTGCTCTTCTATGCCACCCCTGAGGCCCAGGAGGGCCGCGAGGCCTACAAAGCAAAGCGCCGGCCCGAGTTCGAGAAGTTCCCCAAGCGCGCGTAGCCGCCGGGAGCCGCCCACCCGCGGGCGGGGTCGGCCCTACGATCATGGGTATGCCGCGCCGATCCGTCGCCTCCGGGAGTCTCGTCGTGCTGTCCATCGGGGCGGTCTTCGTGGGGCTCGGTGTGCTGGCCCTCGTCGCCGTCTGGGGTGATTCGCTCGCGGTCGCTGCCATCCTCAGCTTCGTGGGCCTCGGGCTGCTCGCCATGGTTCACGGCGCTCGAGCGAGCGCGCGCCACGAGCGTGACAGCCAACCGCGGTAGGGCGCTGACCCATCTGTTCGCCAGGAATTTTGCGGCCCGTTCGCGTGGCTGCGGCGGCCGCTCTCGCGCCCTGTCCGGTCACCTAGACTGGCTCGGCTGGCGTGCCACCAGCCCCCGCCCTCGTAGCTCAGGGGATAGAGCACCGCTCTCCTAAAGCGGGTGTCGCGCGTTCGATTCGCGCCGAGGGCACCACCTACATCACGGGGGTGGCCCACCGGAGCGCCGGCCGTTCGGTGGACCGGCTGACCGCGTTGCCGAGCGGTGCGCGCGCCGGCGGGGTCCGTGCGCGGTCCGTTTGCTCACGCGGGCTATCCCGATCATGCCGACGGCATCACACCCGGGCGGCCAGCGCGACCAGCGCCTCGGTGAAGCACTGCTCCGGGGGGTTCACCAGCCCAGCACCCACTTGCCCGACCCCGGCGACCCGGCCGGCCATACCGGTATTGATCTGGGGCAAGATGCCGGTTCGCGCCACCTTGGTGACGTCGATTCCCGTTGGAGTGCCACGGAATTCGAGGATCGGGACCTGGTATGCCGGGTGCTCGCCCTGGGTGATCGCATACATGCGCTGCGTGGCCTGCAAGGCGAACGGCACGTCGCCGCCGACGAATTTCACGATCGCCGGGGCGGCGGCCATGGCCACCCCGCCGATGCCGCCGGTCTCGGTGATCGCGGAGTCGCCAATATCCGGGTTGGCGTCCTGGGGGCCGAA
>CALLZC010000105.1 GCA_937858995.1 uncultured Nostocoides sp.
TCAGATGTGTATAAGAGACAGGTCATGGACCTCGTGTTCGTGGCGATAGTTCATCCGCCGCAGCCGCGCGGTCAGGTTGCGGCCCAGGAACCAGATCGCCAGCGCGAGCAAGAAGAAGACGACAAAACCCAAGAAGCCCGAGGCGGCCGTCTCCGGATCGGCGCCCGGCTGCGTGGCCGCGACATAGAGGACCATCACGCGGACACCCGAGCCGTTCGGCGGTCGAGGACGAGCGCTGGCGGGTCGAGGGCAAGCGCGTCCGCCGCATCCGGGCCGCCTAGCCCCGCGAAGAGGTCGTCCTCCCCCGTCACGATCGGGACAAAGGAGGCCGCCGCCTCATACTCATCGAACGGCCAGATCCGCGCTTGCACCTCCCGGGGCACCTTGAAGAACCAGCCGTCCGGGTCGATCTGGGTGGCGTGGGCCAGCAGCGCCGCGTCCCGCCGCTCGAACCACGGCGCACACGCGATGCGGGTGGTGACGATCCGCTCGGGACGATCCCACTTCTCCAGCCACTCGCCATACGGGCTCGTCTCGCCAGCAGCGAGTAGGGCCTCGTGGTAGGCCTCGATCCGCCGCTTGGAGAAGCCGCCGTTGTAGTAGAGCTTCAGCGGCTGCCAGGCCGGTCCTGCCTGCGGGTATGCCGTGGGGTCCCCCGCAGCGTCGAAGGCGGCCACGGTGACCTCGTGGGTACGAATGTGGTCCGGGTGGGGGTAGCCGCCATTCTCGTCGTAGGTCGTCACGACATGCGGGCGATACCGCCGGATCTCGCGAACCAGGGCCTCGACCGGGACCTCGAGCGGCTCGAGCGCGAAGCAGCCGGCGGGCAGCGGGGGCAGCGGGTCGCCTTCTGGCAGGCCGGAGTCCACGAACCCGAGCCAGTGATGGTCGACCCCGAGTATGGCCTGGGCGGCCGCCATCTCGTCGCGGCGCACCTGCACGATGTCGCGTTGAATCCGCGGGTCGTCCGCGAGGCGGGGGTTGAGGACATCGCCTCGTTCCCCGCCGGTGCACGAGATGACGAGAACCTCGGCGCCGGCGTCGACATACTTCGCCATGGTCGCCGCCCCCTTGCTCGACTCGTCGTCGGGGTGTGCGTGCACGCACAGCAGGCGCATGCCCTGAGTCATGCTGGGCCTTTCGGTGGATGACATGATCGGGGGACATTGTTTCACCGCGCACCCCTGCCCGAACGCACCCCGCCACGGATGAGCACATGACTTCCACCGAACCGCCCGTCCTCGACGACGAACTCGAGGCACCGAGCACCCGCCAGACCAACCGGCGCTGGTGGCTGGTGGGCGTGCTCGGTTGTGCGGCCATGCTCGCCGTGATCACGTGGTTCGCGATCTCCGCCACCTCCGGGCGGCTGGCATGGCAGACGCATTCGTATGACGTGCGCGAGCGCACCGCGGTGCAGGTCACCTTCGATCTTCACCGGCCCGCCGGGCTGGCGGTGACCTGCCGCCTCACCGCGCTCGACGAGCGGTTCGGCACCGTTGGGTCCCTGGATGTGGCCATCCCCGCCGGACCGGCACGCAGCGTGCGCAGCACGGCCACCATTCGCACCACCGCGCCCGCGGTGACCGGCATTGTCTCGCGCTGCACGCCCTCCGCAACCGCTCCCTGATACGCTGGACCCTTCATCGAGGTCTGGACCGCACGGCTGCGGGCCGGACCTTTACCCTTTCCCTCGACGCCCAGGAGTCCATCGTGACCGAGCAGCCGACGGCCACCTATCTGACCCAGGAAGCCTTCGATCGGCTCCGCGGCGAACTGGCGGATCTCTCCGGGCCGCGGCGCCAGGAGGTCATCGCCCGCATCGAGGCGGCCCGCGCCGAAGGGGACTTGAAGGAGAACGGCGGCTATCACGCCGCCCGCGAGGAGCAGGGCAAGCTGGAGTTGCGGATCCGCCAGCTCACCCAGCTCTTGGACACGGCGGTCGTTGGCACAACTCCCCCGGCCGACGATGGTGTCGTCGCACCCGGCATGCTCGTCACGGTCGAGCTCTTCGGTGACGAGGAGACCTTCTTGTTGGGCTCCCGCGAGATCGCCGACGGCTCGTTGCAGGTCTTCTCCGAAGCCTCACCGCTGGGGGCCGCCATCAACGGCCGCACCGTGGGCGAAACGACCAGTTATGCCGCGCCGAATGGCACGCAGATCGAGGTCACGATCACTGCGGCCGTGCCCTACACCGGCTAGGCGACGGCCCGTTCAGGCGAATTTCAGCCGATATCCGGCACCTCGCAGCGAGGTCAGCACGTCCTGGCAGTGCTGCGGGCCCTTCGTCTCGAGCTGGACCAGGATGTCGACCTCGTCGATGAGCAGGCTGGAGTCGTGCCGCATGTGCTCGACCTCCACCACATTGGCGTCGGCAGCGGCACAGTCCGCGATCAGCCGGGCCAGGGATCCGGGACGATCGGGCATGACGACCCGGAACTGCAGATAGCGTCCGGCCGCCACCATCCCGCTGCGGATGATCCGCAGCATGAGCAGGGGGTCGATATTGCCGCCGGACAAGACCACGACGATCGGTCCGTCCCAGGAGCGGTTGGCGCTCTCGCTGAGCAGCGCGACCCCGGCCGCACCGGCCGGCTCGACCACCAATTTGCTGTGCTCGAGCAGATGGAGCATGGCGCGAGCCAGCGCCGATTCCGAGACCGTGTCCACCCGATCGACGTGCGCCCGGATGACCTCGAACGGCACGGCCCCGGGCAGGCCCACGGCGATGCCGTCCGCCATCGTGGACATCGAGTCGCAGGCAATGGGATGTCCGGCCGCCAGCGACAGGGGATAGGCGGCCGCCTGTTCGGCCTGCACCCCGACGATGGTCACCTCCGGTTTGCGCGCCTTGATGACCGTCGCGATTCCGGCCAGCAGCCCACCCCCGCCGAGCGAGACGATGACCGTTCGGACGTCGGGACACTGCTCAAGGATCTCTAGCCCGCAGGTGCCCTGTCCCGCAACGATATCCGGGTGGTCGAAGGGGTGGATGAGGACGGCACCGGTGGCTTCGGCATACGCCCGAGCCGCCACGAGCGCCTCATCGAGCGTGGTGCCCACCTGCTCGACCTGCGCCCCATACGCACGGGTCGCCACGAGCTTTGGCATCGCCGCACCAATGGGCATGTAGACCTTCGACGTGATGCCCAGGGTGGTGGCCGCCAGAGCTACCCCCTGCGCATGATTGCCCGCACTCGCGGCGACCACGCCGCGGGCCTTCTCCGCCTCGGATAGCCGTGCGATCCGTGTATACGCGCCGCGGATCTTGAAGGACCCGGCGCGTTGGAGGTTCTCGCACTTCAAGAACACCGTGGTCCCGAGCTTCTCGCTCAACAAGCGCGAGTACTCCAGCGGGGTAGGTCGAATCAGATCACCGAGCTCCTCGCGGGCCGCGAGCACGTCGTCCAGAGTCACCGTGGGCACCGTCGCCATAGCGGCTCACCCTAGCGGCTGTATGTACCCGCTGCCGACGTGGTCGGCCAGCGCCGCGGCGGCCTCCGGGTGATCCTGCGCCAGCAATCCCACGGCAAAGAGCAGGTATGCGGTGTCCACCGCCGCTGAGGCGGCCGCGGGCACGATCCAGCCCCCACCGTGGTCGGCGAGGACCGACTGCAGGACGCCACCGGCGGCAACCGGATGGGCATACCGGAGCACACCCCCGGAGCCGAGCACCAGGCCCACCTCGCGCAAGGCCCGGGGACTCTCGCCGGGTCGGGTGGCGCGGGCGTGACGGCGCACGGCAACGATGGCCGCGGCCCGGGCCAGGTCGAGCTCGTGAGTCCAGGCCACCTGACCCTCGGGAAGGGTGGCGATTTCGCGGCTGACGACCTCGGCATAGTCCCGCGCGTCAGCCTCGAGAGGCAGCCGCTCCCGGTCGACGGCGTCAACGATTCCCGTTGCACTCCAACGCATTCCAAGGTCAGCCTCAACCGTCCGCAGGACGCGCGGTGCGGGCGATACCTCGCGCCGCACCCCGACGTCCTCGCCGCGCGGGATGAGCGCCGAATAGACATCACTTGTCGCGCCGCCGATATCGATCGCGAGAATGTCCTGACCGCGTCGGGCCGCGAGCACTTCCACGCCCTGCAGCACCGCGTCCGGCGTGGCCATCCGCACCAGCTCGGCGAATCGTGGCCCCGTGGACAGTCCCTTGCCACCGATGACATGGCGCAAGAAGACCTGCCGGATCGCCGCCCGCGCCGAGAGCGGCGCGAGTTCGCCGATGCGTGGCAGGACATTGTCGGCGAGCGTCACCGAGCGCCCGGTGGCGGCCAGCACCGTGTGGCATTCGGTCGCGGCCGCATGATTTCCGGCGAGGACGATGGGCGCCGCAATTCGGGCCTTTGCCAACCGGGCGGCGTTGTGCAGCAACACATCCGAGTTGCCGCCATCCGTGCCACCGACCAGGAGCACGACATCAGGGCGGGCGGCCCGCAGCGAGACGATGTCGGCGCCCGACAAACGCCCCGCGGCGACGTGCACCACGCGGGCGCCCGCGCTGAGGCCGACCCGATGCCCGGCCAAGGCGGTGACCGCATCCTCATATCCGATCACCGCCAACCGCAGCCCGCCGCCGGCGCTCGAGCAGACGAGCACCGGCTCCTCCGGTGTGGCGCCGAGCTGCTGCAGGACACCCTGCAGACCGTCCATGACATCGGTGTCGGAGGTGGTCGCGGCGGCGGCCCGACCGCATACGGAGCCGTCCTGCAGGTCCACGAGGAGGCCCTTGGTGAAGGTGGAACCGACATCGATGCAGGCCGTCCTCACGGGATCGACCCTATCCGGGCCGACCGGCGACTCAGGCCAGCCGGGTGATCTCGACCTCGACGAACATGGAGCTGGTGCGCACGCCGGTGAAGATTCCGCGCAGGGGCGTGACATCGCGGTAGTCGCGGCCGCGGGCCACCTCGACGGAGAAGTCGTCCGGCGCCGCACCGGCCGTCGGGTCGAAGGAGACCCACTCGCCGTCCCACCATTGCAACCAGGCGTGCGATTCGCCGATGACCGGCGCACCGATGTCGGCATCGCGCCGCGGCATCACATAACCGGAGACATAGCGCGCCGGGATGCCCGCCGTGCGCAGCACACCCAGGGACAAGTGCACGATGTCCTGGCAGACGCCACGCCGTTGGTCCCACGCCTGGGCCGCGCGAGTGTGCACGCCGGTGGATCCGGGTTCATAGGTCATCTCGGCGTGCACATGCGCCAGGGCCTCGGCGACGAAGTCCGCGGGGCGGACGGCGCCGGCGGACTGGCGCAGGGCGAAGGCCGTCAGCTCCGCGCCCGGGTCCGTCAGCTCGGTCAGCTCCAGGAGTTCGCCGCGTGCCCCCAGGACCTGGGGCGAGCGCACCTCGTCCCAATCGATCCCGGCCCGGGCATGCTCGCCGCGTTGGACATCCACCGTGCTCGTTGCCACCAACTGCAATCGCTCGTGCCGATCGTGCACTTCGAAGGCGGTGACTTTGGTACCCCAATAGTCGACATAGGAGTACGCCCAGGGGGTCGGGGTGATGTCTAGTCTGGTGTGCGTCACCTCCTGCTCGGCGGTCGATGCCGGTGTCATCCGGGCCTCGTTGTATGACGTGCGCGCACCCCCCGGATAGGTGTAGCCCGTGCGGTGCACGACCCTCAGCCGCATACTCACCAGCCGCCTCCGTGCCACTCCATCGCTGCCGCTCCTTCGAAGTACCGGGCGGTGATCGCCGTGGATGCCTGCGCGCAGACCCGCTGCAACTCGGTCATGGTCTCGGGGAGGTCGGCGAGGATGTGCTCCAGCGGTCGGAACTGCAGCTCGGCCCGGGCGCGCCCGAGAATCCGCGACGCCTCGCCCGAGAGGCCCGCGCGGCGCTCGCCGACGTCGAGGTTGGCCAGAGCCTCCTCCGTCACGCCGAGAGTGTGGATGATCGAGCGCGGAAAGAGCCGGTCCAGGAGCAGGAACTCCGCCGCGTCCCGGTCGCTATTGGCCCCCTGGTAGTAGCGGGTGAAGGCATGGTGGGCGCCGCAGGCCCGCAACGTCGTCGTCCACGCCCGGTCGGAGGTCGCGGTGATGGTCGCCGAGGTGATCATCCGCGCGGTCATGTCGACCCGCTCGAGGCTGCGCCCGAGCGTCATGAACTGCCAGCCCTGGTCGTGGCTCATCGTGCCGTCCGCAATTCCGGTGATGACGGCGCACCGTTCGCGCACGAGTTTGAATGCCGCCCGCGGCCGCAGTCGCTGCAGGCCGCCCGAGTGCATCGAGAGCCAGGTGGTGTTGATGGCCTCCCACAGTTCGGTGGACACCGTCTCCCGGGATCGACGGGCGGACTCCCGGGCGCCGTCGATGGAGGCCACGATGGAGCAGGGCGATTGCGGGTCATGGGCCAGCAGCCGCAGGATGGTTTCGAAGGTATGCGGTGTCTGCGGGTCCGCGTCCACGCCCATGATCGCCAGCAGCCCCTCCACCTGGGCCTGCGGGTCGACGATCGGGTCTTCGATGAGCAGCTGGAGATGGACGTCGAGCAGGCGGGAGGTGTCCTCGGCACGCTCGATATAGCGGCCGATCCAATAGAGCGCCTCGGCAATCCGGCTCAACATGGCAGGCACCCGCGCCCTTGCTGCTGTTGCTGTTGCTGCTCCCCCGCATCGTCGCCGACACCCGCATCGGATTGGGTCACGGCGACTCGTTCGGGGATCACGATGGGCCGAGGTGGCGGCGGCGGCTCCTCCCCGGGCACGAAACCACTCCCGGCCATCACCCATGTGTCCTTCGAGCCGCCCCCTTGCGACGAGTTCACGATGAGCTGCCCCTCCTCCAGCGCCACCCGCGTCAGACCACCGGGAAGCACCCACACCTCACTGCCGCTGTTCACGGCGAAGGGTCGCAGATCGACATGCCGTGGCGCGGGCCGGCCGTCGCACAGCGTTGGCACGGTGGAGAGCTGAATAACCGGTTGGGCGATCCATCCGCGCGGATCGGCGAGGATCCGGTCCCGCATCGCAGCAATCTCCGCCGCGCTGGCCTGCGGGCCGATCAGGATGCCCTTGCCGCCCGAGCCGTCGACGGGTTTCAGGACCAATTCGCCGATCCGGTCGAGCACCTCCTCCCGGTGATCCGGCTCCTCCATCCGCCAGGTGTCGACATTGGGCAGGATCGGCTCCTCGTGCAGGTAGTAGCGCACCAGGTCGGGCAGGTACGTGTAGACGAGTTTGTCGTCCGAGACGCCATTGCCCACCGCATTGGCGAGGGTCACATTGCCGGCCCGGACGGCGTTGATCAGACCTGCCGACCCGAGCAGGGTGTCCTTGCGGAAGTACACCGGGTCGATGAACTCATCGTCGATCCGGCGATAGATGACGTGCACCGGCAACAGGCCGTGGGTGGTGCGCAGCAGGACGCGACCGGAGGTGCACACGAGGTCGCGCCCCTCGACCAGGTGGCATCCCATGAGTCGGGCCAAGAGGGCGTGCTCGAAGTATGCGGAGTTGTAGACCCCTGGGGTCAGCACCACCACCGTCGGATTGGCGATACCACTGGGCGCGCTGGCTCGCAGCGCCGCAAGCAGTTTCTGCGGATAGAGGTCGACCGGCTGGATGCGGTGTGAGGACAAGACCTCCGGCAGGGCAGTGGATGAGCTGCGGCGATTGGTCAGCACATAGGAGACACCGGAGGGCACCCGGGCGTTGTCCTCCAAGACCCGGAAGGTGCCCTGACTATCGCGCACCAGGTCGATGCCCGAGACGTGCACCCGCACCCCATTGGGCGGCGTCACCCCGGCAACGACCCGATGGAAGTGCGGACTCGAGGTGACGACGCTTCGGGGGATGACGCCATCGTTGAAGGCGGCCCCGGCCCCGTAGACGTCGTCCAGGAAGGCTTCCAGAGTCCGCACCCGCTGGGCCACCCCGGCCTCTACGGTGGCCCAGTCGTCGGCCGAGATGATCCGCGGAATGAGGTCCAAGGGGAAGGGGCGCTCCACGCCGCCGATGTCGAAGGTGACGCCCTGGTCGACATAAGTGGCCGCCAGGTAGTCGGCGCGCGCCCGGATCTCGTCGGGGCGCATGTCCTGCATCCGCCGGTGGACGGCGGAGTATGCCCCGCGGACCTGGCTCCCGTCGAACATCTCGTCATACGCGGCCGCCACAGGCTGATATCCGTCGAAGACGCCGCTCACCCCGGTGAGCCTAGCTCCACCGTGTTACGCCCTGGTTTCTCGCGCCATCGGCGCGGAATTATTGCTGTTCGGTCACCGTTTGCCGTAGCAACCTGGTGTTTGTCTGCATCATGCGGCGAAGATGTTCCTCCCTTTGCGTAAGACGTTGCGTTACCTGGAGGTCGCGTCGGCGTCAGGGGAGAGGAGTTCGTCATGGGACGTGCACGACGCGCGCGCAAGATTGCGGCCACCGCGGCATACGGCGGGGGTGGTCTCGCCGCGACCGCTGGGGCGCTCGGCGCGCTGGGGTATGGCCTGATCAAGGCCGAGGCCAAGGTGGCCCGCCGCGTCGTGGGCCAACCCTTCGAGGGCGCCCCAGACGATGACGGGATCTATGGCGCCGGGACCGGCACGATGATCGAGCTCGTCTTGCTCGGCGATTCCAGTGCGGCCGGTATGGGCTGTGAGAGCGGCCAGCAGACCATCGGGGGCATCATCGCCTCCGGTCTGGCGGCCCTGACCGGGCGCCGCGTCCGCCTGACGAATGAGGCGGTCATCGGTGCCGAATCCGGTGATCTGGAACGGCAGCTGGCTAATGTGCTCGACCGGATCGAGCACATCGACGTGGCGGTGGTGCTGATCGGCGCGAACGACGTCACCCACCGGATCGATCGCACCACCGCGGTGCGTCATCTGGAACTGCTCGTGCGCCGCCTGCGCGCCCTACGCGCCGAAGTCGTCGTCGGCACCTGCCCCGACCTGGGGACGGTGCAGCCGATCCCCGTTCCCCTCAAACACCTGGTGCGCCGGTGGAGCCGCGACCTCGCGGCCGCCCAGACCGTCGCCGTCGTCGAGGCCGGTGGCCGCACGGTGTCACTCGGCGACCTGCTGGGTGCGGAGTTCTATGCCTCGCCGCGCGAGTTGTTCAGCCAGGACCAGTTCCACCCCTCTCCGGCCGGGTATGCCCGGATCGGCGCGGTGCTGCTGCCCACCGTCTGCGCGGCGTTGGGCATCGGCGCCCCCGGTGACACCACCGATCGCCGCCCCGAACCGGCGCGTGGTGAGGCGGTCGAGCCCGTTGCGGTGGCCGCCGGGCAAGCGGTGCTCGATCCCGGCACGGAGGTCTCGGGAACCGACCTGGCCGGCGAATCTCGGGGACCCCGTGGCCGCTGGGCTGTGCTCCTGCGCCGCCGCACCACCCC
>CALLZC010000106.1 GCA_937858995.1 uncultured Nostocoides sp.
ATGATACGGCGACCACCGAGATCTACACCTCTCTATTCGTCGGCAGCGTCAGATGTGTATAAGAGACAGCGCCCTGCGCGCGCGCGGCGTGCTCGCCGAGGCCAACTCCCGCGACATCCTGCACGCGGCCGACGTGCATGTCGCCCGGCGCTTGTGCGTCCTGGCCGGGGAGGACGATCCGCAGGTCGCCCTCGCCCTGGCGCTGACCACCCGCGCGGTGCGCACCGGCTCGGTCGCGATGGACCTGTCCGCAGTGACCGCGATCGACCCCACCTTCGACTGGCCACAGGACCCCGAGGATTGGCTCGCGCGGGTCGCCGCCAGCCCTCTCGTGCGGCACGGATTCCTGCGCATCGAGTACGGCTTGGTCTACCTCGAGCGCTACCACGAGCAAGAGGTTCTCGTGGCGAGTGCCCTCCGTGAACGGCGGGCGCTGCCCCCGGCGGCGGTGGACGAGGCCCGGCTCGCGGCGGGCCTGGCCCGGCTTTTCCCCGACAGTTCGGATGCCGATCAGCGCGCTGCGGCGGACCTCGCCGTGCGCGAGAAGACCGTCATCATCACCGGCGGGCCGGGGACGGGCAAGACCACCACGATCGCCAAAGTGCTTGCGCTGCTGGCCGGGCAGTATGCCGCCGACGGCTCGGCGGTCCCGCGGGTCGCCCTGGCCGCCCCGACAGCCAAGGCGGCCGCCCGATTGTCCGAAGCCTTCGTCCAGGCCCGCGACCGTCTCCCCGACCTCGATCGCGCGGCCCTGCCCGAGGCGCCGGCATCAACCCTGCACCGCCTGCTCGGGTGGACCCCGCAGTCGCGCAGCCGGTTCAAACACCACCGGGGAGCGCGCCTCCCGCACGACATCGTGGTCCTCGACGAGGCCTCCATGGTGTCGCTGACCATGATGGCCCGACTGCTGGAGGCGCTGCGCCCCACCGCTCGCCTGATTATCGTCGGCGACCCGGACCAACTCACCTCGGTCGAGGCCGGGGCGGTCCTCGCCGACCTGGTCGCCGGCCTGACACCCGAGATGATGGAAACCCCGGACGGCACCCCTGCGGGTGCCGCACCCGAAGAATTTCCGTCATCTCCTCCCGACCCGCCGGCCCTCGCAGCGGTCCGGGAGCAGCACACGGTGGCGCGCCTGCGGCATACCTATCGCTTCGGCGGTGACATCGGCGACCTGGCGCGCGCCATCCGCGATGGTCACAGCGCCAGCGCTCTGCGCATTCTGCGCTCGGGCTCCCCCGCCCTAGAGTTGCTCGAGAGCCCCGAGCCACGCCGCGAGCTCATCGTGTCCGCGGCCCTGGCCATGCGTGAACGGGCGCTGGCCGACGATCCGGTGGGGGCGCTGGCGGCGCTGGGGCGACACCGGCTCTTGTGTGCGCACCGAACCGGCCCCTTTGGCGTCGCGCACTGGAACCGGCAGATCGAGCAGTGGCTCGCTCAGGAGAGCGGTGACAATCTGTGGGCGCCGATGTATCCGGGCCGACCACTACTCGTGACGACCAATGACTACGCCATGGACCTCTTCAACGGGGACACCGGCGTCGTGATCCGGCGCGACCACCGGCTGCTGGCCGCCTTCGAGTCGGGTGCCACGATTCGTGAGGTGTCGGCGGCCCGGCTCGCCGACGTCGAGACGATGTATGCAGCGACGGTTCACAAGAGCCAGGGCAGCCAGGCCTCGCGCGTCACGGTGATCCTGCCCGAGGTGGATTCGCCCTTGCTCACCCGGGAGTTGATCTATACCGCCGCGACCCGGGCGCAGGAGCAGCTGACCATCGTGGGCTCGCCGGAGGCGATCGAGCGGGGCCTGTCCCAGCGGATCCAGCGCGCATCTGGCCTGGCGCGTCGGCTGCGCGCGGCGCACGCGCCGGATACCGGTCCCCGCGCCGGGTCGTTATAAGTTGGGATGATGGACCCATTGTCCGGCGCCGAGTGGCTTGGTGACCTGAGCGACGCGGCGATCCTGACACGCGTCGACCAGGCCACCTTCGCGCGCGGATGCGCCTATGCCGAGTCCGGCATGGTCCGCTCCGTCACCACCGCCGATCGGGGTCGGATGTTGCTGGCGGAGGTCGAAGGCTCGCGCGCCCGGCCCTACCAAACGCTCATCACCCTGGCCGCCCCCACACCGCGCGGTCGGATCTGGACCTCGCGGTGCAGTTGCCCGGTGCAGGTCGACTGCAAGCACTCGGTGGCCGTGCTCGTGTATGCCCGCCGGACCTACCTGAGCCAGCGGCAACGCGTCGACAGTCTCCCGGCCTGGGAGAGCGCCTTGCGCAAACTCGTCGCGGATCGCGGCGAGCCGGCCCCGGACGGGCCCGGGATGGGGCTCATCGTCGACCCGCTTCCGGTGGCAGCGAACTACCGCATCATGATGGGGCCGCCGCGGATCTCGCTGCGCCCCACCCGACGCACCAAGGCCGGGGGTTGGGCACGCAATGTGACCTGGGCCGAGGTCGCCTCGCCGCGGCCGAAGTCCCCCCTGCATCCCCAGCACGCCGCCACGCTCAAGGCGATCCACGAACTGCATCGCCTGACCGGAGGCCGCGACGGCTACTTCTACACCCAGAGCGAGATCTACCTCGGGGCGCTGGGCGCACGCGTCTGGCCGCTGCTGCGCCAGGCCGCCGAGGCCGGGGTGGAGTTCGTCGCCGGCCCCAATGTGGTGGGCGAGGTCGCGTTGGCACCAGAACCCGCCAGAATCGTGCTGGACGTGACCCGCGACGGCTCGGACATGGTGCTGACCACCGCCCTGGACACCGCCACCCGACTGGATGAGGTCCGCGGCATCACCCTGCTGGGCGACCCGCCCCATGGCCTGATGGTGACCACCCGCGACGGCCTGGTGCTCCTGGGACTGGAGCAAGAGCTCGACGAGGGGCTCGCCGAGCTCCTCCTGCGGCAACGGCAGGTGCGCATTCCCGGCCCGGACACCGAGCGCTTCGTGCACCTCTACCTGCCGCGCCTGCGCGACCACGCCCGGGTGACCAGCCGCGATGACAGCGTCACCATCCCCGAGCAGCCACGTCCGCTGCTGCGCGTGCGAGTCGCGCAGCCCACGCCGACCAGCATCGAGCTGCGCTTCGACATCGCGTATGCCGCGGCGTCCGGCGCGCTCTTGTCCACCGACGACGGCCTACCCTTGCCGCGCGAGCGCCAGCGCGAGCAGAGGCTCCTGGAGGGCCTGGACCTCCTGGACGAGGTGCCCGGCGCTCGGGCACGGCGGGGCACGTCATACGCGGGCTACTGGGATGTGGCGCACCGACTTGTGCTGCAGGGTATGCCGGCCGTGCACTTCATCTCGAGCGTGCTCCCTGCCCTGGACAGCCACCCGGACGTGCGGGTGGTCATCGATGGCGAGCTCACGGCATACGAAGAGGCCTCCGAGGCTCCCGTCATCGACATCGGCCTGAGCGACAGCGCCGACGGGCGCACCGACTGGTTCGATCTGCAACTCGCCGTGAGCGTCGGTCAGGAGAGCGTCCCGCTCGAACTGCTCCTGCGCGCCCTGGTCGCCGGTGACGAGGCGTTGCTCTTGGACTCGGGGACCTGGTTCCGGCTCGACGACCCGGCCCTCGACAGCCTGCGGACCCTGATCGCCGAGGCGCGGGCCCTGGTCGAGCCGGGGGCCCCGCTGGGGCTGAGCCGCTATCACGTCGGGCTCTGGGACGACCTGTCCGAGCTGGGCGTCACCACGATCGACAGTGCTGCGTGGACCGACAGCGTGGAGCGGCTGCGAAGCCTCGCCGAGACGCCGCCACCAGCCCCGCCGGCGGGGCTGAAAGCGACCCTGCGGCCCTATCAGGTCGACGGCTACTCGTGGCTCAATGCCCTCTGGCAGGCCGGCCTGGGCGGGATCCTTGCCGACGATATGGGGCTCGGCAAGACCGTCCAGACGCTGGCCTTGCTCGAACAGGCGCGCGCCGCAGGAGAAATCACCCACCCGATCCTCGTCGTGGCACCCACGAGCGTCCTCGGGGTGTGGGCGAGCGAGGCCGAGCGCTTCGCCCCGCAGTTGCAAGTCACCGTGCTATCCGAGACCAGCAAGCGCCGGGGTGTCCCCGTCGCCGAGGCGATCGCCTCGGCCGACCTGGTGGTGACCTCGTATGCCGTTGCCCGCATCGACGGGGACGAGTTTCGCGAGGTGACCTGGCGCGGCCTCATCATCGACGAGGCCCAGTTCGTCAAGAACCACCAAGCCAAGACCCATCACGTCCTGCGGGCAATCCAGGCGCCTTTCCGGTTGGCCATGACCGGCACCCCACTCGAGAACTCCCTCATGGACTTGTGGTCGCTGTTGGCCTTGGTCGCGCCCGGCCTGTACCCCCGGGCCGATCGATTCAGCGAGGTCTACCGACGCCCGATCGAGTCGGGCGAATCGCCGGAGACCCTGGATCGGCTGCGGCGGCGCGTCCGGCCGCTGATGTTGCGGCGCACCAAGGAGCTGGTGGCCCAGGACCTGCCGGAGAAGCAGGAGCAAAACCTCTCCGTCGAGCTCGCTCCCGCGCACCGACGACTCTACGACCAGCACCTGCAACGCGAGCGACAGCGAGTCCTCGGCCTCCTGGATGACCCCGTGGGCAACCGGATCGCCATCCTCGCCGCCCTGACGCGGCTGCGGCAACTGGCGCTCGACCCGGCACTGATCGACCCCACCCGGCACACGGGCACCGTGCCCGCCAAGGTGGAGGCGCTGATCGAGCACCTGCAGGAGCTGCAGGCCGAGGGACACCGGGCGCTGGTGTTCAGCCAGTTCACCACCTTCCTGCAGCTGGTTCGCGGGCACCTGACGCAGGCGGGCATCAGCACGGAGTATCTCGACGGGGCCACGCGCAATCGGGCCCAGGTCATCGACCGGTTCAAGACCGGGACGGCGACCGCCTTCCTCATCTCTCTGAAGGCCGGCGGGGTGGGGTTGACACTGACCGAGGCGGACTATGTCTTCGTGCTCGACCCGTGGTGGAACCCGGCCGCCGAGGCGCAAGCCATCGATCGGGCGCACCGGATCGGCCAGACCAACCGGGTGATGGTCTATCGACTGATCTCCGCCAGCACAATCGAGGGGAAGGTCGTGGAATTGCAGCGACGCAAACGCGATCTCTTCGAGCGGGTGATCGATGAAGGCGGCTCGATGTCCGGCCAGGTCACTGCGGACGACATTCGCGCCCTGCTCGACCCGAGCTAGCCCGGCGGCAACCCCACTCCCCGCCCGCGGCGTCCCCGTAAACGCCTGCCGCGGCGCCGCCCCGGGCTAATCGGGTCGAGAGCACCGCCCCGGGCTAATCGGGTCGAGAGCACCCGAGCCGGGATGACAGAATTTCTCACCATGACCACCCCCACCGCGCAGCACCCTGCCCTCCCCGAGCGACCGACGCTCGACGGCCTGGAGGAGAAGTGGAGCGCGGTATGGCAGGAGCAGAACACCTTCGCCTTTGACCGCGCCGCGGCGCTCGCCCAGCCCCGCGAGCGGGTGTTCGCGATCGACACGCCGCCACCGACGGCGAGCGGCAGCCTGCATATGGGGCATGTTTTCAGTTACACGCACACCGACTGCATGGCCCGCTACAAGCGGATGGTGGGCTACAACGTCTTTTATCCGATCGGCTGGGACGACAACGGACTGCCCACCGAGAAGCGAGTCCAGAACTACTACGGCGTGCGCGGCGACGCGGCACTGCCCTACGACCCGGACTTTCAGCCGGCACACCGCGGCACCGCCACCGCCCGCAAGGCCTCCGATGAGCAGCCGATCTCGCGGCAGAACTTCATCGAGTTGTGCGACGAGGTGACTGTCAAGGACGAGTTGGCGTATGAGTCGCTCTTCCGTCGGCTGGGCCTGAGCTTTGACTGGTCCATCTCCTATCGCACCATCGATGACCATTCGCGCGCGACCAGCCAGCAGGCCTTCCTGCGCAATGTCACCCGCGGCGAGGCCTACCAGTCGCTGGCCCCGGGCCTGTGGGATGTCACCTTCCAGACGGCGGTCGCCCAGGCCGAACTCGAGGCGCGCGAGTACCCGGGGCACTACTACCGCATTGCCTTCCACGCCGCGGACGGCCCGCTGTATATCGAGACCACGCGCCCCGAGCTCATCCCCGCGGTGGTGGCCCTGATCGCCCACCCCGACGACGAGCGGTATGCCGGCCGGTTCGGCACCACCGTGCGCTCGCCCCTCTTCGGGGTCGAGATCCCCGTGCTCGCCCACCCGGCCGCCGAGCCGGACAAGGGCGCGGGAATCGCGATGTGCTGCACCTTCGGTGACCTCACCGATGTGCTGTGGTGGCGGGAGCTGCAGTTGCCGACCCGATCGGTCATCACCCGCACCGGCCGGCTGCAGCAGGAGTGCCCCGAGTGGCTGGCCGGCACCCCCGGCGCCCAGCTGTATGACGGGCAGCTCGCCGGGAAGACCGCCTTCGGCGCGCGCGAGGCGATCGTCGCCGCGTTGCGCAAGGCCGGCGATCTGGACGGCGAGCCCACCCCCACCCAGCGGATGGCGAACTTCTACGAGCGCGGCGACAAGCCATTGGAGATCGTGACCTCACGCCAGTGGTACATCCGCAATGGTGGCCGTGAGGTCGACCTGAACGACAAGCTGATCGGCATCGGCCAGGCTGTTTCTTTCCACCCGCCGTATATGCAGGCCCGCTACAGCAACTGGGTGGCGGGGCTCAATGGCGATTGGTTGGTGTCCCGGCAGCGCTTCTTCGGCGTGCCCATCCCGGTCTGGTACCCGCTCGACGACGACGGCGAACCGAACTACGAGGCGCCGATCCTGCCCGCGGAGCGCGACCTTCCGGTCGACCCGGCCGCGAGCCCACCCACCGGGTATGCCGAGGAGCAGCGCGGCGTTCCCGGCGGCTTCATCGGTGATCCGGACGTGCTCGACACCTGGGCCACCTCCTCCCTCACACCGCAGATCGCGGGCGGCTGGCGCAATGCCGACGGCACCGGCAGCGAGGACATCTTTGCGAAGGTCTTCCCGATGGACCTGCGCCCCCAGGCTCACGACATCATCCGCACCTGGCTCTTCGCGACCGCGGTCCGCTCGTTTTGGGAGCATGGGACCGCCCCCTGGACCCATGCCGCGATTTCCGGGTTCATCCTGGACCCCGACCGCAAGAAGATGAGCAAGTCCCGCGGCAATGTGGTCACGCCGGAGGATGTCGTCAAGGAGCACTCGGCCGACGCCCTGCGCTATTGGGCGTGCAGCGGGCGGTTGGGCACGGATGCGGCCTATGACGTCGGTCAGATGAAGGTCGGCCGGCGCCTGGCGATCAAGGTTCTCAACGCCAGCAAGTTCGCCCTCTCCTTCGGCGACGTGGACGGTGAACTCCTCGCCCAGGTCAGCGACCCGCTCGATCGTGCGGTGCTGGCCCAGTTGCGCGAGGTCGTCACCCGGGCGAGCGCCGGGTTCGAATCCTGGGACTACTCTCGCTCCCTCGATGCCACCGAGAGCTTCTTTTGGACGTTCTGCGATCACTACCTCGAGCTGGTCAAGGACCGTGCGTATGGCTCGCGCGGTGCGGCCGAGGCGGCCTCCGCCCGGGCGACCCTGCGGATCGTGCTCGACGTGGTGCTCCGCCTGCTGGCGCCCCTCATGCCCTATGTCACCGAAGAGGTCTGGAGCTGGACTCACGACTCCTCGATCCACCGCGCCTCCTGGCCCGAGGTCGAGCAGATCCCCGCTGGCGGTGACCCTGGCGTTCTCACCTCGGTGAGCGCGGCACTTGCGGCGGTCCGCAAGGCCAAGTCCGAGGCCAAGGTAGGCATGCGCACGGAGGTCACCGCGATGACCATCGCGGCGCCCGAGGGGGTGCTCGCGCAGATCCGGTCTGCCGAGCCGGACCTGCGCGCCGCCGGTCGGGTCACCGGCGAGATCACGTATGCCGAGTCCCCCGAGTTGATCATCCGCGACGTGCACCTCGAGATGGCTGCGGCCAGCACCTAGGCACGTGGGCGGCCGCCCTGGGTGTGCCGAGTCGAACGACCTGCTGACTTCCGGCACAATGGTCGCCGCCCCCCTCGCTCGAAAGGCCCCTTTCGCATGCCTCCTAGGACCACGACTCGCGGTTCCGCCGCGCGCTTCTACGGCAGCGCCCTGGCCATCGCGATCGGCCTGAGCATCGCTACCACCAGCGCGGCCGCTGGCCCGGCGGCGGAGCCGTTGGTCGGTGCCGCCGCAGCGGCGGGCAGCAGCGGGTGCCGGGGCACGGCATACATCTTTGGCGTGCGGGCGGACGCCACCTTGACCTTCACCACCGTCGACGCGGCGAGCAACACCCGGCTGCGCAAGCTCACGGGCCCGAAGCTGCCGTGGGGGGTGCGCGCGATGGCGACCCTAAACACCAACACGATCCTGGTCACCACGACCACGGGTGCGCTGTATCGCCTCGATGTCACGGGGCAGAGCACGAAACTGACGATCGCGGCGCCCGTGCAGCTCGCCGCGTCGGGATGGACCTACGACAAGCTGACCGCCGATGGGTTCGGGCACCTGTTCGCGACGGGTGGGACCAATGGGCAGTTGTGGCGCTGGGACCTCGGCACCAAGAAGCCCCAGCTCAGCGACCTGAAGAACAAGACGCGCATCGGAGCGGGAGTGCTCACCAAGTCCCTGACGGGGGTCGGTGGTGGCTGGCTGATCGGCAACACCAGCGGCGGCCAACTGGTCAGCATCCGCGCCAATGGCGAGGGCTCGCTCAAGCAGACGACCTTGATCGGCAGCGGGTGGGGTGGGGTGTCGGCGCTGATGTCCCCCGGCGGGGGCTTGTTCTTCGCGCGCACCGCCGCAACCGGCGCCGCGCCCGGCCAGGCGCCAATGGCGATGCCGGTCAGCGTGATCGCCGCGCAACCGACGCGCGTGCCGCTCAGCCTCGAGGCCGTCGCGCAGGCGGAAGGCACACGCGAAGTCGAAGTGCGCGCCCGCGTCAGCGGCATACTGGAAAAGCGACTCTATTCGGAAGGTCAGGCGCTCAAGGCCGGACAGGCGCTGTTCCGCATCGAGCGCGCGCCCTATGAGATCGCGCTGGCGCAAGCCAGGGCGCAGTTGTCGGAGCAGCAAGCGCGCGCCGAACAGGCGGCACGCGAAGCGGGGCGACTGCGCGGCCTGGTTGCCGACCGCGCGATCAGCCAGAAGGAATTCGACGATGCGTCCGCCAGCAGCGCAATCTCCAAAGCCAATGTGCGCGCGGCCGAAGCGGCGGTACGCCAGGCGGAACTGAATTTGTCCTACACCTCGGTCACCGCGCCGGTAGCCGGCATGTCCGGCCGCGCGTTGCGTTCGGAAGGTGCCCTGGTGTCGCCCGGCGCGGACGGCCTGCTGGCGACGATCGTCCAGCTCGATCCGATCTGGGTCCGTTTCAGCATTGCCGAAAGCGATGTGAGCAAACTCGGCGCGAGCAAACTCGCGCCCGGACTGATTCGCCATGTCGAAGCAATCATGCCTGACGGATCGACCTATCCCGCGAAGGGCAAGCTCAACTTCACCGCCAGCCGCGTCGACCCGGCGCTGGGCACCATCGAAATGCGCGCAGAATTCGCCAATCCCGATGGCCGCATTCTGCCCGGCCAGTTCCTGCGCGCGCGGCTGGTCGCCGGCGACCGCGATAACGTCTTCCTGGTTCCGCAGGCAGCGGTAATGCAGACCGATCAGGGTCGCGTGGTCATGCTGGCGAACGACAAGAATGCGGTCGAACCGCGACCGGTGACCGCCGGCGAATGGGCCGGCAAGGACTGGGTCATCACCGGCGGGCTCAAGCCGGGCGAGCGCATCATTGTCGACAATCTGCTCAAACTCAGGCCCGGCGCACCGGTTGCGCCGCATCCGGCCGGCGAGGCGCCCCCACCGCCGCAAGCCAAGCCCGCGGCCTGAAAGGGCGTCCATGATGTCGCGCTTTT
>CALLZC010000107.1 GCA_937858995.1 uncultured Nostocoides sp.
GTGGAAAGTGTGCTGATTTGACTAACCTCTGCTAGCAGAGGTTGCGAAAACGGGCCACCGCCGCCCCGCCACCCACCGGCCGCGGGGGCGATAGCCAGGGCGGTCACACCAGGCTCCACGGGCGCACGTCGTTAGCCTCATCGACCAGGCGCATCCGGTCGATCGGATCGTCGGTGGCGGCCGCGAGCGCGCGCAGGGCCTGATCCAGCCCAGCCTTCAACCCGTCCTCGGTGGCCGCGAACTCGCCCACCTTGGCATCCGGCGCCGGGGCAGCCTTCTCGATCATGGCCAGCGCCTTGCGATAGACCTCGACCCGGATCTCGGCATACCGACGGCGGCCAAAGCCGGCCGAGTCGGCCGTCAGCAGCGCGAGATTCAGGTCGCTCACGCTGCGCGGGTGCCCGGCAAGTTGCTCGGCCCAATGCTGTCGGGCCAAGGGATAGGCGCTGGAGTTCTGCGGCACCAGCGCCAGCGCCGCCTGGACCCCGTCCACGTCACCCCGCGCGCCCCGGATCCGCGCCAGAGCAAAGGCTGCCTGCGGGACGTATGCCGCGTCGGTGCGCGCGCAGATCGTGTACAGCCGCTCGGCGATCTCCTCGTTCCGGGAGAGCTCGCAGGCGATCGCCAGGGCCAGCTTCGGCGCCAGTTCCCCCGGCACCTGGCCATAGACCGCGTTGAAGGCGCTCTGCGCGGTGGCGGGATCGTTGCGCGCCAAGGCGCCGACCCCGGACATCCACACCGCCCGCCACTCCCACGGATCATCCGCGAGCATCGTGTGCACCACGGAGTCGAGGACCTCCCAGTTCCCCACCTCGAGCGCCGCCCGGGCCTGCGCGAGATAGACCTCGGGCGAATAGCCCGGGGCCGATGCCAGGGCTCGCAGCCGCTGGGGCGCCTCTTGGTTCTCGATCGTCGCCAACCACCCGACCTGCGCGTCGCTCGAATCGGGGCGCAGCGCCGGGAGGTCGCGGAAGGTCAGCTCGTTCCCGCCAGCCGTCGGCGGCGCGAAGAGCAACGAGGCCGCGGAGGAGGTCGCCGCGCCGGCATTTCGGTCCTGCGCCACCACCTCCCGCAGCACCCCCAGCAATTGCACGCGCAGTTCGTCCGCGGAGACGAACCGGTCATCCGGTGAGGGCGCGCAGGCCTTGAGCAGCAACCGGTAGAAGCTGTCGTACTGCTGGAAGACCGGCACCTCCTCCACCGGGGGCAAGGACGCCACATACTTCGACTGATACCCGCGGAATTCCATCGTCAACACCACGAGGGTGCGCCCGATCGTGAAAATATCCGATGCAACGGTGCACCCCTGCTCGGCGACCTCGGGGGCCTGATATCCCACCGTCCCAAAAATCGCCGAGTCCTGGTCGTCGATGCGGCGCACGCCACCCAGGTCGATCAGTCGCACCTCGTCGCCGATTTGGATCACATTGTCTGGTTTGAAGTCGCAATAGACCAGGCCGAGATCGTGCAGATATTGGAAGGCAGGAAGGATTTCGATGATGTAGGCCAGCGCCTGATCGACCGGCAGGGGGTCATAGGTCCCGGCCGCCCGCAGCCGCTGCTTCAGCAGCGACTTGAGCGAGGTCCCGCCGACATACTCCATGACGATATAGCCGGCGCTGTCGTGCGAGACGAAGTTGTAGATCTCGACGATATTGGGGTGACTGACCTGGGCCAGGAAGCGTTGCTCAGCCAGCGCCGCCGCGAGGGCGTCGGGGTCGCCCGAGTTGAGCAGGCCCTTCAGGACCACCCAGCGGTTGGAGACATTGCGATCCCGCGCCAGATAAATCCATCCCAGCCCGCCGTGCGCGAGGCAGCCGGCAACCTCGTACTGGCCGGCCACCAGATCCCCTGGTTGGAGTTTGGGGCGGAAATCGAAGGGAGTGCGGCAGTTGGCGCAAAAGCCACTGGAGCGACCCTCCTGCCCGTCCCGCCCACGCCCCACGGCCTCCCCGCACTTGGGGCAGAACCGCTTGTCCTCCGGGACGCTGGGGTCCGTCATCACTGCGGCGGCGGCGTCGATCTCCGGGGCGGGAGGGACGGTCGTCACTCCGCCACCGAGCCGGGCGGTCCGCATCCGGCGCGACGAGCTGGACGCCCGCCGGGTGGAGGTGCTCGCCCGGCGCGCGCAGCTCGAGGCCACTGCGGCCGCCGTCGCGGGCTTGGAGGCGCGCTGCGTCGCGGTCCTCACCGCCGCGCCGACGCTGGCGATCCCTCAGGTCCGCGCCCTCGGCGAGGTCCCCACGGAGCCGGCCGCGCTGGCGGCATACGAGGCGAAGCTCGACGCGGTGAGCCGCGCGCTCGCGCAGGCCCATGCGGCGTATGCCGGTGCCCTCGCTGCACGCGAGGAGGCGCTGGGACTGGCCGGAGCGCTGCTCGCCGAGGCGGCGACGACCCGGCTGACCGGAGCGGCGGCGGGCGACCTCGCCGCGTTGACCCGGCTCGTCGGCGAGGCCGGCGCCGCCACCCCCACCGACGTCCGGCGTGCCGGCGCGCTCGTCGCGGCGCTGCAGGCCTACCTCACGACCACTCGGTCGAGCATTCCCCCGACGACGCGAAAGGCCTGACGGATGAGCGCGACACCGTGCACCCAGCCGGGATGCTCCGGCACCGTCGTCGACGGCTACTGCGATGCTGTCTCTTATACACATCTCCGAGCCCACGAGACGGACTCCTATCTCGTATGCCGTCTTCTGCTTG
>CALLZC010000108.1 GCA_937858995.1 uncultured Nostocoides sp.
CCCCTGCCCCGCGCAGCACCCCTGACGAACCCACCCGGCCGCTGTTCGGTGGGAGCGAGGCGGCCAGCACGGTGCGCCGTCCCGGGACCTCGGAGCCGACGGTTGCTCGCCCCGACATCGAGTTGCCGGAGGGCGCGGTGCGCCTCCCCGATGGCACCATCCGCCTGGCCGATGGGACGGTCCGCCGCATGGGGATCGACCCCAACACCGAATGAGCCAACGAGTCGTCGTTACGGGCGGCGCCGGGTTCCTCGGGTCGCATCTGTGCGAACGACTCATCGATCGTGGTGACCACGTCGTCTGCTTGGACAACTTCCTGACCGGCTCTGCCGCCAATGTGGAGCATCTTCAAGGTCGCTCGGGATTCCGCCTGGTGCGCACCGATGTCACCGACTACATCCATATCGTCGGTGACGTCGATGTCGTCCTCCACTTCGCGAGCCCGGCGTCGCCCGTCGACTACCTGCGCCACCCGATCGCGACCCTCAAGGTGGGCTCGATCGGGACCCTGCACGCGCTGGGCTTGGCCAAGGACAAGAGTGCGCGTTTCGTCCTGGCGTCGACGTCGGAGGTTTACGGGGATCCCGAGGTGCATCCGCAGCCGGAAACCTATTGGGGTCATGTCAATCCCGTCGGGTCGCGTGGGGTGTATGACGAGGCGAAGCGCTTCGCCGAGGCGCTGACCTTGGCCTACCGGCATACGCACGGTGTCGACACGGGGATCGTGCGGATCTTCAACACCTTCGGCCCGCGGATGCGGCCCGACGACGGCCGGGCGATCCCTAACTTCATCCGCCAGGCTCTAGCAGGGGAGCCCGTCACGGTGGCGGGCGATGGCAAGCAGACTCGGTCGATCTGTTTTGTCGACGACCTCGTCACGGGCATCCTCGCGATGGCGCACAGCGATCACAGCGGGCCGATCAACCTCGGCAACCCGCACGAGATCGCCATGCTCGATCTGGCCCGCTGGATCATCGATCTGACCGGCTCGCAGAGCCCTATCGTTCACATCGAACGGCCGGTCGACGATCCGACGATTCGCCAGCCCGACACCACACTGGCCGAGGCTGTGCTGGGGTGGCAGCCAGAGGTCGAGGTAGGAGAGGGGCTGCGCCGAACCATCGAGTGGTTTCGGGCCCAGGAACGTCGGCACGCCTTCGACGTCCCGCCGCTGGACCCCCAGGCCACGGAGCACATCCTGCGCGGCGAGTAGCGATTCGCCCGCAGCCCGACCCGAGGGCCCTAGTCGTCGGCCGCCAGGGCGGCGGCACCCACGATGCCAGCCTGATTCTCCAGGAGTGCCGGCACGATCGGGGTCCGCAGGTGCAGGAGGGGCAAGAATTTTGCCGACTTGCGCGAGACCCCGCCACCGACAACGAAGAGGTCGGGCCAGAGCAGGTTCTCCAATGCCGTGTAGTACGGCTGCAACCGGGTGGTTGCCCACTCGTTGTAGCTGAGGCCCTCGCGTTCCTTGGCGGAGGAGGCCGCGCGTGTCTCGGCGTCGTGGCCGTCGACCTCCAGATGCCCCAGCTCGCAGTTGGGGATCAGGACGCCATTGTTCAGCAAGGCGATGCCGATACCGGTACCCAGAGTGGTCAAGATGACCAGACCCTGCCGGCCCTTGGCGGCGCCATACCGCTGTTCGGCGACACCCGCGGCGTCGGCGTCATTGACGAGCAGGCAGCGCCGGCCGAGGGCATCGGAGAAGATCTTCTCGCCCTCGGCGTCGATCCAGCTCTTGTCGATATTGGCGGCCGTGCGCACCACGCCGTGCTGGACAACTCCCGGGATGGTCACCCCGATCGGTGCGTCCTTGGGCAGGTCGTCGGTGAACTCGTCGGCGATTTGGTCCACGATCCGGGCGACCGCAGCCGGGGTCGATTCGGCCGGCGTGGCGATCTTGAGTCGCGGCTGGAGAAACTCACCAGTCGCCAGATCGACCGGCGCGCCCTTGATCCCCGACCCTCCGATGTCGATTCCCAGGGCCACTGTGTGCGCCATTGTCTGCTCCGTCCTCGTCGACGCGGAACCGGCAGCTCGGTGTCGGGCCCCCGGGTGAAAATCCTTCACCGGTGATCCTGGCCCATCAGCAGCATCTTTGCCACCCCAAGGCGTGCGTTTCGGACACAGCGGGCGGTAGCGCGCGCAAAATTTTCTGTCAGGCCCTAAGCTGCCCAACGTTGCGTGCGTCACAGGGGACGCACCAGGGCGCAGGAGGGTTGGCACATGAGTGAGCACGGCCCCGTATCACATGTCGAGTCCATCTATGACGACGACACCAGTTCTGGCAAGAGCGCCATCCGGATCGCCAGTGTGGCGGCCCTGGGCGGCTTCTTGTTCGGCTACGACTCTGCAGTGATCAATGGCGCGGTTGCCGCCATCGAGGATCACTTCGTGGTCTCGGCCGAGGCACTCGGCTTCGCGGTGGCCTCGGCACTCCTGGGCGCAGCGGCCGGCGCCCTCACGGCAGGTGGAGTCGCCGATCGCTTCGGGCGGCTCTATGTCATGAAGATCGCTGCGGTGCTCTTCCTCATCTCCGCGATCGGGACTGGCTTCGCCAATAGCTTGTGGATGCTGGTGCTCTTCCGCATCGTCGGAGGACTGGGTGTCGGCTTCGCCTCGGTCATTGCGCCGGCCTATATCGCGGAGATCGCACCCGCTCACATCCGAGGACGCCTGGGATCCTTGCAGCAGTTGGCCATCGTCTCGGGCATCTTCGTCTCGCTGCTCGTGGACTACATCCTGGCCCAGATGGCCGGCGGTTCGCGCGAGGAACTGTGGTTCGGCCTGGAGGCCTGGCGGTGGATGTTCCTCGCCATGGCCGTTCCCGCGGTGATCTATGGTGCGCTCGCGCTGACCATCCCGGAATCACCGCGCTATCTCATTGCGGCGCACAAGATTCCGGAGGCTCGCAAGGTCCTGACCGCACTTCTCGGCGAGAAGGACCTCGAGGTGAAGATCGACCGCATCCGCGCCTCCGTGGCCCGCGAGAAGAAGCCGTCGATGGCCGACATCAAGGGTCCGGCGCTCGGGTTGATGCCCATCGTCTGGATCGGTATCGGGCTTTCGGTCTTCCAACAGTTCGTCGGGATCAATGTCATCTTCTACTACTCCAACATCCTGTGGGAGGCCGTCGGGTTCAGCGAGGAGGACTCGTTCAAGATCACCGTCATCACCTCGATCGTCAACATCTTGACGACGCTGATCGCCATCGCGTCCATCGACAAGGTCGGGCGGCGGCCATTGCTGCTCATCGGCTCGACGGGCATGGCGATAACCCTCGGAATCCTTGCCGTGATCTTCGGCGGCGCGACGCTGGACGCCAACGGGGTCCCGCAACTCTCCGATGCCGCCGGTATGACGGCGCTCATCTCGGCGAACCTCTTCGTCGTGGCCTTCGGTATGTCGTGGGGCCCGGTCGTGTGGGTGTTGCTGGGTGAGAAGTTCCCCAACAAGATCCGGGCCGCCGCCTTGTCGCTCGCGGCCGCGGCTCAGTGGGTGGCCAACTGGCTGATCACGGTGTCCTTCCCGCGGTTGCGTGAGGACCTGGGACTGGCCTACGGCTTCTATGCCGTGTGCGCCGCCTTGTCCTTCGTCTTCGTCTGGAAGTGGGTCACCGAGACCAAGGGCAAGGAACTGGAGGAGATGGACTAGCCGGAAACGGCATCGGCGCGCCGCCGTTCGGTGCCGTCGTCCGCGGGTCCGCACAGCCTGGCTGTGCGGACCCGCGCTAGGTCTGCTGCGTGTCGGACGCTCGGGGCGTGTCGGACACGGCGGGCTTGTCGCACACGAAGATGGCGGTCCCGGGTATGACGCTTCCGCGCAACGGGGACCACCCACCCCATTCCTGCTCGTTGCGCTCCGGCCAGGTCGGCTCGAGGAGATCCGACACGACCAGGCCCGCGGCGACGATCTCGCGGATCCGCTCCCCGAGGGTGCGGTGATGCTCGACATAGGTGACGCGCCCGCGGTGGTCGCGCTCGACATACGGGCGGGTGTCCCAATAGCTCTGCTGCGCCTGCAGCCCGGCAGGCCCGGGCTCGTCCGGGAAGACCCATCGGATCGGGTGGGTGGTCGAGAAGACGAAGCGTCCACCAGGGACCAGCACTCGGGCCACCTCGCGCACCACCCGGGCCGAGTCGGCGACGAACGGCAGGACCCCGTAGGCAGTGAAAACGGTCCCGAAACTCGCGTCCGCGAAGGGTAGCCGCGCGCCATCGCACTGGATCAGCGGCAGGGCATCGGCGTGCTCGCCATCGATGTCCCGCGCCCGGGACAGCATGCCCGCCGACAGATCGCTGGCGAGCGCCGCCACCCCCTGGTTGCGCAGCCAGCGGGCGCATTGAGCGGCGCCGGAGCCGATCTCCAGCACCGGTTCGCGCGGCGTCAGCCCCGCCGGCGCCAGCAACCGCAACTCGTCTTCGGTCCAGCCTTCGGGTCCCCAGACAAAGTTGCGATCACCGAGGAAGGCGCCATGCTCGGCGTAGTAGGGCACCGCCTCGAGGTCCCACCACCGGCGCTGGGCGGCGAGCGACTCGGCGTGGCCGATGCGCTCGCGGCTGACCCGGGTCGCGTCCGGTGGCTGCGTTGATTGCGTCATGGGTGAGGGGTCCTGACGTCGACGTGGGCGGTTTGGCAGGGCATGGGGGCGGCCAGTAGAGTGGCGTTTCGCACACGTGTGCGCTCTTTGCGCTGCGCGTGCACACGTCCTGTCCCATCACATTAACTGTCCGCATCGGAGCCCCTTCTACATGACTGCAACTTCGGTCGTCTCGACCGCCCCTCAGATCGCCATCAACGACATCGGCACTGAGGAAGAGCTGCTGGCCGCCATTGACCAGACCATCAAGAACTTCAACGACGGCGACATCGTCGAAGGACGCGTCGTCAAGGTCGACCGGGACGAGGTCCTGCTCGACATCGGCTACAAGACCGAGGGCGTCATCCCCTCGCGCGAGCTGTCCATCAAGCACGACATCGACCCGTCCGAGGTCGTCACCGTCGGTGACGAGATCGAGGCCCTGGTTCTCCAGAAGGAGGACAAGGAAGGCCGACTGATCCTGTCCAAGAAGCGCGCGCAATACGAGCGGGCGTGGGGCACGATCGAAAAGGTCAAGGAGGAGGACGGTGTCGTCAAGGGCACGGTCATCGAGGTCGTCAAGGGTGGCCTCATCCTCGACATCGGGTTGCGTGGCTTCCTGCCGGCATCGTTGGTGGAGATGCGCCGCGTGCGCGACCTCCAGCCGTATGTCGGCAAGGAGATCGAAGCCAAGATCATCGAGCTCGACAAGAACCGCAACAATGTGGTTCTCTCGCGCCGCGCCTGGCTCGAACAGACCCAGTCCGAGGTTCGTACCACCTTCCTGCGCGAGTTGCAGCAGGGTCAGGTCCGCTCGGGTGTCGTCAGCAGCATCGTCAACTTCGGCGCCTTCGTCGATCTCGGCGGCGTGGACGGTCTCGTGCACGTCTCGGAGCTGTCCTGGAAGCACATCGATCACCCGTCCGAGGTCGTCGAGGTGGGTGACGAGGTCACCGTCGAGGTCCTGGATGTCGACATGGACCGAGAGCGGGTTTCGCTGTCGCTGAAGGCGACGCAGGAAGACCCGTGGCAGCACTTCGCGCGCACCCACGCCATCGGTCAGGTCGTGCCGGGCAAGGTCACCAAGCTGGTGCCCTTTGGTGCCTTCGTGCGCGTTGCGGACGGCATCGAGGGTCTGGTCCACATCTCCGAACTGGCCGAGCGCCACGTGGAACTGCCGGAGCAGGTCGTCACGGTCGGGACCGAGATTTTCGTCAAGGTCATCGACATCGACTTGGAGCGCCGTCGGATCAGCCTGTCGCTCAAGCAGGCCAACGAGGATGCCGCCAATCTCACCGAGTTCGACCCGACGCTCTACGGCATGGCGGCGGAGTACGACGAGAACGGCAACTACAAGTACCCCGAGGGCTTCGACCCGGCGACCGAGCAGTGGCTCGAGGGCTACGACAAGCAGCGTGAGACGTGGGAGAAGCAGTACGCCGACGCCCACGCCCGTTGGGAAGCCCACCGCACCCAGGTCGAGGCTGCGGCCAAGGCGGATGCCGAAGCCGTCGAGACGGCGGGGGAGGCCCCCTCGTCATACTCCTCGTCCACGGGCGAGACCAGCGCCCCGGTCGCCGAGGGCACCCTCGCATCCGACGAGGCCCTGGCCGCGTTGCGCGAGAAGCTCACCGGCAACTAACGCCTACGGCACAGCCGAATCGGCCCGTCACCTCCTGGGGGTGACGGGCCGATTCCGTATGCGGAGGTGCTGGGTCAGCTCGAGGGTGCCACGCCCCACGCGGTCGCGATCGTCGCGGGGTCGCTGACAGTGACCGTGCTGGGGATGGCGTCCAAGACGCGCACGCAGTACATTTCCGCGTCCGAGGTCCAGTGGGTGTTCTCCGGGCCGGTGCAGTTCCACTGCATGGCGGTGCCGGGTGAACTGGTCCCGGTGACGAAGCGGTAGAACTGCAGGGTCGACCAGGAGCCCGGGGTGACGCGCACCTTGGGGATCAGCTGGGCGGGCGTCATATAGGTCGTCCCATAGGGCTTGGTGCTGCAGTCCTGGGTGGTGTCGGCGCACCGACCCCCGTTGACGGAGACGGTCGTCTGCCAGTTCGGCCAGGCCGTCCCGGCGGTCTTGCTGGTGAAGGCGTTGCCATAGACGCGTCCGAATGCGAAGCACTTCTTGACGACCTGGCTCTGGATCTTGTCGCTGATCTTGTTGTTCGGATAGGCGAACAAGCCCCAGGCGCGGGTATGCCCGCGCCGCGCCAGAGCGCCCACCGAACCGCAGGCCTCCGCATGCTGCTGGGTGGGCGTGAGCTTCGTCATGTCGAGATACTGCATCCCGGCGCTGGTGAAGCTCCAGCCGAACTGGGTGCGCAATTGGGTCAGATCGTTCCAGGACGGGCTGATGACGTAGTTGGAGAAGCAGGACTGGGTGACGCCATGCCGCTTGACCACGACATTGCCTACGCCGGAGCGCCCGCGATCCTTCATCAGGACAGCGACCCGTCCGAGGGTGACGACATTGGGCAGCGGCTTGCACAGCCGGTCCGCGGCCGCCCACTGAGTGCGCCCGAAAAGCAGTGTGAGATAGGCCGGTTCGGCCTTGGTCGCGGCGGGTGCCGCCGCCAGCACTGGCGAACTGATGGCCGGATTCTCGGAGGCCGGGGCCGCCGCCCCGGCGCCCCCGGTCCCTGCGATGAGGGCCAGGGTGGCGGCAGCGATCGCCGTGGTCGAAGTGCGCATAGTGGAAGCATTCCTCGCTCACCTTCGCGCGGCGAACTTTGAGGCACCGCGCGCCAGCGATTGGGTCTGGGGGCTGACTCCAGGAGTGTGCCACCGCGCCCGGCGGATTGCCAGTCAAACCAAGCGATTCGGCGGCTGGCTAAGGTGGGAACATGATGCGGATCGGGCTGTGCGGGGGTATGGGTTCGGGCAAGTCCACCGTCGCCGCCTTGCTGCGCGAGCGCGGCGCTCATCTCATCGATGCCGACGCGATTGCCCGCGACATCGTGCAGCCGGGGTCAGCAGCCCTGCTCGAGATCGGCGCGCGTTTTGGTCCGCGCGTGCTGCTTGCCGATGGTTCGTTGGACCGTGCCGCTCTTGCGCGCATCGCCTTTTCCGACGCCCAGGCATTGCAGGACCTCGAGGCGATTACCCACCCGCGGATCTGGGCCGCTACGAACGAACAGTTCGCCGCCCTGCCTGCGGATGCCATCGCCGTGCACGACATGCCGCTGCTCGTGGAGAAACGGATGTCGCCGGAATACCACCTGGTCATCGCCGTCCTCGCCGACCCGGAACGCCGGATCCGCCGGTTGGTCGACCAGAGAGGCCTGGATCTGGCGGATGTCCTGCGGCGGATCACGGTCCAGGCCAGCGATGCGCAGCGACGTGCAGCGGCCGACGTGTTGATCGACAACAACACAACGCCTCGAGAGTTGGCATCTCAGGTCGGGCAGCTGTGGCACGAGCGGATCGTCCCGTTCGCGGCGAACCTGGCCGCGGGGTTGCCCGCGTCACCGACCCGGATCAGCGCGGATGCGGTCATCCTTGCGCAACAGGCGGCGCGGATCGCTGCGCGGATTCGACGCGCCGAATTGGGCGGGGACCACCTCGATGCCGTCCCGGTCCGGATGACC
Organism: uncultured Nostocoides sp.; assembly: GCA_937858995.1. Lineage (GTDB taxonomy): Bacteria > Actinomycetota > Actinomycetes > Actinomycetales > Dermatophilaceae > Nostocoides_A. The sequence continues at coordinate 8,173 of CALLZC010000108.1, forward strand.
CTGCTCCAGCGCCGTACGCAGATCCTCCACGTGGCGATCCCGGCGGGCCAGCAGGGTGAGGACCCCGAGCGCGATGAGGTATCTCGGCGCCTGACCCAGGCAGGCTTCCCCCCCATCGAGGCGGCGGCAAACCACCGGGGAAACGCCGATCCGGCGTGGCCGGCGCATATTGAACTCACCTCGGCGAGCTCCTGAGCCCGCCGGGCAGACTCACCCCTGACGGTGCGGTGGCAGCTCGGCCCAGCAGGCCCGAACTCGATCCTGCCACCAGCGCACCCGGGCCTGCTCAGCCGCATACGCGTGCACCAGTTCTCGGTCCACCGTCACCCGGCCAGGCCGCAGCATCCCGGCGACTGGGGTCAGGGGACGACGCGTGACATCGCCATCCAGCAGCGCGACCGTGCCCAACCCGCAGGCCCCGTCCAGGGCAGGCAGGGCGGCGGCCAACGCCACGCCCGCGCTGATGCCGACGGAGGTGTCCAGCGCCGAGGAGACAACCGCGGGCAGGCCGCAGTCGGCGACGATGGTCAGCGCATGGGCGACCCCGCCGAGCGGGGCGACCTTGACGACGATCAGATCCGCGGCCTCGCGGCGGGCCACCAGGAGCGGGTCGCCGGCCTTGCGAATCGACTCATCGGCGGCGATGCGCACCTCGACCCGGGCACGCGCGAGCGCCAGACGCAGCTCGCGCAGCTCCGCAACGCTGGCGCAGGGTTGCTCCGCATCTGTCTCTTATACACATCTCCGAGCCCACGAGACGGACTCCTATCTCGTATGCCGTCTTCTGCTTGAAAA
>CALLZC010000109.1 GCA_937858995.1 uncultured Nostocoides sp.
ATACGGCGACCACCGAGATCTACACCTCTCTATTCGTCGGCAGCGTCAGATGTGTATAAGAGACAGCTCGATATCCGGGCACATGACCAGGATGGAGCGGGGTTCCAGGCTGGGATCGTCGGCCAACAGCCCTAGCAGCGCCTCGCGCAGCACCTCCACCTGTCGGGCCGGCCCGTGGCATGCATGCACTTGAATAGTGTTGTCGTGCGGGTTGATTCCGCGCTGGCGTGCTTCCAGAAGGCTCGGTTGCCGATCCAGGCGCACATCGGATTGCAGCCACTGCAACCAGGTATGGGGTGCCTCGGGCGGGGTGGCCCCGAGGGCGAGACTGGTGCTGGCGGTTGTGGCTTGCAGAGCGCGCTGCACCTCACGGATATCGCGGCCCAGAGAAGCAAGCAATGGGTGCTGCACGGACAAGACGGTGCGGTCCTGAGACCGGGGCACCGGGCCCGAAACGGCAATCTCGTCGGCGAGTTCGTCCCATAGGCGGGGGGAGGGGTGCGGCAAGAACAGGTGCACCTCCCGGTGCTGGCCCAGGGCGTCGAGCAGGTCGAGTTCGGTGCGCGCCAGTCGGGTGTGCCCGAAGAGCGAGAGCCGGGCCGGCAGCACCCCGACCTGCGATCCGTCCCGTAGGGCGCTCACCGTCGCCGCGTGTCGCGCCACCGGTGTGGGACCGGGCACCACCCGGGTCAGCGCTCGCCACAGGTGCGGCTGCCAGGCGAGGTCCGCCGGGAGCACGCCCCCCGCGCCATCACCCCAGGAGTCGCCGACGGGGCCGGTCTCCCAGGCGAGCAATAGGTTGGGGCGCTGCACCGCATACCCATGGAACAGGCCGGCCAGGCGCCGGGCCACGGAGTACCGGCGGCCTGCCCGGAGGCGGCCGGCCGCGCCGTCTTGATGATGCCCCAGGTGCGCCGCGAGGCTGTGCGCCCACTCCTCATCGAGGCTGGTGTCGATCGTGGAAAGCAGCGGCCAGAGCAGTTGGTCGGGCAGCCAGGGGTCGTCGCGATCGGTGCCGAGGAGCAGGGTCACCAACGAGTTGGGTGATAGGAACTGGACCCCCGCGCAGACCCCGTCGTCGCCGTGCAATGCGCCCAGCCGGTGCGATAGCCGCTGGGTGAGCCAGCGCTCCACTCCCCGGGCGGGCACGATCACGATCTCCGGCGCGAAGGGATCGTGGGGGGGCACGGCAAGGATGGCCGCGAGGTCCTCGGCAAGGAGGTCGGCTCGCGTCCCACGGTGCACGTGCAGGGCCACGGGCCCACCCTAGATTCCGCCACCGACAAGCACCCCCTCGGCGTGTTCGTGGCCCGTAGGTCCTGGCACGTGCGAGCGCCCGCCCGTAGCCTGGGCCCATGGAGCGCGTCTACGGGCCGGTCGTCCGGATAGCAAAGGGAGTCTTCAAGGCCCAGGGACTGCAGTTCACCATCGTGGGGGAGGAGCATGTCCCGACCACGGGCGGCGCGGTGATGGCCATCAATCACTTGAGCTACTTCGATTTCACCTTCGCCGGGCTGGCAGCGGTGAAATCGAAGCGCTACGTCCGGTTCATGGCCAAGCAGTCGATCTTCGAGCACCGGATCGCGGGTCCGCTCATGCGCTCCATGAAGCACATCCCGGTCGACCGCCATGCCGGAGCGAGTTCCTATCGCGAGTCGCTGCGGCTGCTCAAGGCCGGCGAGATCGTGGGAGTCTTTCCCGAGGCAACGATGTCTCGATCCTTCGAACTGAAGCCTTTCAAGTCCGGCGCGGTTCGGATGGCGCGCGACGCAGGCGTCCCGCTGCTCCCCACGACGCTCTGGGGGGCCCAGCGTCTGTGGACCAAGGAGGCGCCGAAGCATCGGGGCCGCAGCGGCATACCCATCTTCATCGAGGTCGGGGAGCCGATCTGGGTTCCTAAGGGCGGCAATGTCGAGGAGGGGGCGCAGCGACTCCGGGCGGCCATGCTCGCGCAACTCGAGCGCCAGCAGGCTGCCTACCCCACCCTGACCGGCGCCGACCTGCGCTACCTGCCAGCCCGGCTCGGTGGCACGGCGCCTACTCCGCAGGAGGCGGCCGAGCGGGACCTTCACGATATGACCCGTACGAAGGATCAGTTCAACTCCTAGCTGTCTCGTGGTGAGCCGGCGCCCTCATAGGATCTGGCGGATGCGGGTCGCCACGGTCAATGTCAATGGGATTCGCGCCGCCCAGCGCCGCGGCTTCGCGCGCTGGCTGGCGCGGACGGCACCCGATGTCGTTGCGCTGCAAGAGGTCCGCTGCCCGGAAGCTGCGCTTCCGGGAGATGCCTTCGGGGGCTACCACGCGGCCTACGATGCGGGGACCCGGGCGGGGCGCAACGGGGTCGCGGTCCTCACCCGCGAGCCTCCGGCGGCGGTGCGAACGCTGCGTCCCGAGGGCTACGACTTCACCATCGCCAGAGAGCTGCGTGCGGCCGTCGACCAGGGTCGCTATCTCGAAGTCGATCTCGCCGAGGCGCCGGTGACGGTGGCCTCGGTCTACGTCCCCAAGGGTGGCCTGCCCGCGCACCTGCAGATCCCCGAACGGATGCGTGAACGGCCCGACCAGGGAGCGGCCTATGAGAGCAAGCAGCGCTTCACGCACGGCCTGAGCCGGCACCTGCAACGCTCACGTCGGTGGGCGTCCGCTCGTGGGCGTGAGTTCCTCGTGATGGGCGACTTCAACGTCGCGCACCGCGAGCTGGACCTCGCCGCGTGGCGCCGCAGCAAGAACGCGGTGGGCTTCCTGCCTGCCGAACGCGCCTGGCTCGAGGAACTGATCGGTCCTCGGACGCTCGTGGACGTCATCCGAGAACTGCATCCGCAGGTGCCGGGCCCCTATACGTGGTGGTCCTGGCTGGGGAACTCGTATGCCGCTGACATCGGGTGGCGCATCGACTACCACTTCGCCTCGCCCCGGCTGGCCCGATCCGCCGTGCGTGGATGGGTGGATCGGGAGGTCGACGGGGTGCGGATCAGCGACCACGCACCGGTGACCGTCGACTACGAATTGGGCGCGGGCTGAGGGCACGCGCGGGGGTGCTCACACGGCATACCCGAGATGCGCCATCGCCTGGCGCAAGAGGACCCCGTGACCACCCTCCATCTCCGCGAGGAAGGTGGGACTCAAGACCTCGTCGGGGGAGAGCCAGGCCAGGTCGAGCGCATCGCGCTGCGGGGCGCAATCGCCCGCCACCGGCACAATGAACGCGAGCGACACCGCGTGCTGGCGGGGGTCGTGGAAGGCGGTCACGCCGGGCGTGGGGAAATACTCGGCGATCGTGAACGGCGCCGGACTGGCCGGGATTTGCGGCAGAGCCATCGATCCCAGATCTTTTTCCAGGTGCCGCAGCAGGGCGTCGCGGATCCGCTCGTGGAAGAGGACCCGGCCGGAGACGATTTCGCGCGCGATGCGCCCATTGTCCGAGGCCCGCAGCAGCAGCCCGATCCCCGTAACGCGTCCGCCGCCGTCCACGCGCACCGGAATGGCATCGACATAGAGGATCGGCATCCGCTCACGGACCGAAGCGAGGTCCTCTTGGCTCAGCCAGGATGGGTGGCTCTCGACGTCCGGGGCTGTCATGTGCGCCTTTCTATCACTGGATCGAACGCGGGGGCCGCCGCGAAGGACGCCCGCCGCGCCGCCCGCCGCAGCGCCCCCAAGACCGCCGTGCCGGTCACGGTGATGAGCACAACATTGGTGATGGCCCGACCCAGATCCCAGCCGAGGCTGGTGGCGAGCGAAAAGAGCGCGAACCGGTGCAGATTCTCCAGGGCGGGCGCGCCCGCCTCGAACGACAGCCCGGTGCCGGTGCCGATAGCGAAGGGCCAGAACGAGAAGTTGAGCAACCAGCCATAGGCCAGCCCCGCCACCATGCCGTATGCCGCGAGCAGCGCAATCTCGGCGCGCCCCCGAGCCCGCGGCAGCAGACCCGCGCCGAGACCCACCCACGCCGCGCCAAGCATTTGGTAGGGCAGCCATGGGCCGACCCCGCCGGTGATCAGGGCCGACGCAAAGAGCGTCGTGGCCCCGAGGACGAAGCCGAAGCCGGCCCCGAAGACGCGACCGGCGAGCACGAGGAGGAAGAAGACCAGTTCCACACCGGCAGTTCCGGCCCCCAGCGGGCGCAACACCGCACCAATGGCCGACAGCACCCCCAGCAGGGCCACGGCCTTGACGTCGAGTCCGCCCTCGGCGATCTCCGCGAGCACCACGGCGAGCAGCAAGGGCAGCAGCAGGGCGAAGACCAAGGGAGCGTCGCCGCCGTGCGCGAGCCCGGAGCCGGGGTCGACGATGAGTGGCCACCCGAAGGCAATGAGTCCGGCGACGCTGACGAGGGTGATCGCCGCAATTGACTTGGGCCGCAGCGTGACCGCGGTGATCCGACGCGGGGGAGCGGACGTCATACCTGCAACTCCGCGAAGGCGGCGCGCACCTGGGTGAGCGTCAGGAGCGGCACCGGTGCCAGGATCTTGGCCACCTGGGGCGCGAACGCCGGACTCGCGGCGATCACCTCGGCACACAGGCCCTGGGCGACGATGTCGCCGTCCGCCATGACGACGACCTCGTCGGCCGACTCGGCCACGAACTCCACGTCGTGGGTCGAGACCACGACCGTATGGCCGTCGTCCGCGAGTCCACGGAGCAGCTGCGCGAGCCGCTCCTTGGCCGGGTAGTCCAGCCCGCGGGTGGGCTCGTCGAGGAGCGCCACCTCGGGTTGGGCGCTCAGTTGGACGGCGAGGACGAGCGCGAGCTTCTGGCCCTCGGACAGGTCACGGGGGTGGCGATCGCCGGGGATCCCGGGGGCGAGCCGCGCCAGGAGTGCTGCGCCCGATCCGGCCGGACGATTCGACTCCAGGTCAGCCTGATGGCATTCCGCGGCAACGGAGTCGAGATAGAGCAGATCGGTCGCGCTCTGGGGGACCAGCCCGACCCGGGAGCGCCGCTGGGCGGGCTTGAGGGTCGCCGGGTCGGTGCCGTCGGCCAGCGCGACCTGGCCGCCGCTGCGCGTTCCCGCCCCCTGCAATGCCCACAGCAGCGACGACTTGCCGGCGCCATTGCGTCCCATGAGCGCGGTCACCCGCCCCGCAGGCAGGGTCAGGTCCACGCCCGCCACCGCTACCACCCGGCCATGCTGGACCCGCAGCTTGCGCGCGGTGACCCCGAACCCCCTTGACGAACCTCTGCTAGCAGACCTTCCGCCTGTCTCTTATACACATCTCCGAGCCCACGAGACGGACTCCTA
>CALLZC010000110.1 GCA_937858995.1 uncultured Nostocoides sp.
GACCGGAACTGGCCCACCCGTCCGGACCCCGGGGCCTGAGCCATAGGGAGTGCCGCGACCGGGTAGCCGTCGTCGCGGCAGCATGACAGCATGCCGATGTGAGCGAACGACAAAAGGCTGCCGACAACCGTCCCCGGGTGACCACCGATGAGTTCCGCGCCTTCGTCACGACCGGGTGGGCACCACGCTCCGATGCGCCCCCGGCGCGCTCCCCTGCGGCGGACTATGCCGCGCGCCGCCGGGCGGCCCTGAGCGCCGCCTATCCGGGGCAGCGCCTGGTGGTGCCGGCGGGGGGGCTGAAGGTGCGCAGCAACGACTGCGACTACGTCTTCCGACCGCATACGGCCTTTGCGTACCTGAGCGGACTGGGCGCGGATCGGGAGCCGGATGCGGTCCTGGTTTTGGAGCCGAACGCGGACGGCCATGACGCCATCCTGTACTTCCGTCCGCTCGCCACCCGAGACAGCGATGAGTTCTTCGGCGACGCACGCTATGGCGAGTTCTGGGTCGGCCCCCGGCCCAGCCTGGCGGACATCGAGGCCGAATTGGGGCTCTCGGCCGCGCACATCGACGGCTTCCTCGATGCCGCCACCAAGGACGCGGCGCACGTGCTCGTCCGGGTGGTCCGCGACGCCGATCACGAGCTGACCGGCCAGCTCGACGCGCTGCGGGTCGCGCAGGGCCGGGATCAGCAGGAGGCGGAGGTGGCCGATGACGAACTCGCCCACGACATCTCCTACGCCCGGATGATCAAGGACGACTATGAGGTGGAGCAGCTCCGCGCTGCGGTCGCGGCCACCGGCGACGGATTCGAGGCGGTCATTGCCGAGTTGCCCACCCTGAACGGCCGCGGCCGTGGGGAACGCTGGGTCGAGGGCACCTTCGCCCGCGAGGCGCGCCATCAGGGCAATGGGGTGGGCTACGACTCGATCTGCGCCGCCGGCGATCACGCCAACACCCTGCACTGGATCCGCAACACCGGCGACATCGCCGACGATGACCTGATCCTCTTGGATGCCGGCGTGGAGGTCGACGCGCTCTACACCGCAGACATCACCCGCACGCTTCCGGTGAGCGGAAGCTTCACCCCGGCGCAGCGCGAGATCTACGACGCCGTGTATGCCGCGCAGCAGGCCGGCCTCGCGGCCGTTGCGCCCGGCAACACCTTCAGCGACATTCACGCGGCGGCGATTCGGGTGATCGCCGAACACCTCTATGCCTGGGGCTTGCTTCCCGATGGAATCGACGTGGCGGCCAGCCTGGACACCGAGCACGGGCAGTACCACCGCCGGTGGATGGTCCACGGGACCAGCCACCACCTGGGTCTGGACGTCCACGACTGTGCCCTCGCCACGCGCTCGGAGTATCTGGACGCAGAGTTGCGGCCGGGGATGGTCCTGACGGTCGAGCCGGGCCTGTATTTCAAGTCCGACGACACTCTGGCACCCGAGCGCTTCCGCGGCATCGGGGTGCGGATCGAGGACGACGTCCTGGTGACCGCAACCGGCCACGAGAACCTGTCCGGACACCTGCCGCGCAGCAGCGCCGAGGTCGAGAAGTGGATCGCTCGGGTCCAGGGCGACTGAGCCCGGCTCGGCGACGTCAGCCACGTCTAGAGGGGTCAATGTAAGCGTTTCCATAACAGTTTGGATACGGCCACGCGCCAATCGGCCCACGATCCGGCGAGTTCCTTGACGGGCGTCCCGCCGGCGGAGCATCGTTCAGCCGTCACCCGTCCATCCCGGGGCGGGAGTAGTGGAACCGCGCCGTCGCCATTCTTGACGGCGGACGTCCACGCCAGAAGTCAAGGAGACGACATACATGGGCGCAAGACGCTTCATCACGGCCGGGGTGGCCTTCAGCGCGGTAGCCGCGACGGCAGGCTGCCTCGGGGGTGGCGGTGGCACCGCTACCGGCGCGACCGGCACCGCCGAAGGACCGGGCAAGGCCGAGGTCGAGGTGATGTACGGCTTCGGCAATCAGCAGGAGACCGCATTCCAGGCCGACCTCAAGGCCTTCGCCGCCACGAGCGGCTTCACCGTCAAGTTCACCAAGGCCGGCTCCTGGGACACCGAGATCAAGACCCGGGTCGCCGGTGGCAGCCCGCCCGACATCGGTCTGTTCCCGCAGCCCGGCGTCATGTGCGACCTCTCGGAGCAGGGCAAGGTCCTGGCCTTCGACGACGCCACAGTCACCACGGCCAAGGCGACCCTGGTCCCCGGCTTCGTGGAGTCCGGCACCTGTGACGACGGCAAGGTCTATGGCCTGCCGTCCGCGGTGTCCGTCAAGTCGCTGCTCTGGTACGACCAGGCCGCCTGGAAGGCGACCGGCGAGGCCTTCCCGGAGACCATGGATCAGCTGCTGAGCGTCACCGACACCATCCGGGACAGTGGCAAGACCCCCTGGTGCATCGCCGCCGAGTCCGGCCAGGCCACCGGTTGGCCGATCACGGACTGGATCGAGGACCTCGTCCTGCGCACCGCCGGGCCCGAGGGTTACGACAAGTGGGTCAAGGGCGAGCTGAAGTTCACCGACCCGGCGGTCAAGGAGGCCTTCGAGTACTTCCAGAAGCTCGCCTTCACCGAGGGCAATGTCCTCGGTGGCACCAAGGCCATCGTCTCGACGAACTTCCAGACCGGCGGCAACGCGCTCTTCCGCACGCCGCCCGGCTGCTACCTCTTCAAGCAGGCGACCTTCATCGCCGGCGCGGGCGGCTTCCCCGACGACGTCCTGTCGGCCCTCGACACCAAGGTCGGCGTCGGCGCCTTCCCCGCCAAGGAGGCCGGCAACAACCCCGTCCTCGTCGGCGGCGACCTCGCTGCGGCGTTCAACAACGACAAGAACACCCTCGCGCTGCGCAACTTCATCGCGAGCAAGGACAATGGCGTAGAGGTCGGCAAGGCGGGCTACTTCTCCCCGCACAAGACCTTCGATGTCGCGCTCTACCCGAGCAAGACGCTGCAGACCATCGCCAAGGATGTCCTCTACAGCTCCTCCGCCGCGCGCTTCGACGGCTCGGACCTGATGCCGGCCAAGGTGGGCGCCGGGACCTTCTGGACGGAGCCGGTCAAGTGGCTCAACGGCCAGGAGGACCTGGACACCATGCTGGCCAATATCGACAAGAGCTACCCGGCCGCCAGCTGACCTGATCCGATGGGGGCCGAGCCGACCCGGTCGGCCCCCATCGGATAGATCGGTCCCTCGTCCTACGGAAAGGAGCACCGGGCGTGGTCATCAAGATTCTCAACGCACTCCTCGCGATCGCCGGCGGTATCGGCGGGGCGATGATCCTCTTCTGGATCCTCAACAAGCTCACCGAAACCATCGGCGGCAAGTGGGAGGACAAGATCAAGCCGTGGGCCTTCGCCGGCCCCGCGATCCTCGCAATCGGCGTCTATCTCATCTATCCGGCCATCGTGACGATTCAGTACTCCTTCGCGAACGCCAATGCCACCGCATATGTCGGTCTGAAGAATTACACGGACATCCTCACCGACAGCAGCTTCCTGCAGACGCTGTTCAACAACCTGCTGTGGATCATCATCGTCCCAGCCGCGTGTGTCATCCTCGGTCTCGGCGTGGCAACCCTCGCCGACCGCCTGGCGCCGCGGGGTGAGAAGTTGAGCAAGACGATCATCTTCTTGCCGATGGCGATCAGCATGGTCGGTGCCGCCACCATCTGGCGGGCCATCTACGAGTCGCAGCCCGTAGGCACCGCCCAGACCGGGCTGCTCAATGCCATCCGCGAGTGGTTCGGTCGCGATCCAGTCTTCTGGTATGGCGTGGAGAAGCTGCACTTCAACTCGATTCTGCTGATGATCATCTTCATCTGGACGCAGGTCGGCTACTCGATGGTGCTGCTCTCGGCGGCTATCAAGTCCGTGCCCGATGACACCATCGAGGCCGGGCGCATCGACGGGGCCGGTGAGAAGCGGATCTTCTTCAGCATCATCCTTCCGCAGGTGTGGGGAACGGTTCTGACGGTCTTCATCACCGTGCTCATCGGCGTCATGAAGATCTTCGACATCGTCTATGTCACGACCAATGGCGCCTTCAACACCGATGTCATCGGCCGGCGGTTCTACAACGAGATGTTCACGAACAACAACAGTGGATATGCCGCCGCCATCGTCGTGCTCCTGATGATCGCGATCATCCCGGTCCTGATCTACCAGGTGCGCCACTTCAAGGCTGAGGAGGCCAACCGATGACCACCGCCATCCAGCCAGGCACCGGTACTCCCGCCGAGGACCAGCAGGTCCTCAAGGTCAGCAAGGAAGGTGACACCGGCGGCAAGGCCAGCCTGATCGTCAAGATCGGGCTCACGGCGATCTGTATCGCCTGGCTGCTGCCCGTTGTCGGCCTACTGATCAACTCCTTCCGCAGCCGCGACGCCCAGCTGAATTCCGGCTGGTGGAGCATCGTCAAGAACCCGTTCGACTCCACGGTGTGGACGCTGAGCAACTACACCCAGGTGCTGGGCGAGAACGCCTCCGGGACCAACATGGGGCGGGCCTTCATCAACAGCTTCATCGTGACGGTCCCCGCCACGGTGATCCCGATCCTGATCGCCGCCTTCGCTGCCTACGCCTTCACCTTCATGGAGTGGCGTGGCCGCGATGTCATGTTCGTGATCATCGTGGCCCTGTTGGTGGTTCCCAACCAGGTCGCCCTGGTGCCGCTGCTCAAGCTCTACGGCGCGCTGGGGATGAACAACACCTTCGCGGCCGTGTGGCTCGCCCACATCGGCTTCGGTATGCCACTGGCGGTCTACATCCTGCGCAACTACATGGCGGGGCTGCCGAAGGCCATCATCGAGTCCGCCAAGATCGACGGCGCCAGCCACTTCACCACCTTCTGGAAGCTCATCATCCCGATGAGCACCCCGGCGTTGGCCTCCTTCGCCATCTTCCAGTTCTTGTGGGTGTGGAACGACCTGCTCGTCGCACTGATCTTCCTCGGCCGTGGTGACAACACGATTCTCACCGTCGCCCTGCAGGGTTTGCAGGGTCAGACGGGCCAGGGTCGCGAATTGATCCCGGCCGCCGGGTTCGTGGCGATCGTCGTCCCGATCCTGGTGTTCCTGTCGCTGCAGCGCTACTTCATCCGGGGCATGACCTCGGGTGCGGTCAAGGGCTGATCGGCACACCGCAACCGCATGACCACCGCGCTGGCCCTGTCTCTTATACACATCTCCGAGCCCACGAGACGGACTCCTATCTCGTATGCCGTCTTCTGCTTGA
>CALLZC010000111.1 GCA_937858995.1 uncultured Nostocoides sp.
CCCGACCCCAACCTTCGCTTTGAGCATGCACCAGGACCGTGATCGCCCCACGACCGGCAGGTATGCCGTGCACCTCGCCTCCACCGGTGTCAGACCTCGATGTCACGATTGCCGGGACGCTCGTCACCAGCGCTCTCCCACGCTTGGAGGTATGCCGTGTACGCCAAGACCCTGATCCCTGGGCCGCTCCCCACGCCCACCCTCACCGCGACGACCAGTGTCGCTCATCAGCTCTTCCCGGAGTTGCTGGCGTCGGGCTGGAAGCGATACGGCGTCGAGGATCTCGCCGTTTCGCGAACTGATGTCCTCATCACTCACGACAGTCTGCAGCTCGTTGTTGACGGAATCGTCGTCCTGAGCGATATCGACCCCGCATCCCCGGCGGGCTGGTGGGAGGCCGTTGACGGCATCGATGGCCAGTGCGTGGTCGTCGTGCTCAAGACCGGACGGTCGGAGGCGGGGGCCCGGGCGGCGACCTCGCACACGGCGGCGCTGGCCTCGAGGGAGGCGGTGTGGCGCGGGGCCTTCCGGCAGGCCGGCGTGGTCGAGGTGGCCAGCGGGCAGGAGCTGCTCGATGCCGCCTTCGAACGCTGATGTACTTCACCGATCGGGGCATCGAAGAACTTCAGGAGCGCCGCGGCGAGGAGGAGGTCAGCCTCGCGTGGGTGGCCGATCAGTTGCGCACCTTCGTCGACGAGCACCCGGAATTCGAGGTGCCTGTCGAACGACTGGCATCGTGGCTTGCCCGGCTGGATGACCCGTTCGAGCAGGAGTAGCCCCCACCCGCGGCGCGCGGCGCGGTTAGCGGCCGTGATCGTCGTGGAGGCGTTCGATGTCGCCTTCGTCGAACTCGCCAAACGCGATCTCTAGCACCCGCCCCGGCGTCGCCGTGGGGTTGCTCAACCGGTGCGCCGTGCCCACCGGGATCCAGAACGAGGCACCCGCCGACGCACGCTGAGTCTCCTGCGCGACCGTGACATCCAACGAGCCGTCCAGGATGCGCCAAAACTCGGCGCGCGTCGAATGGGTTTGCAACGAGAGCCGATGACCTGGCTGCACGGTGATGATCTTCACCGTCGTCGGCTCGTTGAGACAGAACTGTTCGAAGGTGCCCCACGGCCGCTCTTCGATGAACATGGCAGAGCGCGGATCGGCGATAGGAGTCATGACATCCTTCGGAAGCAGGGGGCGCCATGGGGTCCCGGACGCCCGGCGCTTTCCCACGTGGGGCCATATTATCAGCCGACCCGGGCGGCTCCCGGCAGCGCGGATCGGACCGCAGCAGCGACAGCCGGGGCCACGCGGTCATCGAAGACACTGGGCACAATCTCGGCGGCCGTAGGTTTTACGACCAGATCGGCGATGGCATGGGCCGCAGCGATTTTCATCTCCCGCGTGATCACCCGAGCGCCAGCGTCCAAGGCACCCCGGAAGATGCCGGGGAAGGCGAGCACATTGTTGATCTGGTTGGGGAAGTCCGATCGTCCGGTGGCGACGATCGCCGCGTATTGCTGGGCCAGGGCCGGGTCGACCTCGGGGGTCGGGTTGGCGAGCGCGAAGATCACGCTGCTGGGCGCCATACCTGCCAGGGACTCCTCGCTGAGGGTTCCGCCACTGACGCCCACGAAGACCTCGGCATCACGCAGCGCTTCGGTGACTCCCCCCGCTAGGTGGCGCGGGTTGGTCCGTTCGGCCAGCACCTTCTTCTGACCGCTCAGATCGGGTCGCCCAGGGCCGAGAATTCCGCGGGAGTCCAGGACGACGAGATCCCGGACCCCCACGTCCAGGAGGAGCTTGGTCACCGCGACGCCGGCGGCGCCGGCCCCGCTCACCACGATCCGCATGTCGGTGAGGTCCTTCTGCAGCACCCGGGCGGCATTGAGTAGCCCCGCGAGGACCACGATGGCGGTGCCGTGCTGGTCGTCGTGGAAGACGGGTATGGGCAGTCGGCGCACCAGGCGTTCCTCGATCTCGAAGCATCGCGGCGCGGAGATGTCCTCGAGATTGATTCCGCCAAAGCTGGGCGCCAACCGGGCGATCGTCTCGACGATTTCGTCGACGGACCCGGTTTCGATGCACAAGGCCACAGCATCGATCCCCGCGAAATGTTTGAACAGGACGGCCTTGCCCTCCATGACCGGCATCGCGGCCAGGGGCCCGATGTCGCCCAGGCCGAGCACGGCCGTGCCATCGCTGATGACGGCGACCGTGTTGCGCCGGGCGGTATACCGATCGGCGAGGTCGGGATCGGTGGCAATGGCGGCGCTGACTCGAGCCACCCCTGGGGTGTAGAGAAGTGCCAGATCCTCGCGCGTGTGCAGCGCTTTGGTGGCGACCATCGCGACCTTGCCCCCCTCGTGCGCGACGAAGACGGGATCGTTGGCCAACTCCTCGAGCCGCATGACGGCAGGGACTCCTCGGTGCTCTTCGGGTAGTGGCCAGCGCGGCGACGTGGGTGACCGCTTGGGCGATGGCGCGTTAGGGACGGCGATGACCGTAACGTTGGAGCATCGTGTCATACCTCCCCTTTGGCCTCCGGCTGGTCCACGTCGCGGGACACTCGATGGAGCCCACGCTGTGCCATGGCGATCTGCTCGTGGTGCGGGTGGGAGCGCCCGTGCGTCCCAACCGGATCGCCGTCGTGCAGCTGCCGCCAGACGCGCAGGGACGACCCAGACCGCTGGCCGTCAAACGCGTGACCGGGCGCGATCCCGCCGATCCGACCCGCTGGTGGGTGGAGCGCGACAACCCGCGGGTAGGCGTCGATAGCTGGCTCGTGGGCTCGCTGCACCCGACGGAGGTGTTGGCCATCGCCGTAATGCGCCTCTGGCCCCGACCACGTCGTGTGTAAGGGTCGCCGCTGGCGTAGGTTGGGAGCCAACCCCCACGGGCTGTCCCGACCGAGAGCAGAGAGGTCCTCCCGATGATCCGCTTCACCCGCATGACCGTCAGCGCGCACTGCGACTTGCCGTGTGGTGTCTATGACCCCGCTCAGGCCCGCATCGAGGCCGAATCGATCAAGGCCATCTGCAAGAAGGTCGCCGAGAACGACGATCCCGACTTCCGCACGCGAGCTGCCATCATCAAGGAGTCGCGTTCGCACCTGGTCAAGGAGCACCTCTGGGTCCTGTGGACCGACTACTTCAAGCCCCCGCACTTCGAGAAGTACCCGAATCTCAACGCACTCTTCAACGAGGCCACCAAGCTTGCGGGCGCGTCGGGCACCAAGGGCTCCTTCGACGAAGCACAGGCTGATGCGCTCTTGGCCAAGATTGCCGAGATCGACGCGATCTTCTGGGAGACCAAGAAGGCCTAGGTTTCCCCAACGCCCGCCCGCCGCACCGGTGGGCGGGCGTTCTCCTCGGTGACGCGGGTCAGGGCATCAACCACGGCGGGATCGTACTCATAGCCCAGCCCCAAGTGAATGCGCTCGAGTGCAGGACCGCGGGCGGTGCGCCGGCCCTGGGTCAGGTCGTCATACGCATTAGCGACCTTGAGGATCCGGGCGATCAGCGGGATGGGTTGCCCGTCTTCGCGCTGTTGCCGAAACGGCACGGTGCTGGCCGAGATGGCGCCGACCACGCCGGTCCCGGCGCCCGCGTGCTCGGCCAAGCGCACGGACTCGCGGATGACGCGGGACTGCTCGGCCGGCGCCGCAAGGACGGTGGCGCCGTCGGGGATGGGCTCGTTCAGCGTCACTTGGCCGACGTCGTGCAGCAGGGCAGCATCGCGCAGGTCGGCCAGATCGGCCGGGCCCAGCCCCACGTCTTCCCCCATGGCTGCAGCGAGCTGGGCTACGCGCCGAGCATGGCCCTTGGTCGTATGTCCGGTTTCATCACTGAGCCGGGCCAGTGCCAGCACCAGCTGGCGGTGTGTGGCGTCGATCCGCGCCACCCGGCGCAGCCCAACGAGCGCTAGTGCGATCGGCCAGACGAAGATGAGAATCGCCACGGCACCCAGGTCGGGTTCGGTCACCGCGATGAGCGGCCCGGCTATGGTCATGATGGCGCCCACGGCGCCGGACTGGGCGAGGTCGTAGCGGATCCGTGAGCGCGCGGACACCTTGATCGAGCGCGCCCGGCCCACAGTCCACAGGCCGAGGTCGAGCAGAACTCCCGCGAGAGCGACCCCGGTCAACACAGCGGCCGCAGACAGGGTGGCGCGGGCCGGGTCGTTGGCCCAGTCCCCGAGCGACCCCGATCC
This sequence comes from uncultured Nostocoides sp., assembly GCA_937858995.1. GTDB lineage: Bacteria > Actinomycetota > Actinomycetes > Actinomycetales > Dermatophilaceae > Nostocoides_A. Next base: position 4,204 of record CALLZC010000111.1, read on the forward strand.
CAGGTCAATGCGCCCCAGTGTGGCCGAAAACGCCACCCCAAGGAAGCGCGAAGCCTGACCGAAGGCGTCCGGCCGCCGGTGTGCACCGCGTAGGACCAGAGAGCCGAGTCCCATGGCGAGGGCCACCCCGAGCAGGCACTGGACCCACGGCAAGCCCGATCCCACCCCCACCGCAGAGAGAACCAGGGCCATGGCGCAGGCCGTGCTCAGCGGTGCGAGGTGACGCCCGAACTGCTCGACGAGCACCAGTTCCCCGACGACGATGAGCAGCAGCGCGGTGACGATGAACCAGCCATCCGCAGCCGGGCGCCCCCCGGCGACCACGAACGCATACAGGGCCAGGGCACCGAGGAAGCCCGCCACCGTGAAGAGGCCGATGCGCCAGGACCTGCCGATCACTGCCCCTCCGCAGCGCTCGCGCGCACCTCGTCCGGTAGTGGATCAAGGCGCTCCACGACGCGCCGCAAGGCCTCGATCACGTCCCGATCGAGGCTCGGGTCCCCAGCCACCAGGTCGCAGGCCAGGTAGCGCGCGGTCGGGAGGTCGCCCAGCGAGCGGCGTGCCTCGGCATACGCATCCGCCACGGCGACGATCCGCAGCGCCGCCGCGGCTGCCGGATCCGTGGGGCGATGTTCGATCACCGGAACGATGTGTTCGAGGAAACTCACCCCGCTGAGCGCTCGGGACGGCCGATGGACCGGCCCCCCGGTCGTGGGGGCGGCCAGCGTGTCGAGCCGTAGCAGAGCGCCGGCCAGGGCGAGGTCGATGGACTTCGCCGGACCGAGGTCGACCTCCTCGGCCAGCCATTCCGAGAGCCGCGCCACATCGGCGGCGTGCCGAGCCGAGCCGGGGTGTCGGGCGTCCATGGCGGCGTTGAGAGTGTCGACGACCTGCACCTGGGCCAGATCTTCGGAACGCTCATGCCCGAGCGCCCACTGTGCGGCAACAAGCGACGGCACCAGCAGCACGATCGACCACGGTCCACCATCGGCGAGCACCCAGAGGACATAGATGAGCAGCGACAGCAACCCGGTCGCGAGGTAGCCGAGCGTGCCACGCAGGACCAGGTTGCGGAACTGGTCGGTGACCGAGACCCCCCGAGAGGCCCACAAGATCGCTGAGATGAGGCCGGCGTTGCAGAGCAATTGGGCGATGTCGGCGACCAACAGCGCCAGGCCCGCCGCGAGGACCGTTGTGACCGCTGCCGGGCTCCCGTCGCCGCTGACCGGCCCATCCAGCAGGCTGTAGACCAGCGCGCCGCACAGCCCGATGATCGTGGACATCGCCATGTTGAACAGGATGCGTTGCTTGGGTTGCCGACCCACCTGAACGATGGCGTGCGCAAAGGCCAAGATGGGGATGCCAGCACTGAGGCCCAGCGGGATCGCCGCGAGCATCAACGTCCCCAGCAGCGAACTGTGGATCCGGCGCGCCTGGCGCGTGCGTGCCGGGAGGTTGCCCACCGCGGCGATGGTGGCAAGCAATGCCACGCCGAGCCAGCCCTCGATCGGGGGGAGCGCCGAGCGCCCGAGCAGGATGAGCAGCAGCGCACCCACCGCCACGGCCGCCACGAGCCGCCGGGTTCGGACCTCGAAGCGTCGTTCCGAGCGCGCGTCGCGACTATAGGAACTCGACCCAGGGGCCGGTTCCGGGCGTCCGGTCAATGGCCGATGCTGTCCCAATCCCACACATCGCCCAGGAGGGGGGTCCCGGCGACCCCCTTGACCTGGACCACGGCCCGCACCGGGGCGAACGCCTCATCGGGGCTGGCCTGCGCGGGGACACCTGGCACAGCCCACAGCAGGGCGAACAGGACGACAAGTCGAGAGAGGCGAGGCGTGATCCGCATAGTTGACTCCGGTCTAACGTGCCGAAACCCCACCCGTTGGGTCGGCGCCGAGCCATTGTCGCACGTCAGATGCGGGTTCGACCCGCACTCAGCCCAACCCCACCGCCGCAACTCTGCCTAGGTTGGCGGATGTGGGAGACTGTGAACATCCTTGGCCCGCCTGGTCGGCGCCGCACCTTTTACACCCGATGGAGTTCGACATGAGCAAGCGTGCCCGCAAGCGCCGCGACCGCAAGAAAAAAGGCGCCAACCACGGTCGCAAACCGAACGCCTGAACCAGCCCTAGTGCCCGGATCAGGGTGAACGCCATCCGATGTCATCGGGTGGCGTTCCCGCATTCCGGGCGAGCTTTCTCGCGACACTGCCTAGTCGAGGTAGCGGATCTCGACGGCCGTAATGCGCTGGATGACCAGTCCACGCAGATGCACCGGCGCCCGCTCGTGTTCGCACGAGCGCTTCACCAAACCCTTGACCATGGTGTCCAGGTCGTACTGCTGCAGGCACGCGGCGCAGTGCGCCAGGTGCGCGGCAATCTGGGCGTGCTCGCTCGGCTCCAGCTCGCCATCCAGGTATTCAAAGACCCGGTGCAAGGCCTCCGAGCAGTCGGCCTCGTTGAGCTCGGGGCTCATGCGCCATCGCCCCCGTCCAGCGCTCGGGCGTAGCCGCGGTCGGCGGCATACTCGGACAGCAGCTCCCGCAGCAGGCGTCGGCCGCGGTGCAAGCGCGACATGACGGTCCCGATCGGGGTGCCCATGATCTCGGCGATCTCCTTGTAGGCGAAGCCTTCGACATCGGCGAAGTAGACCGCGAGGCGGAAGTCCTCGGGCAACTCCTGCAGGGCCCGCTTGACCTGGCTGTCGGGCAGGTGCTCCAGCGCCTCGAGCTCTGCGCTGCGCAGCCCACGCGAGCTATGCGACTCGGCGTGTGCGAGCTGATAGTCCTCGATCTCGGCCGCGTCGGACTGCAACGGCTCGCGCTGCCGTTTGCGGTAGCTATTGATATAGGTGTTGGTCAGGATGCGGTACATCCAGGCCTTGAGGTTGGTGCCCGGCCGGAACTGATGAAAGGCCGCGAAGGCCTTGGCATAGGTTTCTTGAACCAGGTCTTCGGCATCGGCGGGGTTGCGCGTTGTGCGCAGCGCCGCGGAGTACAACTGATCCAGCAGCGGCAAGGCAAGAGCCTCGAACCGCTCTTGGCGCTCTTGCGGAGTTTCGGTGGTCACGTCGATGAACTCGACCTCGGTGGCCGGGTCGTCGATGGGCGGAATGGAAGTCATTGCCGACCACCCTAGCCCGGGACTGAGCGGGGCGGGTCTCTGTAGTACGAACACCTGGCCTCCGAAGGCGTGGTCTGGGAACTGACCGGTCAACAGCGACTCGGCGCGCGCGTATTCCCCGCGCCTAGCGATTGCGCGGACATGGGACACTTGGGCGCCCACGCCACAGTCCGCCGCCCGGCCGAAGGAGTCCGAGACCATGAGCGCGCCCGACCCCGTACTTGCCGAGCTGGCCCAGGCCTATGGCGTGGCGACCGACTTTTGGGACTGGCAGGGCGTCCACACGATCGTCAGCGCCGAGAGCATTGCCGCGGTGTTGACCGCTCTCGGGGTGGACGTCAGCAGTGCGGACGCAGTAGCTCGCTCGCGCGAGGAGATCTGGCTGCGCTCCTGGCGCCGGACGCTCCCGCCCACCATCGTCGCGCGCGTCGGGTGGACGCCGTGGGTGCCTGTGCACGTGCCGCACGGCGCACAGGTGCGGCTGGAACTGGCGCTGGAAGACGGCGCCAAGATTGCGGTGCGGCAAGTGGATCACCTGGTCGCGCCGCGCGAGGTCGACGGGGTCCTCACGGGCGAGGCGACCTTCGAACTCCCCGGAGACCTACCGCTGGGGTGGCATCTGCTGTGGGCGCACGTGGAGGGGGCCGAACCGGCATACGCAACCGTCGTCGTCACCCCGAACCGGCTCGAACTTCCAGCAGGCCTCGAGCACCGGCGGATGGTGGGACTGATGGCCCAGGTCTACCAGCTGCGCTCGGCGAACTCCTATGGCGTGGGGGATCTCGCCGATCTCGCCGATCTGGCGACCTGGGGCGCGGCGGAGCTCGGGTGCGATTGGGTCCTGGTCAACCCGTTGCATGCAGCCCAGGCGCAGGCACCGATGGAGAGCTCCCCCTATTTGCCGACGACGCGGCGATTCGTCAACCCGCTCTATCTGCGCGTCGAGGACATCCCCGAGGTGGCCTACCTGCCGCCGGACACCCGGGCGGCGATCGCCGAACTGGCCAGCACCGCGCAGGCCCTGAACTCGGGCGAGCTCATCGACCGCGACGCCGCGTGGCAGGCCAAGCGCGCCGCCCTCCAGCTGGTGTATGACGCGGGGCTGAGCCCGCGGCGGCAACGTGCCAGCGATGGCTACCGGGAGCGCGAGGGCCAGGGGCTGATCGACTTCGCGACCTGGTGCGCGCTCTCCGATGTCCATGGTGACGACTGGACCGCGTGGCCGGCGCCGCTGCAGCGCCCGGACAGCCCGCAGGTCGCGGCGTTCCGGGCAGAGCATCCCCGGGAGATCGGCTTCTTTGCCTGGCTGCAGTGGATTCTCGAGGATCAGCTCGGGGCGACGCAGCGGCTGGACAAGGAGGCCGGCATGGCACTCGGCGTTGTCCACGACCTCGCCGTCGGGGTGCATCCTTCGGGCGCAGACGCCTGGGGCCTGGCCGATGCCCTGGCCCGCGGCATGGACGCTGGCGCGCCGCCGGACCAGTTCAACCAGGTCGGTCAGAACTGGAGCCAACCGCCGTGGCGACCCGATCGGCTCGCCGAACTGGGCTACGCCCCCTATCGGGAAATGCTGCGCACGGTATTGCGCGACGCCGGAGGGATCCGCGTCGACCACATCATCGGCCTCTTCCGGCTGTGGTGGATCCCGCAGGGAATGCGGCCGAGCGAGGGCACCTATGTGCATTACGACCACGAGGCGCTCATCGGCATCCTGTGCTTGGAGGCCCAGCGAGCGGGCGCGGTCGTCATCGGGGAGGACCTCGGGGTGGTGCAGCCCTTCGCTCGGGACTTCATGAAGGAGCGGGGCATTCTGGGCACCTCGATCCTGTGGTTCGAGTGGCAGGATGGTCGGCCGCTGGCGCCGGAGGGCTACCGCGAACTCTGCCTGGCGTCGGTGACGACCCACGATCTCCCCCCGACCGCGGGCTACCTGGAATTGGCGCACGTGACGCTGCGCAAGGAGCTGGGGCTACTCACCCGCGAGCTCGCCGTCGAGCAGGCGGCAGAGCAGGCGGCGATCGACAAGGTCGCCCGCGCACTCCACGAACGCGGCCTCGCGCACGACCCGACTCAGGTCGAGGAGTTTGTCGCCGCCCTCCATCGCTATCTGGCGCTCTCGCGGGCGAAACTCATCGGGGTCAGCGTCCCGGACCTGATCGGTGATCGGCGGGCCATCAACCAGCCGGGCACCGATAAGGAGTACCCCAACTGGTGCCTGCCCCTGACCGGAGCCGATGGCGCGCTGGTCACCCTGGAGGACCTCACCGCCGCCGCCTTCCCCCGCGAACTGGTGCGCCCGCTGCGACCGGGAGACTGAACCGCATACCCCCCTGCCATATGCCGCATACCCCCCTGCCGTATGAGCTAACCTCTGCTAGCAGACCGTGCATTCAGGGCCACAGGATGCATCCTGTGGCCCTGAGCGGTGCTTCTGCTAGCAGAGGTTAGGAAAGGCGCCCGGGGCGAAAAGCAGGCGCGCAGAACCGGATCGGGCGTTCGGATCCGGGCGCGCGGAACCGGAACGGGGCCGCTCAGGGGTTGTCGACGGCTTCGGTGATGGTGGCCGGGCCGAGGAACGAGGTATGCGGGTCGGACTGGCCCACGGTCGGGTCGACCACCTGCGGGGCCACCTCGTGCGGTGTGATCTCCCCGCGCGCGATCGCCTCCGTGAAGTGACAGGCGACGCGATGCCCGCTGGGTACGCCCTCGAGGCTGACCACCCGCAGGGACGGTCGCTCGGTGTCGCACTGGGTCGGCTGGCGCCAAGGGCAGCGCGTATGGAAGCGGCACCCCTTGGGCGGGTTCGCCGGCGAGGGCAGATCACCGGTGAGCAAGATCCGCTCGCGCCGGTCCTCGACGACCGGGTCGGGAACGGGAACGGCGGACATCAGGGCGCGGGTGTATGGGTGCAGGGGCTGGGTGTAGAGCGCATCCGCTGGCGCCTCTTCGACGAGCGCGCCGAGATACATCACGCCGACCCGGTCGCTGATGTGCCGCACGACCGCGAGGTCGTGGGCGACCACCAGATAGGTCAGCCCGAACTCCTCCTGCAACTGCTCCATCAGGTTGACGACCTGCGCCTGCACCGAGACGTCCAGCGCCGAGACCGGCTCGTCGGCCACGATGAGCTTGGGATTCACCGAGAGGGCACGGGCGATGCCAATGCGCTGGCGCTGCCCACCGGAGAACTCGTGCGGGTACTTCTGCAGCGACGCCGACGGCAACCCGACCGCCTTGAGCAGGTCCTTCAGGCGCGTGTTCGCCGCCTGCGGGTCCTGGACCAGGCCGTGAGCCTTCATTCCCTCCAGCAACAGGGATTCCACGGACTGGCGCGGGTCCAGACTGGAGAGCGGGTCCTGAAAGACCATCTGCATGTCTTGGCGCTTGCGACGCAGGTCTTCACCCTCGAGGCTGGCGATGTCGGTCCCGTCGAAGATGACCTTGCCCTCGGTGCTCTGCTCCAGCCGCAGGATCGCGCGACCCAATGTCGACTTGCCGCACCCGGATTCGCCGACCAGACCATAGGTCTCGCCGCGGCGGATCTGCAGGTCCACCCCGTCCACGGCATACACATAGCCGATGGTCTTGTCGAAGATGACACCCTTCTTGATCGGGAAGTGGACCTTGATGCCCTGAACGTCGAGCAGGATGTCGTCCGCGGCCGGCTGGGTCGAGGTCACTGCGCCACCTCCCCGTGCGCGTGCGCGGATGTCGTATGGTCGTGCGCCCCCGGCGGCGCGCTCGCCACCGGGTTGTGGCAGCGCAGGGCACTGGGCCCGTCCTGCTGGAAGGGGGGTGCCTCCGCGCGGCAGATCTCCACCGGTTGCGAGCACCGGGGGGCGAAGGCGCACGCGTGTGCCCAGGGCAAGTTGTCGGCAACCGAGCCCGGGATGGGGGTCAGCGGTTCGCCGCGGGCACCGTCCAATCGCGGGATCGAGCCGAGCAGCCCGTGGGTGTAGGGGTGCCGGGGGGCGGCGAAGAGCTCGTGCCGCAGGCCGCGCTCGACGATCCGCCCGCCATACATCACGTTGACCTCGTCGCACAGACCGGCGACCACGCCCAGGTCGTGGGTGATCATGATGAGCGCGGTGCCCGAGTCGCGCACCAGATCGCGCAGAAGTTGCAGGATCTGGGCCTGGATCGTCACATCGAGCGCTGTCGTGGGCTCATCGGCGATGAGCAGCCGGGGCTCGCAGGCCAGCGCCATAGCGATCAGCGCCCGCTGCCGCATCCCGCCGGAGAGTTGGTGCGGATAGTCCTTGAGCCGGCGATCGGGGTCGGGGATGCCCACCTTGTCGAGCATCTCGCGGGCTCGGGGGGTCGCGGCTTTGCGCGACATCCCCTTGTGGCGTTCCAGAACCTCGGTGACTTGAATCCCAATGGACACCACCGGATTCAACGAGGACAGCGGGTCTTGGAAGATCATCCCCAGGTCGCGACCGCGTCGGTCCCGGATCTCGCTGGAACTGAGTTTGAGCAGATCGGTGCCCTCGAAGGTGGCGCTTCCGGTGACCTCGTTGCCGCGCGAGGGCAACAGGCCCATGATCGCCAGCGAGGTCACCGACTTGCCCGATCCGGACTCCCCCACCAGGCCCACGGTCTGGCCGGGACGGACATCGAAGGTCACTCCATCGACCGCGGTGAACGGCTTCTCGCCATGCCGCACAAAATCGACGCGCAGGTCACGCACCGAGAGCAGCGGGGCACCGGAGGAGGTGTCGGCGGCATACGCACGCGTTGTCATGGCGCTCACCTGCGGGTCTTGGGGTCGAGGGCCTCACGCAACGACTCGCCCATCAGCGTGAAGCCGAAGGCGACGAGGATGATGCAGGCCGCGGGATAGAACGCGAGGTGCGGGTAATCGGAGAGGTACTCCTGGGCGTCGCCGAGCATTTGGCCCCACTCTGGTCGACGGTCATCGGGATTGCCCAGACCCAGGAAGGACAGGGCCGCGGCGTCGATCACGGCGGTGGCCAGCACCAGGGTCGACTGGACGATCACGGGTCCGAGACTGTTGGGCAGCATGTGCCGGAAGACGATCGGTGCCTTCTTGACGCCGAGCGCGCGGGCCGCCAGAACGTGGTCGCTGTGACGTTGCGCCAGCATCGAACCGCGCAAGAGGCGGGCGAAGACGGGCAGGTAGGCGACCGAGATGGCGATGATGACCGTCCACTGGCTCGGTTTGGACGCCAGCGCCGCCACGGAGAAGGCCAGCAGCAGCGACGGGATCGAGAGCATGATGTCGACGAAACGCATGACGAGTGAGTCGACCCAGCCGCCGAGGGCGCCGGCCAGCGTGCCCAGGATGAGGCCACCCACCAGCGAGAAGAGCGTGGCGAAGACGCACACCAACAGGGTCTGCTGGCTGCCGACGATGAGGCGCGACAGCAGGTCTCGCCCGCGGTCGTCGGCGCCGAGCGGGAAGCCGGGCTCGGGGCCGGGCACCGGGTTGGTCTGGCGCCGCAGGTCCTCGATGAGTTCGGGCATCGGGATCGTCGGATCGTTGGGTGCCAGGAGATTGGCGAAGGCCGCGACGAAGAGAAAGATCGCCGTGATGACGAGCCCGATGAGGAAGATCCGGTCGCGCCGCAGGCGCTTCCACGCGCTGGCGATCAGCGAAACGCCGGGCTTCTCATCGACCGTGCCGGCGTCCTGCACCGTTGCTGCCGTTGCGGCGAGCGCGTCGATCTTGGCCTTGCGACGCGAACCGGGCATCCGTGAGCCTTTCGGGGATTCACTCATGACGCCATCACCTCGTGCGGACCCGCGGGTCGATGACCGCATACAGGATGTCGACGATGAGGTTGACCAGGACGAAGATCATTGCCGAGGCCAGGATCAGCACCTGCAGCACGGCGTAGTCGCGGTTTTGGAAGCTCAAGGCCAGCGCCTCGCCGATCCCGCCGAAGGAGAAGACCCGCTCGGTCAGCACCGCGCCGGCGAGCAGTCCCCCGACCTGCAGGCCGATCGTCGTGGTCACTGGCAGGAGCGCATTGCGCAGGACATGCCGGGTGCGGATGACTTGGTTCGTCAAACCCTTGGACTCCGCCGTCCGCACGAAGTCCTCATCGAGCACTTCGAGCACGGAGGCCCGGGTGATCCGGAAGATCACGGCGAACGGGATGGTGGCCAGCGTGATCGCCGGCAAGATCAGGTGTTTGAAGGCGTCCCAGGCGGCATCCCACTCGCGGGTCAGGAGCCCGTCCAGGACGAAGAAGCCGGTGATCCGGGTGGCATTGATATCACTCTGTCGTCCCGAGACGGGGAGCCAACCAAGCTTCACCGCAAAGATGTACTTCAGCAGGAAGGCGAGGAAGAAGACCGGGACCGCCACCCCGACGAGCGAGACAATGACGCTCGCGTTGTCGAAGAAGCTGGCCTTGCGCCGGGCGGCCAGGTAGCCCAGGGGCACCCCGAAGACGATCGCGATGAGGATCGCGAAAATGCTCAGCTCCAGGGTGGCGGGGAATCGCGTCAGGAAGATGTCGAAAGCGTCCCGACCGGGTAGCACCCCGGTTGAGGCGCCGAAGTTGCCCGTGGCGGCGCGCTTGAGATAGCGCCAATATTGCACCCACAACGGCTCGTCCAGCCCCAGCGCCGTGATCAGCCGCTCGCGGGACTCGGGCGTGGCCCGGTCACCGAGAATTGCCGAGACCGTGCCGCCGGGCAGCATACGCAGCCAGATGAACACCAGCAGCGACAGGACGCCGATCACGCCGACCATCTGTGCCAGTCGTCGGATGATGAACCGGAGCACTACCCCTCACCTCCCAGATCGTCGCGCTGCCGGGACGGCCGCCTCGGCGCCATTGCCGAGGCGGCCATCACCCGCCTGTGGTGTCGTGCCCGGTGATCAGCTCCCGCTGACCGTGACCGTGTCGAACATTTCAGCCGTGAGGGGGCTGGCAACCAGACCCTCGACACCCTTGCCGACGACCAGGGCCGGCGGGCTGTGGCTGATGGGCAGACCCGGGAGGTATTCCTCCATGATCTTCTGGTTCAGGGCTTCGTATGCCGTGGTGCGCTCGGCCTCGTCGACCACGCCGTTGGCGTCGTTCAACTCCTTCGTCAAGGTCGCCCCGAAGTCCGTTGCTCCCGTGTGGAAGTCGTTGGTGTCGGAGGCGAAGAAGGTGCCGATGAAGTTGTTCGCCGAGTTGTAGTCACCGGTCCAGCCGAGCAACCACGCATCGAAGAGGCCGTTGTCCACACCGTCGAGATAACCGCCATTCCACGGCTTGGTCACGACCTCGACCGTGACGCCGATCGCCTCCAGGTCGGCGCGCAGCGCGTCGTGGATCTTCTGCGGGTCTGGCATGTAGGGCCGCGAGACCTCCGAGGGGTAGGCGAACTGCAGCGTCATACCCTCGGCGCCGGCCTCCTTGAGCAGGGCCTTGGCCTTCTCGACGTCATACGCCATCGGGGCGAGGGAGGTGTTGTAGCCAGCCACCGTCTCCGGCATGAATTGGGTGGCGACCTTGGCACCCTCGGGCAGCTGCGTCTGGACCAGCTGCTCGCGGTTGAGGGCCATGTAGATGGCTTGCCGAACCCGCAGGTCCTTGAGCTTCTCGTTCTTCTCCGGGTTCAGGCCCATGTAGAGGATGTTGAACGCGGGTCGCACGAGCACCGTGTTGCCGCCGTCCTCCAGACCCTTCCAGTCCGCCGGGTTCGGCAGGTCGTAGGCGTTGATGCTGCCGGCCTCGAGCTCCTGACGGCGGGTGGACTCATCGGGGATGATCTTGAAGACGAGCTTGCCCGTCTTGGCCTTCTCGCCCCAGAAGTCGTCATTGCGGACCAGGGTGATGGTCTTGTTGGCCTCGTCGTACTTCTCGAGCTTGTAGGGGCCGGTGCCAACGGGTGCCAGGGCGTAGGCGGGGTACTTGAAGCCCTCGCCTTCCTTCTGCACATTGTTGGCGTCGCCATCCTTGAGCGCCTTGGGGCTCTGCATGGAGAAGGAGTCCAGGGTCAGCAGGACCGGGAAGTCGGAGGTGTAGCGGTTCAACGTGATGACGGCCGTTGCGTCGTCCGTGGCCTCACAGCTCTTGTAGAGCGACTCGGTCTCGCCATTCTTGAACCCGAGCATCGTGTAGGCCCAGTATTCGGCCGGCCCGGCCTGCGCGACCTCGTTCTGGTCGAACATGCGCTCGAAGTTGTAGCACACGGCGGCCGCGTTGAAGGCTTCCCCGTCGGTGAACTTCACGCCCTGACGCAGCTTGAAGGTCCAGGTCAGACCATCCTCGGACGGCTCCCAGCTCTCGGCCAGCTCGGGCTCCGGGTCGGCGGTGCCGGGCTTGATGCCGAGCAGCCCCTGGAACATCTGCCGGGTGATCCGGAAGGTCTCACCATCGGAGGCATAAAAGGGGTCAAAGACCTCTGGTGCACCGGCGGCCCCGAAGGTGAAGGTGTCGCTGGCGCTGCCACCCCCGCCGCTGGAGGCCGTCCCGGCCCCGCTCGCGGTGCCGGTCGTGGCGTCGTCCCGTTCGGAGCTGGCGCAACCTGCCAGCCCCAGGGAGACTGTGGCCGCGAGCACGGCGCTTGTCTTCAGTCTCGTGCGCTTCATTCGCTACCTCACTGTGTCACGTGCGTCCGGACCCGGGGATGCCCCCGAGCCGGACCGGGCAAAGCCGCCGGTATGCCGGGTGCGCGCCGGGCCACTTCGCCCGCCTCGCCGGTGACAACCGGATGCTGATTGGGAACCCTATGCCGCCCGGCCCCACGTGGCTGCCGTGCGTGTTGCCTTCGTTACCGCATAGCAACGTGGCCTCGGTGCCTCGGCCGCGTGTCCGCGAGCGCCTCACAGATGCCCGCGATGCCGCCCGGTCGCATTAGGCGGCTTCTGCCGATTCCCTGCGCGGTGCCGCCGCCGAGCGCATCATGAATTCGGCAGAGAGGTCGATGATGATCGAGGCAAACACCACCCAAGACGTCTTCAGGTACGTCCAGATTCGCGCCCCACAGCCCGCGGACACCCCTGGGCCAGGAGGTGGCAATCCGGGAGCGCCCCGGCCAGGACGACCAGCCAGGGCAGTCGGGCCAGCCAGGGCAGTCGGGCCAGCCAGGCCAGTCGGGCCAGCCAGGCCAGGTCACCCGGCCGAGCACGTGGCACCCCGCGCGGCGGCCACCGCGCGCCGGGCAGCCTTGCGAGCGGCCGCAGATGAGGTGGTCGCGATAGCCCGGCTGGCACCTGCTGCGGTGACTGTGACACCCCCGGGCTCAGGGGCGCGAATCGTCCTGCACGAGCGCGACGTCCTGCGCCTCTCACCAGAGACCGCGGCGGTCCTGGCCGACCTCGGGATCGACCCCGCCACGCGTGCCATCCCTGCGCTCGTGGCGCACATCGAGGCCGCCGCGGCCTCGATCATCACACCGGCGACCCGGCGCGACCCCGGCCCCACCGGGCAGGAGGAAGAGGAGGAGGGGCCACGGCCATACGTGCGCACGGCGGGTGTGGCGGACTTGCTCGTGGTCAAGCAACACCTGAAGCGATACGACCGCAGCGACATCGCCCACGTCGAGAACGTCCTGGCTGCGGAGAAGCGCTCCCGCACGCATCGCTCCCTCGAGCGGGTGGAAGAGACCTTTACCTTCGAGCGCGAGACAACCCGTGAACGGGAGACCGAGCTGGAGACGGCGGAGCGGTTCGAGATGCAGAAGGAGACAACCAAGACCATCGAGGAGGACCGCCGCTTCGGCTTCGGCCTGACGGTTTCGGGGCGGTATGGGCCCAGTGTTGAGTTCGCGAGCAACCTCGGCATCGACTCCTCGACCTCGACGCAGGAGAGCGCCACGTCGGCGACCACCTATGCCAAGGACGTCATGTCACGCAGCTTGGAGCGGGTGGTCGAGCGGGTGCGCGAGGAGCAGGTCCTGCGGATTCTGCGCGAGCAGGAGGAGAGCAACCTGCACGAGTTCGACAATCCGGGACCCGAGCATGTCATTGGGGTCTATCAGTTCCTAGAAAAGGTGTACGAGAGCCAAGTCTTCAACTACGGGCTCCGGCAGATCATCGACATCATGATCCCCGAGCCGGCCTCGCACCTGTGGTGGCTCGAAGAGTCGCCCTCGCAGGGGCTCAACCTGCCCACCCCGCCGCCGCGGCTCTCGTCCTACGCAGCGACCGCAGTTCAGGTGACACCGGATAACTACCTGGCGATCGCTGCCCTCTACGGGGTCGAGGGCCTCACCACACCCCCGCCGTATTTCCAGATCGCCGCCGCGGCAGTGCAACAGGGCGGCTCGGACGGCGACGAGGAGGGCCAGCCGCGGGTCGTGCTGGAGAAGGAGTTGGCCGTCCCCGAGGGCTATCACCCGTGGTACGCCCAGCTGATGCCGATCGCGCTCACCGACAACGCCCTCACCCTGGCGGTGTCGGTCGCCGGCGTGAGCTACGTATGGCAGCCCACGGCGGGCGAGCTCGTGTCGGTGGGCAGCGACCACACCATCGGCGTGGGCACCCTTGGTCTGGGCTTGGCCGCGCAGGAGACCCACGTGTCCGGCTCCCAGCTGGCCGTGCAGATCGTGGCTTTCGAGACCGCAACCTTCGGCGCGACGATCCAGGTCTTCTTCCTGCGCTCCGCCGATGCCTACACCCGCTGGCAGATCAAGACCTACGACGCGCTGTCCAATGCGTATGACGAGGCGGTCAAGCGCTATGAGCTGCAGGTGAGCGAGCTCAAGGCGGCCGCCGCGAACGCCGCGCGCCAGGGCACCCGCTTCGGAAACGCCCCGTCCCAGAACGCCGTCGTGGTGCGCGAAGAGCTCAAACGGCAGTGCATCAGCGTCTTGACGCGGCAGCGTTTCGATGCGCCCAATGGGATGGTCGAGGCCGACCCGCCCTACTTCGACTTCCCCGTTGCCGCGGAGCGCGGGTCCTTCGCTCGGTTCTTCGAGCAGGCCATCGAGTGGGACCAGTTGCAGTATGTCTGCTACCCGTACTACTGGGCCCGGACGTCGACCTGGGAGCAGCGACTGCTGCGCGAGGACGTCGATCCGGCCTTCCTGGAGTTCTTCACGTGCGGCGCCGCGCGGGTGGTGCTGCCGGTGCGGCCCGGCTTCGAGGTGGCGCTCAGCCACTATCTGGAGGAAGACGAGATCTGGGATGGCGAGGGGGAACCACCCGATGTCACATCGGACACCTACCTGCCCATCGTCACCGAAATCATGGAACGCACCGGCGCCGACCAGGGGGAAATCGCCGTGGGCGAGCCCTGGGAGACCCGAGTTCCGACCCCGCTGGTGATTGTGCGGCGCGCGGCGGGCCTGCCCCGATGGGTGCGTTCCGGCGCGGATGGTTGGCAGTGGCAGGAGGATCCGGCGGCGGACGACGAGCCGGGCCGGGCGTGAGCGGTGCCCTACTTCATCGACTACCTGCCGATCACGAAGGGCAATGACCTTCGCCTCTATATCGACGGGCGCGACCACGGCCGCGACCTCTATGCGGACCTGCTGACCGCGCGGCGCTTCGTCTTCCTCACCGGGTTGCATTTCATGGCGGACTACCGGATGGTCCGGGACGGCCGCAGCGACGACGCCGCCTCGGCGATCGGGGTGGTGCTGGCGGGGTTGGCGAAGCGGGGGGTGCTGGTCTACCTCCTGGTCAACCAGTTCTGGAAGGACGAGCAAGAGGTCACCTGGGGCAACTCCCCGCTGCGCCGCAAGATCATGAAGGACGGCGAGCTGCGCGGCTATCTGCCCGAGACGCACAAACTCTTCCAACTGCTCTCGGCCTACCCGACGGCATACTGCCGCACCGACATTCACGCGCACTCGGACATCTTCGGCACCCACCATCAAAAGAGCGTCGTGATCGACGATCGGGTTGCCTATCTCGGCGGGATCGACCTGACCTACCTCGACGGGGATCGGTGGGACACCCCGGAGCACGCGACACCCACGAACCGGCCGAATCTCCGCGCGACCGACCGAACCAACAAGTACTGGCATGACGTGCATCTGCGGGTGCAGGGTCCAGCCGTCGAGTTGGTGCGTGACAACTTCCTCCAACGATGGCGCTGGGGGCACCTGCACACCATCCGCCGGCGCGGGCTGCATCTGGTCGGGGAACGCGATCTGTCCCCGCCCGCGCTGCCGGACTTCACCCAGGCCAGCAGCGCGAGCTTCAGCTATCCGACCGGCCGGGAGGACGGCAGCACCCCGCTGGTGCAGATCGTCCGTTCGATGCCCGTTCCGGTTCCGGCGCTGGCTCCCGAGCTGCTCGACAAGCGGCTGACGACGCCGGAGCGGGTGCGCGATGCGACATACGCCCGGCAGAAGCCCCGGTGGAACCGCTCGCAGGACACGTGGGAGCGCTCTGCGAAGGATGCCTATCTGACGGGGATCCGGGCGGCGACGAAGTATGTCTATCTGGAGAACCAGTGGGTTGCCGACGAACACATTTGGGCCGAGCTGGCGCTAGCGGCCAAACGGAATATCCACAACAGAGACTTCCGCATCATCGTGGTGGTGCCCTATGAGGGATTGTTCACCGCCGGGCTGGGCTCGAATCAGGAGTTGTGGATCGGCGCCGAGATGGCCGAGGTGCAGCGAAACAGCCCGGGCGGGGATGCATTCGGCGTCTATGCGCTCAGTCCGGACCGCGATGGCCAGGGCGCCGTGACCGGGCAGATCTATGTCCATTCCAAGGTGCTCATCGTTGATGACGTGTGGGCGCTGATCGGCTCGGCCAATGCGGGCGGCATCTCGCTGGAGGGCGTCCGCACCGGCCGTGACCGCCCGGACACCGAGCTGTCGGCGATCGTCCTCGACCCGGCATTCGCCAGCCGCTTCCGCCAGCGCGTCTGGTCCGAGCACCTCGGGGTTGCCGTCGGCGCGACCTATGACCCGCGCGATGCCGACCTCTTCCGGGTGCACGCCCAGATCCCCGGACGTCGGGTCACCTATCTGCCCACCTACCGTTTCCTCGCCAAACCCAAGGCCCCGCTCTCGCGGCTCTATCGGGTCCAATCGCGGCTGGTCTCGAGCTATCCGGACCGGCACGGGGCCGGGATCCCGCCGACGCTGGTGCGCGCCGCGTTCACCGCCACGGTCGTGCCGTCCGTGCCAGCGGGTATGCGGTTGTGGTTCCGCTGGGCCGTGGAGGTGCCCTTTGCGCGCGACACCGAAGGGCGGGAGGTGGTCCGCGGGTCGCGTTTTCGGATGCGCAGCCTGCCCGACGATCGTGACGATGTCTGGGACTACGGCGATCACGCGACCGCCTATGTCGGCCCGGCGACCGCGAAGGCCATCAGCGATCGGGCCAGTGACGTCGTGCACGGCCGCATCGTGTGCCGGGTGGCCTTCACCCCGCTGGGGAGCCGGCCCGGTGCCAGCACCGACTCGATGCTTCTGGAACGCGAGGTCGACTTCATGAACGCCGCGTTCGCCCGCGCCAACCACCCGGATTTCGCGCACTGACCCCCGGACCTCAGGGGAGACGCCGCTCGCCTCGGGGCGGTCGACCGACGTGTAGTGGTCTATCCGGCGAATGGGTTGATGACTGTGAGGCCCGCGATGGCCGAGAAGTCCCGCACATTGCGGGTTGCCAATTCGTATCCACCAGCACGGCAGATACCGGCGATCTGAGCATCTGCCAGGGCCATGGGCCGACCATCACCTTCGGCCGCCACCAGGATGGCTGCGGTGTTCCTCGCGGCGAGCAGGTCGTAGGCCACCACGGACTCGGCATACTCCTGAAGCAGCCGTGACCACCGGCGCTCGAGGTCGTGCCGCCGTCGCCCGTCCGGAAGCCGTCCCAGCGCGCGCTCGATCTCCTCAACCGTCACCACGCAGATAGTCAGCTCCGACGCGTCGACCGATGTCGCCCACTCGACAACGACCGGGTCGGGGCTGGCCCTCATGAACTCCGACACCACATTGGTGTCAGCGATGATCACGGCAGGGCGACCGGGCGCGGCTGGTCGGTGCGCGCAGCAACCTCGATATCAACGCCACCGGCCTCGACCATGGAAGCCTGCAGTGACAACAGAAGGTTGCGCTCGGGGCGGTTGACCGCTGCGTCCAGGATCGCTCGGACTTCGGCCTCGACCGACCTGCCATGCTCGGCGGCCTGCACTCGAAGCCGAGCGTGCGTGCGCTCGTCCAACTGCCTGATCGTCAGAGTGCTCATCACGGCACCTCCCCAAGTGACAGCAATGCTAGCACTCGTTTCAGCCGCGCGACCGGTGCGCGTGACCTACCTCAGTCCTACGCTGGGTCGATGCTCGACCTGGACGCCCTAGACGTTGACGAGATCGCCACCGCCCTGGCAGATCAGAGCGCCGACGAGCATCGGTGGTTGATCGACCCGACAACGGGCGAGGTTGCCTTCTGGACCAGCGATATGGGCATCGATGGTGAGAACCCGGTCGAGCTCGACGAGCTGGACCTGATCCTGATCGACCCCCTCCCGTCCCACGTCTGGCACCAGGACATGGTCGACTTCGCCGACGGCATCAGCGACCGCGTCGCTGGCGAACGGCTACGCCGCTCACTGCAGGGCAAGGGCGCCTTCCGGCGCTTCAGGAACGAGCTCCACCAAAGACACCCCGAGCTGATCTCGGCGTGGCACGCGATGCGAGATGCCAGGGCGCACGTGCGAGCCGTGCAGTGGCTGGCGGACGAAGGGCTGATCACGCAAGAGGCCGCCCGACGGTTCCAGCCGGAAACGACTTCGAAAGCTGTGGAAAACCACCCCCATTGTTAAAGCTTTCGTCAAGAATCGGCGGGAGGCAGTGGATAACCCGCATCTCGCCGCGCGCGTCCCGAAGGGCTGTTCTATGGTCCACACATCGGGGGCGGCAGGGGCTCCCGGTGGCCAGGGGAATGGGGGCCGGCCATGGATGGGGCAGTAGCCAGCATCGAGAATGACGTCCGCGAGCTCATCCGGCGCAGCGATCTCGACCCGCTGCTCGATGCGCACGAGGTCCGCCGCGTCGTGCGCGAGGCGGTCGCCGACTACGACGACCGCTCGATCCACGGCGGGCTGCCACGCCTCGACGACCTGGCCGCCGCCACCCGCAGCATTCTCGACTCGGTCGCGGGCTACGGTCCGCTGCAACAGTATTTCGAAGACCCCGATGTCGAAGAGATCTGGATCAACGAGCCCTGGCGAGTCTTCATCGCCCGTCACGGGGTGGCCGAGCTAACCCCCACCATCCTCACCGATGAGGCCGTGCGCGACCTGGTGGAACTGATGCTGCGCACCTCTGGCCGCCGCGTCGATCTCTCCTCCCCCTTCGTCGACGCCGTCCTGCCCGATGGTTCTCGGCTGCATGTCGTCATACCCGACATCACGCGTGCGCACTGGTTCGTCAACATTCGCAAGTTCATCGCCAAGGCCGATCGGCTCGATGACCTGATCGCCCTGGGCACCCTGACTCCCGAGGCCGCGCGCTTCCTGGATGCCTCGGTTGTCGCCGGGCTCAACATCCTGGTCGCTGGCGGGACGCAGGCCGGCAAGACCACGCTGCTCAACTGCCTTGCGGCCGCTGTTCCGCCGCGCGAGCGGATCGTGACCGTCGAAGAGGTGTTCGAACTCAAGATCCCACAGCGTGATGTCGCTGCCATGCAGTGTCGACAGCCGAGCATGGAAGGCACGGGCGAGGTCCCGTTGCGCCGTCTGGTGAAGGAGGCGTTGCGGATGCGGCCCTCGCGGATCATCGTCGGCGAGGTCCGTCAAGCCGAGTCGCTCGACCTGCTCATAGCCCTCAATTCCGGGCTGCCGGGAATGGCAACTGTGCACGCCAACAGCGCCCGCGAGGCGATCGTCAAGATGTGCACCCTGCCGCTGCTCGCGGGCGAGAACGTCGGCAGTCGCTTTGTCGTACCGACGGTCGCCTCCTCGATCGATCTGGTGCTGCATACGGCCCTGGATCGTGACGGCAAGCGGCGGGTGCGCGAGATCGCCGCCGTCCCTGGTCGGTGTGAGGGCGATGTCGTGGAGATGGCCGACATCTTCAGCCGCAAGGGCGGCGAGCTGGTTCGGGCGGATGGCTTTCCACCGCATGTCGAGCGCTTTGCCGCGGCTGGTTTCGACATTGCGCAACTGCTCGCGGGCGAGGGGTGAGCGGATGTCGCGCCTGCTGATCGGGCTGCTCTTCGGGCTAGGGCTCTTTTGTATCTGGTGGTCGTTTTGGCCCCGAGAGCCCAAACCGCCAGCGAGCGCCACCCGGCGCGGCCGATTGGATCGACTCGGCGACGAGCTGGTTCAGGCCGGGTATGCCGCGGTCGGCCCCCGCGCCTTGCTGGCCATGTGCGCCCTGATGTTCCTGCTCGTCTTCGTGGTCTTCTTCAGCTTCACCGCTGTGCCCTCGATCGCACTGTGTTTCGCCGTGATGGCGGCCTATGCGCCGCTGGCGCTCGTGCGATCACGCGCCCGCCGCCGCCGCGCGCTCTTGCGAGATCTCTGGCCAGACGCCGTCGACAACATCACCTCCGGCGTGCGGGCGGGTTTGGCGCTGCCGGATGCCTTGGCGCAGTTGGCGATTCGTGGCCCGATGCCGCTGCGTCCGGCCTTTGCTCGGTTCTCCGAGGACTACCGGGTCAGCGGGCGCTTCAACGACAGCCTGGACAACCTCAAGGCAAACCTCGCCGATCCTGTCGGCGACCGGCTCGTCGAGGCACTGCGCATGGCCCGCGAGGTGGGCGGCTCCGACTTGGGGCGTCTGCTGCGCACGCTCTCCGGCTTCCTGCGCGATGACTCCCACACCCGCGCGGAACTGGAGACCCGACAATCCTGGACGGTCAATGCCGCGCGACTAGCTGTTGCCGCCCCGTGGATTGTGCTGGCAATGATGTGTATGCGGCCCGAAGCAGTGAGCTCGTACGCCTCGTCCACGGGCACCATGGTGCTGCTGGCCGGCGGCTTGTGCACCCTCATTGCCTACCGGCTGATGATCCGTATCGCCCGGTTGCCCGAGGAAGGCCGGGTGCTCGGATGAACCCCGTCTTCGACCTCGGCCCCGGCCGCTGGGGCGCAGCGAGTGGTCTCTTGCTCGCGACCGGGCTTCTCCTCGTGGCCCGGCATGTGCTGGCGCGACGTCGGCCGACGCTCGAGGCGCGGGTGGCCCCATACCTGATCGACACCGTCGGCTTCACCCGGCTGCGGCAGCGGGAAGTGATCCACCCTGCGGGGGTGCTGGCGGTCCTGGGCCGACCGCTGGTTCGGGATAGCGCGCGGATCGTCGAGCGGCTCTTGGGCGGAGCGGAGTCGGT
The DNA here is from genome assembly GCA_937858995.1 of uncultured Nostocoides sp. GTDB lineage: Bacteria > Actinomycetota > Actinomycetes > Actinomycetales > Dermatophilaceae > Nostocoides_A. The sequence goes on from CALLZC010000111.1 coordinate 24,537, forward strand.
TCGCGCCCGCCTGGTGCGGGCCGGTCGGGCGCCCGATGTCGATAGATTCCGCGCGGAGCAGGTGCTGGCCGGCGCCGCGGGAGCGGCTCTCGGAGGCGCCGCCGGTGTGGTGCTCGCCGTGCGGGGCGATGGCGGGGTGGTGCTGCTGCTGTGGCTCACCGCCTTGGGTGCTATGACCGGCGTGGTCGCCTGGGATCAGCTGTTGACCCGCACGGTGACCCGCCGGGAGCAGCGCATGCTCGCCGAATTCCCCACTGTCGCCGAGCTACTGGCGCTCGCCGTGGGCGCCGGAGAAGGTGCGGTCGGCGCTCTCGAACGGGTGAGTCGGCGCTCCCGCGGCGAACTAGCCACCGAACTCGGCCGATGTCTCGCGGACGCCCGCGCGGGAGCCAACCTGCCGCGGGCCCTCACCGGCCTCGCCGAGCGGACCGGCTTGACCTCGCTGAGCCGATTCGTGGACGGCGTCGTCGTCGCGGTCGAGCGGGGCACCCCACTCGCGGACGTCCTGCGGGCTCAGGCCCAGGACGTGCGCGAGGAAGGCCGACGGCAGTTGATGGAGACCGGGGGCAAGAAGGAGATCAGCATGATGATCCCCGTGGTGTTCCTGATTCTCCCGGTGACGATCCTGTTCGCCGCCTACCCGGGCTTCGACTTCCTGAACTTCTCGATGTAACAACCCATGCGTGATCGCAACAGAGAGGAAACACCATGTCCAACAAGCTGATCGAGGCGCACGTGCGCACCTCGGAGGTGCTCCGCAGAGCGCTCGGCAACCCTCAGCGCCAGCGTGGCGATGTGCCTGGCTGGGTGCTCATCACGATCATGACCGCCGCGGTGGTGGGGCTGATCTGGGGCATCGCGCAAGACCGGCTCCCCGCGATGTTCCAAGACGCCATCGACGGCGTGAGCCCGGGCGGCGGCTGACCGGCGCCCATGACCCCCGGCTACTCGCGGGGGCGCGCTGGCGAGCGTGAGGATGGTGCGGCAGTGGCGGACTTCGCCCTCGTCGCGGGGTTGCTGATGTTCGTCTTCGCAGCGGTCTTCCAGCTGGGCTTGGCCCTGCATATCCGCAACACCCTCATCTCGTGCGCATCGGAGGGAGCGCGTCTCGGCGCACGCGCGGACGCCGATCCTTCGGATGCGGCCGCGCGCACCACGCAGCTGATCAACTCGGCCATCTCGGCGCGCTTCAGCCAAAACGTCACCACCTCCACCGAATCAGTCGACGGGGTGCAGGTTGTCGTTGTGCGCGTGGTCGCGCCACTACCTCTGATCGGACCCTTCGGACTCGATCAAGAGCTCACGGTCACGGGGCGCGCGTTTCAGGAGTCCCAGTGACCGGCCAACCGCGCGGTTGCCAGCATCCGCTGTTGGATCGGGAGGAGGGTTCGGCCATCGTCGAGTTCGTCTTCCTCGCGGTCCTGCTACTCATCCCGCTGATCTATCTCACCATGATGATCGCTCGCGTCCAGGCCGGCTCGTATGCCGTCGCGCACGCCGCCCGCGAAGCCGGGCGCGCGTTCGTCACGGCCGAGAGCGCGGAATCCGCCGGGAGCCGGGCGCACGCTGCGGCGCAGATCGCCTTCCAGGATCAGGGCTTCGACGAGGAATCCGGAACCATCGCCATCGCCTGCTCCGCCACCCCGTGTCTGACACCGGAAGGCCGGATCGATGTGACGGCAACGGTGCGGGTTCCGCTGCCCTTCATCCCGTCCTTCGCTCGCGATGTGGTGCCGCTGGAGGTTCCGGTGGCGAGCACTCACGTGGTGACGGTCGACCGCTTCCGGGAGGGGCCGTGAGCAGCCGGACCCATCGGCGGGCACCCAGGCGGGCTGGACCGCATACGCCCCCGGCAACAGCAGACCTGCGGCACCCAGAAGAGGGTGGCATCACAATCCTGATCGTCGGGTTGTGCGTGATCGCACTCAGCCTCATCCTGGGAATCATCACGGTCACCAGCGCGCACCTTGCCCGGCTGCGGCTGCTCGACGCGGCTGACGCTGCGGCGCTGGACGCGGCCGACAGCATCGCCGAACGCGTCTATACCGACGGCGTCGGCACGGCCGTGCCCCTGACCAATGACTCCGTATGGCTGGCCGCCTCCCAAGCACTCGGGTCCCGGCCGCTCCCCGACCGGATGCGGACCTGGTCCATCGCTCCCGGCACGGGCACCCCGGACGGCGAGACCGCCGTGGTCGTGGTCACCGGCACGGCCGACCTGCCGATCATGAGCCGGGCCGTCGAATTCGTGGGCGGCAGCATCACCATCACCGTGGAGTCCCGCGCCCGTGCGGTCGTGAACGGCTAACCCTGATCACGGCCGGCTCACGAGGCGGACAGCTTCTCCTGCTCCGTCAGCGGGCGCAGCACGCAGAACTCGTTGCCAGCCGGATCGGACATGACGACCCAGGTTGCGTCCGGGCCCTGCCCGATGTCGAGCCTGCGGGCACCTAACGCCTCGAGCCGGGCGACCTCCACCGCCTGGTCATCCGGGCGCAGGTCGAGGTGGAGCCGGTTCTTGACGGTCTTGCCTTCCGGCACCCGAAGGAACAGGATGTCCGGGCTGACGCCGTCCTGCGGCGAGCCCGCGGCCGGCTCGATCACCACCTCGTCCGCGTCCTCGAAGGTGCGCCGCCAACCCAGAGCCGCCGCCCAGAACCGGGCGTCGGCATCCGGATCGTGCGAATCGATGCACACGCACTGCCAACCAAGAGCCATCCCAGCAGTCAAGCACTCCGGAGAGGATCGCGGCTGGGATATCTGGCGCGTCCCCGAGAGTGGGCGCGCCCGCTATGGGCCTTCGGCAAGCCGGGCCAGGCCGTCGATCGAGGCCAGGAGCCGTTGCGCGGTGGTGGCACGGGCCCGGGCCAACCGGTTGGGATCGCTCAGCTCGCTCCAGTCATAGGTGTGGGTGACGCGGGTGGTCGTCTCGTCGATGGGTTGCAGCTCCCAGCGCCAGAGATGACCGGGCGGCGGCGACCCGAGCTCGGATGGCCGCCAGGCGATCAGCCGTCCCTCCTCGAACTCCACGATGTGGTTTTCGCGGTCTTGCCCCAAGTGGATCGTCATGACGAAGACGTCGCCAACCGCGTGCACGCGCTGACCGGGTGCCGCGACAACCAGATTCGCGTTGCCATCCCACCGGGGCTGCTGACTTGGGTCGGCGATGAGCTCAAAGATCACCGCCGCCGGCGCCGCCACCTCCCGGGAAGCCGAGGTGACTCGGGGCTCGAAGTCGTGCTGCGTCATACGGGCTATCGAAGCACCTGCGAGAGCCTCAGCCCATCGAGAGCAGTGATTTGCCTCGACCGGTCACGATTCGTCGCGAGAGACGCAACGCCCGCCGCCATCGAAACGCCAGCCGGATCCGACTCGCGCTAGCGAAACCTCCGCGACAGTCTCGCTTTTCTCCAAGCGATCGATCGTCACAGGTCGAGCAAGAGTGCGAGCGTCTCGCGAAGCTCACCGAGAACCACCGGGCCGACGTTGCCCGTCTTGGCACTGATGCGGGTGACCGCCACCGAACGCACGTGCTGGCATTGGGCGGAAGACACCTCCCCCAGCCCGTTTGCTTGGTCGGGGTCGAGAACGATCTCAGCGCCACTGTCACGGATCGCCCGCGTCAGGGGAACCACCTGGACAACGTTCGGGCCACCCCGAAGTACGCGGGCGGCAGTGACCACGACCGCTGGACGCTTCAGTCCAGCCTCACTGCCGGCAGGCGTGCCCACGTCGAGGTGGACGACGTCACCCGGCGTCAGCATCGAGCCACGCCGTCTCGTCATCCGTCAACGGGATCGCCAAATCGCGTCCCATCACGTCCTGACGGAGAACACGAAGGGCGCGTGCAACGGTTTGGTCGATCGTCTCGTGACGTTGGGCCGCGAGCTTCGTCACGCGCGCGTGCGTCTCGCGGGTCACCCGGATCGTTGTTGTATCGGCCATGTCGTCAGTCTACACAAGTGTAGACTGCTTTATCTACCAGCGGCGCGGCTCCTCATGCTCGACCCTGCGCCCATTGTGTGCCAACTCAGATGACAGACCAGAATCAGACGTTGAAGCGGAACGAAAACCGGTGTTCTCGACCGTCGTCGGTCTTCGTCGATGACAGCCCGAAAAAGCGGTCTGACCTGCGGTTATGCCCTGATTCAGCCGTCGGGCGTCGTTGGCGGCGAACGGTCTGCGCGGGACTTCTTGCGGACTGTTTGCGGACCGCTGGTCAGGTCGAGAGGCCTCTGGTGAGGGCGGCGTCGAACAGCGTCCGCGCGACCTGTTCGGCCTTCTCGGTCGCCGCTGCCCCCACCGGCTTCGCCTCGTAGCGGTCCTGGTTGCGGGCACGTCGCAGGCGGTCGAACTCGCGCGCTGCCTTCTCTGCCGGAGGCTTGTCGAACACCGCGCGCAGGTAGCGGCCGAGCGCCTCGTGCTGGCCTGGCCCGTTGGTCGTCCGGAAGCCGTACGCCGCAAGCAGTGCCTCGCCGGTGTCGTGACAGGCGTCGTAGGCGACGCCGTACCTGACGGTGACGCTCGTGAGCAGCGGCAGCTGATCCAAGCGCTCTTGGGCCTGCCGCAGGAACGAGGTCGCCCGCGCGAGGTCTGCGGGCACGATTTCGAGACGGTGCGTCTCGACCAACGCAACGACGGTCGCCTGTTGGACGCGGGTGAGCGGGGTCAGTGCCACGGCAGCTCTCCGATGACGGCGACCGCCGAGCCGCTGCGCACGTTGTCCAGAAAGCCGGAGGACGCCGCGAACTCCTCCGGGGTGAGGATCGTCGGGTTCACGGGACGGCGCACGGCCGACTCGACTCGCGTGCACGCCTCGTAGACCGCGTCCACATCGGGCGCACCGAGCACCATGAGGTCGATGTCGTGCGGGGCCGGACCAGCATCACCGAGCAGCCGAGCGGCGAAGGAGCCGTAGAGGAACGCGGCCTCGATCCCGTCGATGCGGGCAAGCTCCTCGGCCAGCATGACCACCGGGCCGGTAACGACCGTGAGGATTTCGCGCAAGGGGTCCACCAGCGGGCTCTCGTCATTGGCGCGGATCAGCCTTGTGCGCCCCACGTGCCGCTCGCTCAGGATGCCGGCATCGACCAGGCGAGCGACCTCGCGGTGCGCGGTCGGGTAGGCCAGGCCGGCCCGCTCGGCCAGATCGGTGAGACTCAGCTCGTCGCCGGTGAGCAACACGGTGGAAAGGAGACGCGCCTGACCGTCCGACCGGAAGATCGGAGCCAGAAGCGGCGGCTCAGTTCTCATATAACTGAGATTATCCTCCACCATATCGATAGTCAATCAGGTGCTCCTAACCCCAGAAAATGGGGTCGCCACTGGTCTCGATGTGGTCGAGGAGCGCCTGGACGTTCTTGGTCGGGTGCTTGTGCTTGTACTCGTGGAACTTCAGGTTGCGATCACGCCAGTAGATCGCCCACCGGCCGGTCGACTGCGTGTAGCGCAGCCGCGCGATCGGAAACCGGGTGTGCTCGCCGACACCGTCCCACGGCGGCCGCACCTCGACGATGTCGACGTGTCGGTCGGAGACGTCGGCCTCGACCTTCAGCTGATCCCACAGGTGCTCGGGCACCCGCTCGCGCGCCCACAGGCGGATGCGGTGCAGGTCAGTCTCCGGAAGCGCCATCACACCAGTCCATAGCGCATAACTCTACGAGCATCATGAACATCGGGGACGGCGCCAACCGCCCGGCCGCAGAGGCGCGTGCCCGGGTGCTCATCGACCGCCAACTCATCGGCGCCCGTCGAGGTCGTCGCTGCCGCCCCTCGAATCCTCTTCCGCCGACTTCTGGTCTTCTCCCGCTTCGCGACCCCTCCGACCTTCATCTCGTCGACAACCGTTGGCTCTTCACGGCCCCAGGAATCCCTCACCGGCATCCCTCAGATTCCCTCTCCACCACCTTCATTCACAGCGGCACGCATGCTACGAAGGACGTAGATGGGCCGCCCGCAATCGGGCGGCCCACGCGGCATTTCTAGGGGTCCGTTGGTTGTCGACGGACATCGTGAAGGTGGTGGTCCGGGTGCACGGAGGGGTGAAGTTCTGCCGCGGAGCGCCGAGAGCTGCGCGGGCCTACGTCGAGCGCGACCGGTCGCGGGCGGACGACTACTACCTCGCGGAAGGCAGCGGCGTCGCGATGCGGCTGATCGCTACCCCCGACGGCGCGCGAAGCATGGGCGGCATGACCGGGGAGGTGTACGAGCAGTGGGTCGCCGGCATCGACGTAGAGACGATGACGCCCAAGGGCCACATCCGAACCGACGACAACGCGTTGCGCTTCGTCGAGGTGGTCGTCAATGGACCCAAGACCTGGTCGCTGGCGGCCGCTCTGCATCCTGAGGTCTCGGCCGCTCTGGATCGAGCCCAGGACAAGGCGGCCACCGAGATCGTCGGCTGGGTCGCGGCGCACGCGACCACCCGCGTCGGCGCCGCCCGCGACTTCATGACGCCGTACGTGCGCCGCATCGTCGCCGCCGGCCGGGCCCTGAACGTCGAGCGCGTCGAGTGCCTGTGGGAGCCCTGCGTGGTGCTCGCGGTGTGGGC
>CALLZC010000112.1 GCA_937858995.1 uncultured Nostocoides sp.
TTCAAGCAGAAGACGGCATACGAGATAGGAGTCCGTCTCGTGGGCTCGGAGATGTGTATAAGAGACAGCCGCCGGCGCGGTGGCGCTTCCGTTGCCATGTCCGGCGTCGGGTCGGTAGGTCGCGAAGAAATCCCACCAGGCCCGGTCGACCGAATTCCGGTCCACCAGGTAGCTCTCGTACAACTCGTCCACGATCCACTCATTCGGGCCAAAGGCCTCGATCGGATTCGCGGGAGTCTGGGAGTCAGCCACGGCCGAACGCCTCTTTCATCGTCATCGGTGACGTACATCGGAACCCGCCTAGCCTACCCCGCTACGCGCCGCCCCGACCGGCTCACATAGACCCGTCGGGCGCGCATTTCGGCCGCCGATCGGCCGCCGATCGCGGCGGTCGGGCGTCCTGGCGCCCAGACCCGCTAGGCGACGTCGCGCCGGGAGGTGAGCCAGGCGCCCACGACGGCCAGCACGGCGGCATACGCCGTCAGCACCAGGGCGGCCTGCCACCAATGCTCGAAGAACTGCGCCCGAGTCGCCGGATCGACCTCCTGGCCGGCCGTCGGGTCGACGGTCACCAACATGTTGGTCGTCAAATTCCCCGGAATCCACTTCATGGCCGCATACCACTCTTGGATGGTGAAGATGATGTTCAGGGCAATCTGAATGACGAAGGTCGCGCCGACAGCGATCAGCACGGCGGCAATCTGGTTGCGGATGAGCATCCCGATGCTGAAACCGAGCAGCATCCAGATGATGAAGGCGATGATCCCGATGCCGAGGGACTTCCATACGGCCGGTTCATCCAGCAGCGGCGACTGGTTCTTGACCAGGGTGATGATGGGGACGGCCCCAGCCAGGCTCGCCGCGGCGTGGAGCACGGCATACACCGCGCCGGTGAGGGCGACGGCCGCCATCTTGGAGATCATGACCACCCACCGATTGGGGGTAGCCAGGAAGGTCGCCGAAATGGTCTTGTGGCGGTACTCGCCGGTGATCAGCAGCACGCCCAGGGCCAGCGGGAACAGGATCGTCATCTGCTGCACGATCCCGGCGTTGTAGATCAGTTGGGCAGTGCCCACGCTCATGCGCGCGAACGGATTGCCCTGGCCGTTGTTGTCGCCGCCGGTCATTTCGGTGTTGCCGAGGAGCGCGGCGAAACCCATGGCAATCAGGGCAGCCAGGAAGGCCATGCCCAGGGCCATGCCCCACCACATACGTGTGCTGAAGACCTTGCGGATCTCGGAGCGGATGGCGCCGATCACTTTTCGTTCCCTCCGTCGGACCCGGCGATGGCATCGCCCTCGATGGGCGCCGAGGTGCCGGCGCCCAGGTTGCGGTTCTGCCCCTCGGTCAGGGTGAAGAACAACTCTTCCAGGTCGCTGACCTGGGGTTGTAGCGTCCAGATCGGCAGGCCGGCTTGGAGGGCGACATCGCCGATCAGCCGCAGGTCGTCGGTTTCGACGACCAGGGCCCCATCGCCGTCGCCCGGCCGAGAGGTGACATCCGCAACCCGCAAGGCCCCGGCGAGGCGTGCCGGATCGGCCGTTCGGACCAGTGCCGTGGCGGGCCCATGCAGGCTGGCCATCGTCCCGGACCGGACCAGCCGACCATTGGAGATGATGACGACGTCATCGACCGTCTGCTCCACTTCCTGGAGCATGTGACTCGAAACCAGGATGGTCTTGCCTTCGCTGGCCAGGTGGCGCATGAAACCGCGCAGCCAGCGGATGCCCTCGGGGTCCAACCCGTTGGCAGGCTCATCGAGGACCAGCACGCGCGGGTCGCCGAGGAGGGCGGCGGCCAGGCCCAGCCGCTGCCGCATACCCATCGAGTACCCACCGGCGCGTTTGCGCGCCGCCGCGGGGATGCCGACGAGTTCCAACATTTCGTCGACGCGGCGCTCGGGTATGCCGGCCGTCGCGGCCAGGACCCGCAAGTGATCGCGCCCGGAGCGGCCGGGGTGGAAGTTGCTCGCCTCGAGCGCGGAGCCCACGACCCGGATCGGCTGCTCGTAGTTCGCGTAGGCCCTCCCGCTGATCGTGGCGCTGCCCGCGCTGGGCACGACGAGGCCCAAGAGCATGCGCAAGGTCGTCGTCTTCCCGGCGCCGTTCGGGCCGAGGAAGCCGGTGATCCGGCCGGGATCGACTCGGAAACTCAGGTCATCGACCGCGACGAAACCGCCGAAGCGCTTGGTCAGCCCCTCGATCTCGATCGTCGTCGGTTCAGCGGTCGCGCTCATCCATCCCCCCGGGTCGGCACCGGTCGTGTCGGTCAGTGATCGATACCCAGTCAATCACGATGCTGCGACTACCATGACCCGCACTATGGTGCCTTGGCTCCTGCTGCTCGCCGCGGTCGTGCTGACCGCCGGAACGGCCCTCTTCGTGGCGACCGAGTTCTCGCTCGTCGTTTTGGACCGCCCGACCGTGCAGAAGGCGGTCGACCAGGGCGATCATGCCGCCGAGACCGTGCTGACCTCGCTGCGCCGCCTCTCAACGCAGTTGTCGGCCGCCCAGGTGGGCATCACGTTAACCACCCTGATTCTTGGGTTCATCGCGGAACCGTCGATCGCGGTGCTGCTGCGGCCCGTCGTGGATGCGGTGGGGGTTCCGGCCAACGCGGCGGGGACGGTCAGCAGCATTGCGGCCTTGGTGCTCGCCACCTTGTTCTCGATGATCTTCGGCGAACTCGTGCCGCAGTTCCTGGGGCTGAGCGCCCCGCTGCGGGTCGCTAAGCGGGTGGCGGGGCCGACTCGGTTCTTCGCCCTGGTGGCCAAGCCGCTGATTGCGGTGCTCAATGGCTCCGCCAATGCCTTCCTGCGCGCCATCAACGTCGAGCCGCAGGAGGAGTTGTCCGCGGCGCGCACCCCGCAGGAGCTGGCGTCGCTGGTCGGGCGGTCGGTGGCGGCGGGCACCCTGGATGAGGGCACGGGCCGCCTGGTGACGGCCTCGCTGCGCTTCGGTGAGCAGTCGGCTGCCGATGTGATGACCTCGCGTGGCCGGGCGAGCAGCATCGAGCGGACCGCGAGTGCGGCCGACGTGGTGGAGCTGGCGCGCGCGACGGGACTCTCGCGCTTCCCCGTGACGGGCGACGATTGGGACGACATCGATGGTGTCGTCCATGTGAAATCGGCGATCTCCGTGCCGCGCGAGCGCCGAAACGCGGTGCCGGTGTCGGCGCTCATGGTGGATCCGGTCTTCGTCCCGGAGACCTTGCGGCTGGACCCGCTGTTGGATCGGCTGCGCGCGAGCGGGCTGCAGTTCGCCATCGTCGTCGATGAGTATGGCGGGACCTCCGGCGTCGTGACGCTCGAGGATGTCGTGGAGGAGATCGTCGGCGATGTCGGCGACGAACACGACCGGACCGAGACCACGGGTCGCCGCACGGTGGACGGTTCGTGGATCGTGCCGGGGCTGTGGCGCCCCGATGAGGTCCGCGATCGGGTGGGGGCCGCCCTGCTGGACGGGCCGGCATACGAAACGGTGGGGGGTTTCGTGATGGCCGCGCTGGGGCGCGTGCCGCATGTCGGGGACACCGTGGAGCTGCCGCAGTGGCGCGTGAGCGTCATGGACATGGACGGCCGGCGCGTGGACCGGTTGCGGATGACGCCGTTGGCGCCCCCGGGCGGCGCTGAGTCGCCGGCGCAGGACCCGGTGGCCGAGGAGGCACGGGGATGAGCACGGCGTTTTGGCTCACGATCTTCTTGCTCCTGCTCAATGCCTTCTTCGTCGGCTCGGAGTTCGCGGCTATGGCGGCCCGGCGCAGCCAGCTCGAGCCGCTCGCCGAGGCCGGCAGCCGGCGAGCGAAGGTGTGCCTGGATGCGTCGGAACAGATGGGCAGCCTGTTGGCGTGCGCGCAGTTGGGCATCACCTTGTGCTCGGTGCTGCTCGGCGCCATCTCGGAGGCGGCCCTGCACCACGCCCTCGAGGCGCCACTCGCCGCGCTCGGGGTGCCGGATGCGATCGTCAGCGGGATCGCGCTGGCGCTGGCCCTGCTCATCGTCGTCTATCTGCACGTCGTGGTCGGCGAGATGATCCCGAAGAACCTGTCGATCTCCTCCCCCGAGCGGGCAGCCCTGGTTCTGGTGCCGCCGCTGTATTGGCTCACCCGGATGCTGCGACCCTTCATCCACGTCATGGAGTCGATTGCCAAGGCGATCGTGCGGGCGCTGGGGATCGAGCCCAAGGACGAGGTCACCTCGGCCTACACCGCCGAAGAGGTGCACCACATCGTTGCGGAGTCGCACCGCGAGGGTTTGGTTGAGGAGGACCAGTTCGACCGATTGGGAGCTGCCCTGGAGTTCTCGGACAAGAGCGCCGAGGACGTCGGGGTGCCCGTGGTTGGCCTGGTCACGGTGGCGCAGGACGCCACGCCAGAGCAGATCGAGCGACTGGTCGCCAAGACGGGCTTCTCGCGCTTCCCGACGGTGGATGCCGCCGGCACCATCACCGGGTACCTGCATTTGAAGGATGTCTTGTATGCCGCCGAGGGGGACTACCGCGAGCCGGTCCCCGAGTCCCGGCTGCGACGCCTCGCGACCGTGGAACCGCAGGACGAGGTGGAGGAAGTGCTGGCCACCATGCAGAGCACGGGCTCGCACCTGGCCCGAGTCGTCAACCCCGAGGGCGAGACCCTGGCGGTGGTCTTCCTGGAGGATGTTCTGGAGGAGCTTGTCGGCGAGGTGCTGGACGCCTCCCAGCGGTGAGTGCTTCGGGGTGGGCGCTGTGGCGGTGGGGAGGGATTCACGGCCAGCGCTTGTGGCCTGATAACCTCGACCCTCGTTGCCCGCCCTCGTAGCTCAGGGGATAGAGCACCGCCCTCCGGAGGCGGGAGCGCAGGTTCGAATCCTGCCGGGGGCACCACATTGGTCTCTTTCAAACCTCCGTTCCCTAGGAACGGAGGTTTGTTCGTTGTTTGGCTCTCCTGGTCTGCTCTCCGGCGTCGTGGCTGGCGTGGAAGACGGCGCTCGGGCTCGTCCGCTCGGTCCGGTGCTTGGCAGATGTCGATGCCGTGCTCTGGCTCGGGCTGCCGGTGGTTGGCACAGCTGGGTTGTCGAGCAGGGTCAGCAGGTCGGGGTGGGTCAGGAGGCGGAGGAAGTCGTCGAGGGATCCGTCGATGTGGTCGTTGTAGACCCAGATGCGGTCGAAGAAGGCTTGGTTGAGGATCTTGCGGTCAGCGTCGCTGGCCTGCTCGTAGAGCTGGTCGCAGTGTTCAAGAAGGTCGAGCGCACTCGTGAGGGTGCGCTTTTGCACGTCGATGGTTCCGGCGGTCTCTGCCAGTCGCTGCTCGATGCGTTCCAGCTCCGACGTGATGCGCGCCTGTTCGGTCGATCTCGACCAGCTCAGGACCCGGCTCGTCGGGTCTCTCTGACAAGACGCTCAGGTTGGCGACGACCGTGTTGAGCATCCAGGTAATGGCGGCGCCGTTTCCGAGTGAATGCTGGAGGTCAGCATGGACCAGCGCCTTGATCTGTTCAAGGATATCGACATCGACCCAAAGACTCATGATCCTGCCGTCCCGACGAAAAAGGATTGGCCAATGGCTGTGCGACTATATCAGGGGGAGCGGCCCGCCTGTTTTCAGCGGCCACACCGAGGTGTGTGCCACGAACCTATCTCCCGACCATGCTTTCAAGGAATGCGTTCACTATAGCATTCTGCGCACCACCGTCATCGTCCAAGGGGCGCATTTGGGGCCTCTGTAAAAATAGGGAAGCGGTGACCCGGTACACCCGTCGCGTCCAACCAGGCCAGCGGTTGATCAGACAGGTTAGGTGGCCCGGCCTATGGGGGTGGTTTGTGGGAGAGCGGCTGC
>CALLZC010000113.1 GCA_937858995.1 uncultured Nostocoides sp.
GGCATACGAGATAGGAGTCCGTCTCGTGGGATCGGAGATGTGTATAAGAGACAGCGCCATGGCCGCGGCGGGCTTCACGTCCGCATATCACCTGGGCGGCGGCATTGGCGCCTGGCAGGCCGCCGGCGGCGAGGTGGTCAGCGGGGCCTGAGCCGGCGGCGGCCATCGGGTCGGCGCCGCCCGGGAGCCCGGCTGCCCGGCTGCCCGGGCTCACCGAACAGCCAGGTGGATCACCGAACAGCCAGGTGGATCACCGAACAGCCAGGTAGACCAGCCAGGCGACCACGCCGAAGGCCACCAGGCTCGAGGCGGCGATCACCGCGCCCACCACGGGCGGGTAGCGGCGCCGATCGCTCCCACGGCGCGGCGGCGGGGGCGGCGGCGGCGCGCTCATGAGTCGCTCCCGAAGACATCCGGGTCGGGGCCGGTGCGCATCCCCCGATCGAGGCCGGCGATGGCGGCCAGGTCCTGCTCGTCCAGCGTGACGTGTGCGGCGGCAAAGTTCTCCACGATCCGGGCTGGTGTCACGGACTTGGGGATCACCACATTTCCGATCGCCAGGTGCCAGGCCAGGATCACCTGGGCTGGTGTGCACGCGTGTCTGCTGGCGATGCCGGCGATCACCGGGTCCGCCAACACCTGCCGGCCAGCCGCCAGGGGGCTCCAGGCCTGCGTGACGATGCCGTGCTCCGCGTGGAACGCACGCAAGGGCGCCTGCTGCAGGTAGGGATGCAGTTCGATCTGGTTGATCGGCGGGTACTCACCGGTGCGTGCGTGGGCGTCCTCCAGGTGCGCCACGTGGAAGTTGGAGACACCGGCGACGCGCAACCGGCCGCTCGCCCGCAGGTCCAAGAGGGTCTCCCAGGTCTCGGCATACAGCCCCCGCCCGGGGGCCGCCCAATGGATCAAATACAGATCGAGATAGTCAAGACCCAGCCGCGCGAGCGAGGCCTCGAAGGCCGCCAGCGTCCGGTCCCGGCCCTGATCGTCATTCCAGACCTTCGTCGTGACGAAGAGCTCCGCTCGGGGGATGCCGCTCGTGGCTATCCCGGCCCCGGTTCCAGCCTCATTGTCATAGATCCGGGCGGTGTCGATGTGCCGGTAGCCCGCGTCCACGGCCAGGCGCACGGTGTCCGCCGCGCTCTCCTGCGGGACTTGCCACATCCCGAAACCCAGCTGGGGGATGGGGACGGGACCGGTGGGCGTGCTGAGGTCGATACGAGGAATCGCCATACGAAAGAGCCTATGACCCACCTCACCCCGCGCGTGGCCGGCTCGGGTGGGGAGCGCCCAGACCGGGCGCTAGGCTCGCGCGTATGCCGATCACGAAGGTCCTCATCGCCAACCGCGGCGAGATCGCCGTCCGCATCGCCCGTGCCTGCAAGGACCACGGGCTCGGCTCGGTAGCCGTCTATGCCGAGCCGGATCGCGACGCCCTGCACGTGAAGGTCGCCGACGAGGCCTATGCCCTCGGCGGTTCGACCCCCGCAGACTCCTATCTCTTGCAGGACAAGCTGATCGACATTGCCCAGCAGTCCGGCGCCGACGCGATCCACCCCGGCTACGGCTTCCTCGCCGAAAACGGGCCCTTCGCCCAGAAGGTCATCGACGCGGGCCTGGTCTGGATCGGCCCGGGTCCGGAGGCCATCGACTCGCTCGGCGACAAGGTCAAGGCCCGCCATATCGCCCTGCGCGCGAATGCCCCGCTGGTTCCCGGGACCACGGATCCGGTCTCCGGACCGGACGAGGTCATCGCCTTCGCACAGGAGCACGGCCTGCCGGTGGCGATCAAGGCGGCATATGGCGGGGGCGGCCGCGGACTGAAGGTGGCCCGGGCGATCGAAGAGATCCCCGAGCTGTATGACAGTGCGGTCCGCGAGGCCGTCACGGCGTTCGGCCGCGGCGAGTGCTTCGTCGAACGTTTCCTGGATCACCCGCGGCACGTCGAAACCCAGTGCCTGGCAGACCAGCACGGCAATGTCGTGGTGGTCTCCACCCGCGACTGTTCGCTCCAGCGGCGCAACCAGAAGCTCGTGGAAGAGGCGCCCGCACCCTTCCTGACCGAGGAGCAGCACACCGAGTTGTTGCGGGCATCCAAGGAGATCCTCAAGGCCGCCGGGTATGTCGGTGCGGGCACCTGTGAGTTCCTGATCGGCCCGCAGGGTGACATCTCCTTCCTCGAGGTCAACACGCGCCTGCAGGTCGAGCACCCGGTCACCGAAGAGGTCACCGGCATCGACTTGGTGCGGGAGCAGTTCCGGATCGCCGATGGCGAGGTGCTGTCGTTCACCGATCCCCAGCCGCACGCCCACTCCTTCGAGTTCCGGATCAATGGCGAGGACGCCGGACGCGGATTCCTGCCCGCCCCTGGCACCGTCACCACGATGGTCGTGCCGCAGGGTCCGGGCGTGCGTTGGGACGCCGGCATCGTCGAGGGCGACACCATCGCCGGCGCCTTCGACTCGATGATCGCCAAGCTCATCGTCACCGGCGCCACCCGGGCGCAGGCACTGGAGCGCTCGCGCCGCGTCCTGGACGAACTGGTCATCGAGGGGATGGCTACCGTCACGCCCTTCCACCGCAAGGTCGTTCGCGATCCGGACTTCGCGCCGGCCGACCCCGAGCAGAAGTTCGCGATCCACACCCGGTGGATCGAGACCGAGTTCGCGGGCGGCATCGAGCCGTATGCCGGTCCGAGCGGCGAAGCGCCCGAGGCACCGGAGCGCCAAGACATCGTCGTCGAGGTCGGCGGCAAGAGATTGACGGTGTCGCTACCGGGAGGCCTGAGCTTCGGCGGCGGCGCCGGCCCAGCGACCAAGAAGCTGGCCCCACGCCGCGCGGGGGGCGCCAAGTCGGCGACGGCCGCGTCCGGCACCTCGCTCACTGCGCCCATGCAGGGCACCATCGTCAAGATCGCCGTCGCCGAGGGCGCGCACGTCGAGACCGGTGACCTCGTGCTCGTGCTCGAAGCGATGAAGATGGAGCAGCCGATCACCGCACACAAGGCCGGGACCGTTACGGGCCTAAGCGCCGAGGTCGGCGCCACGGTCAGCAACGGCCAGGTTCTCGCCGAGATCATCGACTGAGCCGATGCCTGCCGGTCACGGAACGCGCGCAGACCGCCGATCCGTGATCCGATCCGTGATCCGCCCAGTGATCCGATCCGTGATCCGCCCAGTGATCCGATCCGTGATCACCGCCGGTGCTGGTGCCCTGATCCTGGCCGCGACAGCCAGTGCAACTGGAGCCTCGGCGGCGACTGACCCGACCGGCCCGGTGGTTGCCCATGGCGCCGCGCAACCGGTCTTCTCCCCCAATCTCCGAGACTGGGTGCTCCAGGAGGCGTGGGTCGAGGTCCCCGTGGATTCGGATCGCGACGGCGTGCGCGATCGGGTGCACGTGCGCTACGCACGCGCCCGCGCCGCCACCGACCGGCTCCCCACGATCATGGTGGCCAGCCCCTACTTCGCCGGCATCAACCCCATTCCCAATCACCCGGTCGACCACGATCTCTACGACCCGTCCGCCCGCCGCTCCCCCGCGAGCACCGAGGCGTGGCCCAATCCCGCAGCCGAGCGCCGGCTCGGCGATCCGTGGGGGGCGGCACTCTGGGTGGCCCGGGGGTTCGCCTGGGTGGAGGTCTCGGCCCTGGGCACGGGCAAGTCCACCGGGTGTCCCACAGCCGGCGGCCCCCTCGAAACGGCCGGCCCCACCGCCGTGGTCACCTGGCTCGGCGGGCACGGGCGCGCCGTGAACGCGGGCGGTCAGCCGGTGCGTGCCGACTTCGCGACCGGCAGGGTGGGCATGATCGGCACCTCATACAACGGGACGCTGCCGAATGCCGTCGCCACGACCGGGGTGCCCGGCCTGAAAGCGATCATTGCGGTCTCGGCAATCTCCGACTGGTATCGCTACTACCGCGCGGGCGGCGCCGTGGTCGCGCCCGAGGGCTATCAGGGCGAGGACGCCGACATCCTTGCCAGGGCGGTGCTGACGCGCAGCAGGAGCGCCATCTGCCAGCCCGTCGTCGCGGACCTGACCCGCCGTCAGGATCGCGTCACCGGCGATCTGTCGCCCTTCTGGGCCGAGCGCACCTACCTGACGAAGGTCGCCGACGTCCGGGCTGCGGTGTATGTCGCGCACGGCCTCTCGGACTGGAACGTCAAGCCGAGCCAAGCCGGGCTCTGGTATCGCGCCCTGCGCGCCCAGGGCACCCCGGCCAAGATCTTCTGGCACCCCTACGGCCACGGCGGCAACCCGCCGCTGTACGAGCAGAACCGGTGGTTCACCCGCTATGTCATCGGCGCCGCCAATGGCGTCGACCACGAGCCGCGCGCCATCATCGCCTCGCCCGATGGTCGTTACGTTCGGTATGCGGACTGGCCGGTCGCGGGCGCTGCGCCTCGATCGATCTCCTTGTCCCGGTTGCACCTTCGGGACGGCGCGCCGGGTCGCATGCTGACCTTCACCGACGACCCGTCGCTGAGCTTGGCGCGGTTCACCGCCGATCCCGACCGTACCCACGGGCTGGCCTATGCCACCGCGGCGATGGCCCAGCCGACCCGGATCTCCGGGTTCGCCACGGCCCGGCTCCGGCTCGCCCTGGGCCAGGCCAATGCGAACCTCAGCGTCGGCATCTTCGATCTCAGCCCCTCGGGCCAGGCCGACCTGGTGACCATGGGCTGGGCCGACCCGCAGAATCGCCGCTCCCTGTGGCGCACTGACCCCGTCACACCCGGCCGGATGATGGACGTCGGCGTGGCGCTCGAGGCCACCGACCACATCGTCGCGGCCGGCCATCGGCTCGCCGTCAGCATCATCCAAAGTGATGCGGACTTCACCATCCGCCCACCGGCCGGCAAGCGGGTGACCATCGACACCGCGCGCAGCACCATCACGCTCCCCCTGACGCGCGCGCTGCCGGAAAGGTGACCTGTGAGCGACCCCACGGCGCCATACCACCCCGCGAGCGCTGGCACCCGGCGAGGATGACGGCATACCCAGGAAAAGGAGTTTTCGCATGCAGTTCGGGCGCAGCTACGAAGAGTTCGAGGTCGGGGCCACCTACAAGCACTGGCCGGGCAAGACAGTCACCGAGTACGACGACCACCTGTTCTGCCTGCTCACGATGAACCACCATCCGCTGCATCTGGACGCCAACTACGCCACGGCGACCACGCAGTTCGGGCGCAATGTCGTCGTGGGCAACTATGTCTACTCGATCCTGCTCGGCATGTCGGTCCCGGACGTCAGCGGCAAGGCCATCGCCAACCTGGAGATCGAATCCCTCCGGCACGTCGCCCCCACCTTCCATGGCGACACGCTCTATGGCGAGACCACGGTGCTGGACAAGTGGGAGTCGAGCAGCAAGGACGACCGCGGGGTGGTCTACGTGGAGACCATCGGCTACAACCAGGACGGCACGGTCGCTGCCTCTTATACACATCTCCGAGCCCACGAGACGGACTCCTATCTCGTATGCCGTCTTCTGCTTGAAAA
>CALLZC010000114.1 GCA_937858995.1 uncultured Nostocoides sp.
TTTTAAGGATACGGCGACCACCGAGATCTACCCCTCTCTATTCGTCGGCAGCGTCAGATGTGTATAAGAGACAGGTATTGGCAAGCCGCCGACCATCGACACCCGCCTCAGGTAGCCGCTCGATGATCGACCCCAGGTGCACGATGGCCCCGATCTCACCGGCCACCGCCGCAAACGCCTGCACGCTCGGGCCATCGAGGTCCTCGGCACTGGCCTCCCACCGGGAGTAGTCGAACCCGGTCGGACCCCACAGCTCCGGGAGGATCACGAGGTCGTGACCGGACTGCATACGCACCAGCTCCAGCACCCGCTCCCGGCGGGCCGCGAGCGGCTCGTCATCGGCATACGCGAGTTGCACGACGGCGACCTTCATCTGCGGCTCCTGCCGGTCAACGGCCGCGCTCGCGGGCGGCGAGCTTGGCGAGGGTTTCGTTGTATGCCGTGAGCTCGGCGTCGTTGTCGCGCTCGGCTTGGCGGTCCAGCCGCGCGCTCTCTCGGCGATCCTGCCGCATCCACTGAATGGCCACGATGATCGCCAAAATGACGGTCGGGAACTCACCCGACCCCCACGCGAAGGCACCGCCCAACCGTTGATCAGCCAGCGGATCGGGCAGCCACCCCAGCCCGAGCTCGGTATAGAAGTCCGGCGCCAGGAGGGTCGCGCTGTCGGTGATGACCACCCCCAGGAAGGCGTGGAAGGAAATGGTGGCAAAGAGGACGACGAGCAGGACGAGCGGTGGCCAGCGGCGCGGGCCGGGGTCGGTGCCGATGAGTACCCAGGTGAAGAGATAGCCGGAGAGCAGGAAGTGCACCGTCATCAGGACATGCCCGGTGTGGGTGGCCAGCGCATAGAAGAAGAGCGGCGTGAAATAGAAGGTGGCCAGGCTGAAGAAGAAGATGACAGCCGCGACAACGGGGTTGGCGACCACCTGAAGATAGCGGGAGTGGAGCACGGCAAGGATGAGCTCGCGCGGGCCGAGAGTCTTGTCCCGCCGCGCGGGCAGCGCCCGCAACGCCAGGGTGATGGGGGCCGCTGGCACCAGGAGCAGGGGGACGATCATGGCGATGGTCATATGCATGACCATGTGCCACGAGAACATGATCCGGCCATAGACGCCCGGGGCACCGCACATGGCATAGACGAAGAGCGCCCAGCCGAGCACCCAGAGCAGGGTCTGCCACATCGGCCAGCGGTCACCGCGGCGGCGCAACCGCAGCACCCAACGGACATACAGGCCCACGGCGAGCAGGGCCACGGCGACCCACAGCCAGTCGGTGTGCCAGACGTTCAGCCAGGCATTGGCCGGGGGCGGGCCGGGGTCCGGGTAGCCGGACAGCTCATACACCGTCGTCGGGTCCGGGGAGAGCAGCCCGGCCGACGGCGGCGGAGTGCGAGACAGCGCCACCGCAGAGCCCATCGCGAGCCCCATGAGAACGAGCTCGCCGATGGCCAGCCGGGCAAAGGCCGCGGCATCGCCCGGGCTGGCATCCAGCCGCTCGATCATGGAGCGACGGTGCCGCCATCCCGCGACGCCGAGCGTGACCAGGGCCCCGGTCTTGACCATGAGCAAGGCGCCGTAGCCGCTGCGCAGATCGCCCAAGCCCGCCATGCCGAGCCACGCGATCAAGACCCCACTGAGAACGATGGCGGCATACGACCAGGCGGCCACCGTCGAGAACCGCCGGACCGTGATGGCCAGGTGGGGCTGCAACTGGGCCCGCAGGACCAGGATCGCGAGCAGCCCGCCGACCCATGCCGTGACCGCCAGCAAGTGGATCGCCAAACCGTTGACGGCGCTCATGTGGTCGCGGCTGACCGACGCGTGACCCGCGAGCGCCTGGGGCAGGAGCGCTAGCCACGCCAGCGCGAAACCCCAGGCCAGGCCGGTCGTCCCGCGCGGGCTGGCGCATAGGACGGTGATAACGCCCACCAGTACGGCCGCGATGATCGTCATCCGGGTGGTCGGCAACTCCCACGACAGAGCGAAGAACTGGTTCCAGAATTGCGGTTGGTTCGGCCGCAGACCACTGATGTCGCTGAACTCCCCGATGGCGCTGACCAGCAGTGCCAGCAGCCACAGCGTGGCGGCACCCGCCGCCAGCCGTGTCGCGCTCACCCGCCGCGCGGTCCGCGTCGTCTCGGGCACCAGGAACGCTCCGACCAGCAAGAACCCGACCGTCGCGCTCGCCGCCACATCGCGCAGAATCCGCGCCACCGGCACGCTCCAGCGCATGACCGCGCCCGGGTCGCCAATCGCGTAGGCGACGACCGCGCCGCTCAGCCAGGCGCCGATCACCCCGGCCACCAGGGCCGGCACCAGGACCGCCAGCGTGAGCCGGCGCTCCACGGGCTGGGGAGCGGACGTCATACGCCCCAGCCTAAGGAGGTATGCCGTCGCCGCCGAATGGGGCTGCCACGCGCGGGGGCGCGCCCGCCCCGCCAGCGGGCCGGCATACCCAACTCAGCGCACCTTCGTCGAATCCGCGCACTTAGCAACGTGCGCAGATTTGACCAACTTCTGCTAGCAGAGGTTAGTCAAATCGGGTGTCGGCGGGCCGGGCAGAGGGTAGGCAAACGGGTGGGGCGGGGATGGGGCAGGATGGGTACCTTCGTGCCTGCCACACCGACCCGTCCGAACCGAAATGGATTCATGAGCAAGGAATTCCAGCACCTGTCGCCGGCCTTTCCCGGCCGCGCGCCCTGGGGCACGGCCTCCAGTTTGCGCGCCTGGCAGGCGGCCGCGCTGGAGCAGTATGTGCGTGAGGCGCCCCGCGACTTCCTGGCGGTGGCCACGCCGGGGGCCGGCAAGACCACCTTCGCCCTGCGCGTCGCCCGTGAGCTGCTGGATGCCCGAGTCATCAACAAGATCACGGTCGTCGCCCCCACCGAACACCTCAAGGTCCAATGGGCCGAGGCCGCCCACCGCGCGGGCATCCACCTCGATCCCGGGCTGGGCGGCTCGCGTCGCGGCCGGAGTCGGGAGTATGTCGGCACGGTGGTGACCTACGCGGGCGTCGCCGCGCGCCCCTTCCACTATCGGGCCGTCACCGAGAACTCCAACTCGCTGGTGATCTTCGACGAGATCCACCACGCGGGGGATTCCCGGACCTGGGGGGCGGCCATCGCCGAGTGCTTCACCCCGGCCCGGCGACGACTGGCCCTGACCGGCACCCCTTTTCGCTCGGACGACCATCCGATTCCCTTCGTGCGCTACGAGGAATTGCCTGACGGCACCCGGCGTTCGGTGGCGGACTACACCTACGGGTATGCCGAGGCCTTGCGTGATCACGTCGTGCGCCCGGTGCTCTTCATGGCCTATGGCGGCCCGATGCGGTGGCGTACCAAGGCGGGCGACGAGTTGGCCGCTGACCTTGCCGACCCGTTGACCAAGGACCTGAGCGCGCACGCATGGCGCACGGCCTTGGACCCCAAGGGCGAGTGGATCCAGTCGGTGTTGCGGGCGGCCGACACCCGTCTGACCGAGGTGCGCCGGCACCTGCCCGATGCCGCAGGCTTGGTGATCGCCACCGACCAAGCCCAGGCCCGGGCCTACGCGCGGCTGCTGGCAGAACTCACCGGCACCAAACCCACCGTGGTTCTCTCGGATGATTCCGGCGCCTCGCGTCGGATCGAGGAGTTCAGCGCGTCCGAGGAGCGCTGGATGGTGGCGGTGCGGATGGTCTCCGAGGGCGTCGACGTGCCGCGCCTTGCGGTCGGGGTCTATGCGACGGCAACGGCCACCCCCTTGTTCTTCGCCCAGGCGGTCGGACGGTTCGTGCGGGCCAGGCGGCGCGGCGAGGTCGCCACCATCTTCTTGCCGACGGTGGCGCCGCTGCTCTCGCATGCCACCCTGCTCGAACGCCAACGGGATCACGTCCTGGGCCGGCCGCGGGGCGAGGACTGGTCGGAGGAGGCCCTGGTGGCCGCGGCGGAGCGGGACGCGCGCGCCTCCGAGGACCTGCTGGGCCAGTGGGAAGCGCTGGAATCCAGCGCGACCTTCGACCATGTGCTGTTCGACGCGCATCAGTTCGGCCTGCAAACGAGCGCCGGGTCGGCGCAGGAGCAGGACTATCTCGGCCTGCCGGGGTTGCTCGAGCCGGACCAGGTCGCCGATGTCCTGCGCGAGCGCCAGCGCCGGCACGCTGCGCGGCTGACCCGGCGCGATCGCCGTGACAAGGTGACGCCGGAGGTGTCCCTGCATCGGGCATTGGAGTCGCAGCGCAAGATCCTCAACTCCCTGGTGAGCCAGTACGCGCATGGTCGCGGGGTGCCGCACTCGCACGTTCACGCGGAGTTGCGCCGCCAGGCCGGCGGTCCCCCGCTGGCGAAGGCAACCACCGAGCAAGTGGAGCACCGGATCGCCTTGATTCGTCGCTGGCACGGCCACGGCCGCGCCTAGCCCGCGGGGGACGCGCTCCCTGCGTCAGGGGCGACGAACGTGAATCGCGACGGCGGTTTATAGTTGCGTTCGCAAGCAACTACCTGATAGGTGTTGGCGCATGCACGATTCCCCTGGGCCCGCTGACGCCGCCTGCGCGGGACCGGCAGCCACCAGTCCCGAGGACGCCATCGGCCTGCAATTGATCAGGGTCGCCAAGCTGATCCGCACGGTGCGCACGCAGGCGCCCCGGGCCCATCCGGCGGTCGACGGCAATGCCTACCCCTTGCTGTTCAACCTGTTCGGCGGCCCGGTCCGGATCTCGAGTCTGGCCGAGCGCGCGCATGTCGAGATCTCGACGGTGAGCCGTGCCATCGCGGGGCTCGAAAGAGCCGGCATCATCGAGCGCGTTCCCGACCCGGATGACGGTCGCGCCCACCTGGTATCGCTCACCGACGCCGGCCGCGAGGCGCTGGAGGCCATCCAGGCCCAACGCACCGCGTGGTTCACCCAGCTTCTCGCCGACTGGAGCGAGCAGGACGTCGCCCAGCTCTTGCACCTCCTCACCCGCTTCGGAGACGCCGCCGAGGCCTACCGACCGAAAGGGCACTGATGTCCGCAACCTCCGGAACGGCGCCCGACCTGCCGACCGCTGCACCCCATACCCAGCTCAGTCACCGACAGATCGTCTCGATCCTGACGGGTCTGATGCTTGGGATGTTCCTGGCTGCCCTTGACCAGACCATTGTTGCCACGTCCATCCGCACCATCGCCGACGACCTGCAGGGCCTCGACCGCCAGGCCTGGGCCACCACGGCATACCTCATCACGTCAACGATCGTCACCCCGCTCTACGGCAAGCTGTCCGACATTTATGGGCGCAAGCCGTTCTTTCTCGCGGCCATCTCGATCTTCATCGCCGGATCGGTCCTATGCACCTTCGCGGGCAGTATGACGGAGCTCGCCGCCTTCCGCGCGGTCCAGGGCCTCGGCGCCGGCGGCCTGTTCAGCCTGGCGCTGGCCATCATCGGAGACATCGTGCCGCCGATGGAGCGCGCGAAGTACCAGGGCTATTTCCTTGCTGTCTTCGGCACCTCGAGTGTGCTGGGTCCGGTCATCGGCGGCTTCTTCGCGGGTATGCCGTCCCTGCTCGGCATCGCCGGGTGGCGGTGGGTCTTCCTGGTCAATGTGCCGGTGGGGCTGCTCGCCCTCGTCGTCGTGATGCGCACGCTGCGCCTGCGGCACACGCGCCAGGACCACCGGGTCGACTGGTGGGGAGCCGTGGCTCTCTCGCTCGGGCTCGTTCCGCTCCTGCTCGTCGCTGAACAGGGGCGCGAATGGGGTTGGACGGCAACGAGTTCGCTCGCGTGCTATGCGATCGGCGCTTTCGGGATCGCCGCTTTCGTCCTGATCGAGCGGTGGATGGGTGCGGAGGCCCTGCTGCCGATGCGGCTGTTCACGAACCGGACCATCGGCATCTCCTCCCTCGCCTCGACCGTGCTCGGCATGGCGCTCTTCGGTGGCATCGCGTGCCTGCCGCTCTATCTGCAGATCGTCAAGGGCTCGTCGCCGACGATGGCCGGCCTGCAACTGCTGCCGCTCACGCTCGGCATCATGTCCGGCTCGGTCATCTCCGGCCAGACGATCAGTCGCACCGGGAAGTACCGGGTCTTCCTGCGCATCGGTGCGCCGCTGATCGCGTTGGCGCTCTTCGTCTTTCACTATGTGGCGTGGGATACGCCCCTGTGGCAGATCATGATCGTCAGCACCGTCTTCGGTCTGGGCATGGGCTTCATGATGCAGCCCCTCATGCTGGCCGTGCAGAGCGCCGCGGGCCCGGGTGACATGGGCATCGCCACCGCCTCGGCCACGTTCACCCGACAGATCGGCGGCACGGCGGGAACGGCGCTCTTCTTGTCCATCCTGTTCGCCGCCCTGCCGAACCGGATCGCCGAGGCACTGGACACCGCGCGGGCCACGCCCGACTTCCAGGCCGCCCTCGCCGACCCCGCGAACGCCGAGTTCGTCCAGCAACTGCAGACCGGGGCTGTGGGTGACACCCTGCTCAAGGACTCCTCCATCCTGAACGCGCTCGACCCACGTCTGGCTCAACCCTTCTTGCAGGGTTTCGCCGAGGCGATGGATCGCGTCTTCCTGGTCGCGGCCTGCGTGATGGTGCTCGGTGTCGTCATCACCTGGCTCATCCCCCAGATCTCCTTGCGCCGGCCCGCCCCGCGCGAGGCGCCGGTCATCGCCGAGTAGCTCGCTGCCAACTTCTGCGTGCACACCGTGGAGGTGCGCTGATTTGACTAAGTTCTGCTAGCAGAGGTTAGTCAACTGTGCACACCGTGGAAAGTACGCTGATTTGACTAAGTTCTGCTAGCAGAGGTTAGTTAAAACGGACATGCGAGGCGGGGCGGGGGGGTTAACCCCAGACCAGGGCCTTGGCGGGGTCGGCGAGGAGGGCGGCGACATCGGCGAGGTAGCGGCTA
This sequence comes from uncultured Nostocoides sp., assembly GCA_937858995.1. Taxonomy (GTDB): domain Bacteria; phylum Actinomycetota; class Actinomycetes; order Actinomycetales; family Dermatophilaceae; genus Nostocoides_A. The sequence continues at coordinate 6,872 of CALLZC010000114.1, forward strand.
CCGAGTTCGCCGTCGACGACGCGGTGATCGAAGGACAGCGCCAGGGTGGTGACCCATCGTGGCTCGATGCGCTCGTGGGCCCCGGAGCCCACCACCCAGGGCTTGCGAGTGATCGAACCGAAGGCCAGGAGTGCCGACTCGCCCGGGTTGAGGATGGGAGTGCCCGCGTCGATCCCGAAGACACCGATGTTGGTGATGGTGATCGTTCCGCCGGACATATCGCTCGGCTGCGTGCGACCCTCGCGGGCGGTGTCGGTCAGGGCGTTGATCGCCGCCCCCAACTCACGCATCGGCAACAAATCGGCGTCCTTGATATTCGGGACGAGCAATCCACGCGGAGTCGCGGCGGCGATGCCGAGGTTGACATAGCGCTTGGTGACGATCTCCTGCGCGACCTCATCCCATGTCGCATTGATCCCCGGATTGCGCCGCACCGCAACGCACATCGCCTTGGCCAGGACCAGCAGCGGGGTCACCTTGACGCCCTGGAACTCCCGATCCTTCTTGAGCCGGTCGACCAGTTCCATGGTGGCGCTGACGTCGACCTCGACCCACTCCGTGACATGGGGCGCGGTGAAGGCCGAGCCGACCATTGCCGCTGCCGTCGCCTTGCGGACTCCCTTGATGGGCACCCGCTCCTCGCCGCGCTCCCCGGCCGCCCGCGCGGCCCCCGCCGCTGACGACGCCGCTGACGCCGCGGACAACGTCGGGGCAGCAGGCGCAGACTGGCCGACACCCGCGGATTCGACCGTCGCCGACGTCGCATGGCCAGCGGCCACCACATCCTCTCGGGTGATGCTCCCGCCGGCGCCGGTGCCGTGGAGGCTGCCCAGGTCGACACCGAGGTCCTTGGCGAGTTTGCGCACCGGCGGCTTCGCCAACACCCGGGCCTGCCCCGCCGCATCGGCCGTATGCTGCTCCGTCAGCTCCGTCAGCGGCCGGCGGTCGCGCAGCACGTGGGTCGAGTGCGCGGCTACCAGTTCGCCGACTCCACTGCTGGCATCGGCGTGAACCGACTCCCGGACGGCAGGCTCCTCGTCCGGGTAGTGGGCAACGGTCTGGAGCAGTTCCTGCTTGCGGCGCGGGCGCCGTTTGGCCTCGGTCTGCTTGACCCCATAGCCCACGAGGACCGCCGTGCGCTTGGGTTCCTGCGTCACCGACGCCGGCGACGCGACCTCGCCAGCCGGCGCGACCTCGCCAGCCGGCGCAACCTCGCCAGCCGGCGCAACCTCGCCAGCCGGCGCAACCTCGGCAACCGGCGCCGCAACCGGCACGGCGGCCACCGGGGTCGGGGCAGGCACCGACGTGCCGTCGTCGATCGCGATGATGGCGGTGCCGACCTCGACCGTGTCACCCTCGGCCACCAGCAGGGCGGCGACGGTCCCGGCATACGGCACCGGCAACTCGACGAGCGATTTCGCGGTTTCGATCTCGACCACGATGTCGTTGACCTTGACGACATCGCCGACGGCGACCCGCCAGGTGACGATGTCGGCCTCGGTCAGCCCCTCACCCGGGTCCGGAAGTTTGAACTCACGCATGGGTTTGGCTTCGCTCCTCAGTGCTCGAGAACCCGGTCGACCGCATCGAGCACGCGGTCCAGGTCGGGCAGGAATTCCTCTTCGATCCGGCTCGGCGGATACGGGACGTTGTAGCCGCCGACCCTCAAGACCGGCGCCTCGAGCGAATAGAAGCACTCTTGCTGGATCTGCGCGGCCAGTTCCGCGCCCATCCCCAAGAAGGTCGAGGCCTCGTGCACCACGACGCAGCGACCGGTCTTGCGGACGCTGCCGAAGATCGCCTCGGTGTCCAGCGGCGTCAGGGATCGCAGGTCGATGACCTCGAGCGAGATCCCCTCCTCCTCGGCGGCCTGAGCGGCCTGCAGACAGGAGCGCACCATCGGCCCGTAGGCCAGCACCGTGACATCGGTTCCCGGGCGAATCACATTGGCAGCGAACAGATCCCGCTCCGGCGCAGCTGCCACCTCGCCCTTGTCCCAATAGCGGCGCTTGGGCTCATAGAAGATGATCGGGTCGGGGAAGGCGATCGCCTCCTGGATCATCCAGTAGGCATCGTTGGGATTGGAGCACGCGATGACCCGCAGCCCGGCGGTGTGTGCGAAATAGGCCTCGTTGGATTCGCTGTGATGCTCCACCGCGCCGATTCCGCCCCCGACGGGGATCCGGATGACCATCGGCAATTGCACGTGACCGAGCGAGCGGGCGTGCAGCTTGGCCACCTGAGAGACGATGTGGTCGAACGCGGGATAGACGAAGCCGTCGAACTGGATCTCCACGACCGGGCGATAGCCCCGCAAGGTCATCCCGATGGCCGTCGCCACGATCCCGGCCTCCGCCAGCGGCGTGTCGATGACCCGGTCCTCGCCGAAGTCCTTCTGCAGGCCCTCGGTGATCCGGAAGACACCGCCGAGCTTGCCGATGTCCTCGCCCATCAGCAGGACCTTCGGATCCTTCTCCATCGCGGCTCGCAGACCCGCGTTGAGCGCCTTGGCCATGGTCAGCTGCGCCATCAGTGCGTCCCCTCGATGCTCGCCAGGTAGGCCGCCAGCTCGGCGCGCTCGCGCTCCATGACGGGGTGCGGCGCGGCATACACGTGAGCAAACATCGACTCCGGCGCGGGGTCCGGCAGGGCCAGGCACCGCTCCCGCAGGTCGGTACCGATCGCCTCGGCCTCCGCGTCGACCTCTTCGAAATACGACTGCGGTATGCCGTGCGCTCGCGCCAGCAGGTTGCGCAGGCGGGCGATGGGGTCGCGCAGCTTCCACACCTCGACCTCTGCGGAGACCCGGTACTTCGATGGGTCGTCCGAGGTGGTGTGCGCTCCCATCCGATAGGTGAACGCCTCGATGAGGGACGGCCCCTGCCCCTCGCGAGCGGCGTCGAGACAGGCCTTGGTCACGGCATACGTGGCCAGCACATCATTGCCATCGACCCGAATGCCGGGGAAGCCATAACCCTTGGGCCGCAAATAGATCGGTATCCGCATCTGCCGCTCGTTGGGCTCAGAAATCGCCCACTGGTTGTTCTGGCAGAAGAAGACGATCGGGCTGTTGTTCACCCCGGCGAAGACGAAGGCCTCCCCGACATCACCCTGAGCACTCGCGCCGTCACCGAAGTAGGCGATGACGGCGGTGTCTCGGTCCGGGTCACCCGTACCGACGGCATCGTCGCGCTGGACGCCCATCGCGTAGCCGGTGGCGTGCAGGGTCTGCGCGCCGATGATGATCGTGTAGAGGTGGAAGTTCTTCTCGAAGGAGTTCCAGCCACCGTTGTGCACCCCCCGGAACATGCCCAGCATGTTGAGCGGGTCGACCCCGCGGCACCAAGCCACCCCGTGCTCGCGATAGGTCGGGAAGGCGAAGTCCTGCGTGCGCATCGCCCGACCGGAGCCGATCTGCGCGGCCTCTTGGCCCAGGCAGGGGACCCACAACCCCAACTCGCCTTGCCGCTGCAAGGCGGTCGCCTCGTTGTCGCAGCGCCGCACGATCACCATGTCGCGATAGAAGCCCTGCAACTCCTGCGTGCTCACCGCGTCGGCGATCGCGTCATACTCCGGATGCGAGACGCGCTCGCCCTCCGGCGTGACCAGCTGGACCATGTCGGGCCCACCGTCGCGCGGCTCGATCCGCGGTCGACGCTCATCCTCGGCCATCTCGCTCCGTTCCCACCCGTATGCGGGGTGTCCGCGGGCCGGGTGCCTGCTCGAATTGCCACTGCGACCCGTGCCACCCGGGGATAACCGGCGAAACGGCGGGCCGACGCGGCGGGCGTCACGGCCACGTCGTCGTGGCCGCGTGTTTGCTTGTGCGCTATCCGCAAGGCTAGCGGCTCCGACGACCTGTGCGGGAGCCACCTCGACGAGCGGCCGGACCCCACCTCGTGTCGGCGCGGCCCGCTCGCCCTACGCCACGAGCGCCCGGCGCAGCGCGGCAAGCTTGGCGTCGTTGAAGGCGACCATCTGCGGTGCCTGAGGCATCAAGACGTCGGCCCCGTGCGGCATACCCGGCACCACGACCAGGTCCACCGGCACCCCGGCGGCGCGCAGCCGCTCGGCATACTCCAGGTCCTCGTCGTGGAAGAGATCTATATCCCCCACCCCGATCCACGCCGGGGGCAGGCCGGTGAGATCCGCGCGGCGGGCGGTCACGGCATACGGGGCCACCGTGTCGGTCCCCGGTGGGTGACCCAGGTAGCTGGTCCAGCCAAAGCGGTTGGAGGCAGGGTCCCAGCCCACGCGGCCGGTGCGACCGTGGTCAGCCCGGACCACGGTGCGATCGTCGGCCATCGGATAGACGAGCAGTTGGAAGCACAGGGGCACCTCACCGCGGTCGTGGGCGAGCTGGGCGAGCGTCGCGGCGAGCCCGCCGCCGGCGCTCTCCCCGCCCACGGCGATCCGGGTCGGATCGACCCCGAGTTCATCGGCGTGCTCGTGCACCCATGCCAGGCCGGTGTAGCAGTCCTCGAGCGGTGCGGGGAACGGGTGGTCGGGCGCCAGCCGGTACTCGACGGACACCACGAGGACGCCCAGCTCCTGCGCGACCCGACCACCGAAGGACTGGCCCATCACGGCCGAACCGATGACGAACCCGCCACCATGAATCCAGTACAGGACCCCGCTGGGACGCTGACGCCCGGCCGGCTCGTAGAGGTGCAGCGTGACCGGCTCGCGCGTGCCGCCGCCCACGGTGCGCCGGGTGCTCGTGACCCCCGACGGCAGGGGAAACATCCGCGAGAGCTCGACCCGGCGCAGTGCACGGGCCCCGCGGGCGCTGGTCGTCGGCAGGTTGACGTAGAGCAAGGGTGAGCGCAGGTCGGCGGCAACGAGTTCGCGGATGTCCCGGTGCCGGGTGGCCAGCTTGCGCCCGGACACTGCGGCCCCGAGTGCGCCGGCAGCGAGGGCGACAGCCTTGAGCGAGCGCGTCATGGGCCGGGCACGGCTGCGGCGGGCTCGACCTCCTCGGTCGCCGCTCTGGCGCGCCATGCCGCCGTGATCTCGAGCAGCCGCTCGCAGGCTGCGCTCTCGCCGATGGTCGCCCGGACCCCGTCGCTCGCATAGGGCCGGACCGTGAGCGCCTGCTCCTCGCAAGCCGCCGCGAAAGCGGGCGTCTGCTCACCGAGGGGGAACCACACGAAGTTCGCCTGGGACGGCGGCAGCACCCAGCCCTGCTCGGCCAGCGCCGCCTCGACGCGATCCCGTTCGGCCACCAGCTCCTTGACCCGGACCTGAAGGTCGTCACGCGCCGCGAGCGAGGCAATCGCCGCCTCCTGAGCCACCAGGTTGACCCCGAATGGGGTGGCGGTCATCCGCAGCGCCTCGGCGATGTCCGGGTGCGCCACGGCATACCCCACGCGCAGCCCAGCCAGCCCGTAGGCCTTGGAAAAGGTCCGCAGCACCACGACATTGGGATGGTCACGCAGGATGGCCAGGGCGTCGGGCGCTTCCGGGTCGGTGCCGAACTCCAGGTACGCCTCATCGATGACTACCAGCACCCGAGGGGGAACCACCGCGAGGAAGTCACGCAACTCGGTGTCGGTGACGATGGTCCCCGTCGGGTTATTGGGCGTGCAGACCAGGATGACCTTGGTCGTCTCGGTGATCGACGCGGCCATGGCGTGCAGATCGTGACGGTGATCGGGAGTCAGCGGGACCTGAACGGAGAAGGCGCCGGCGAGCGCGATCGCGATGGGGTAGGCCTCGAAGGAGCGCCAGGCATAGATGACCTCATCGCCCGCGTCGCACATGGCGTCGATGATGTGGCCGAGCACCGCGACGCTGCCCGTGCCGCAGGCGATCATCTCCATGGGCACCCCGAGGTAGTTCGACAGTGCCGTGCGCAAGGCAGTGTTGGCCATGTCCGGATAGCGGTTCATGCGTTCGGCGGCGGCATGCACCGCCGCGAGGACACCGGGCAACGGCGGATAGGGGTTCTCGTTGGAGGAGATCTTGTATGCCGTCAGCCCCGGGACCGGCTCGGGCAGCCGGCCGGCCCGGTAGGCGGGCAGGGTCGCAAGGACGGGTCGGGTGGGCGGAGGGCTCGCGTCGCGGGTCATGGCAGTCCTTGCCGGGTCAGTCGCCGTCGGGCATCACGAAATTGAGAACCATGGACACCAGGGTGATAACCAGGGCCGCCATCACCGCGTCCCAGAAGAAGTCATCGATGGTGAAATCGAGACCGACCGCGCCGCTGACCCACTCGGTGATCTGCAACATGAAAGCGTTGACGATGAAGGTGAACAGCCCCAGCGTCAGCACGATCGCCGGGAACGAGAGCACCGTGGCGATGGGCTTGACCACCGCGTTGACGAGGCCGAAGACCACCGCCACGAGGAGGATCGTGAGCAGTCGGGTCGACCACGGCTCTCCGGCGCCTTCGCCGAGTCGGATCCCGCTGACCACGAGGGCGGCCGTCCAGAGGGCCAGTGCATTGACGCCGATTTTGACCAACACATTCTGCATGCCCTCATCCTGTCAGGCGATGCGCGTGCGCGCTTGGCCCCCGACCTAACCTCTGCTGAGTTGGCGCCTGAGCCACCCGGCCCCCCGTCCTAACCTCTGCTAGGTCGTGTTACGAAAGTGGCGTGTGGGGTTTACGGCGTGTCGTCGTGACGGGGCGAGGCCTCCGGAGTAACCAGGTGGTGTCTAGTCCATCTCGGTGCTCAGGAGGCCTCGATGCCCAGGATAGACGCCATTCGGCGGCATGATCTGACGGACGCGCAGTGGGAGTTGCTGGAGCCGTTGTTACCGGTGCGCTCGGGGTTGGGGCGCCCGCTGGCCTTCGGGTTGCGGGACCTCATTGACGGGGTGCGTCATCGGGCACGCACGGGAGCGCCGTGGCGGGATGTGCCCCCGGTGTACGGGCCGTGGTGGCGGGTGTACGCGTTGTTCCGGTCGTGGCAGATCCTGGGTGTGTGGCAGCGCATCGAATCGGGCATGCTTGATGAGGCCGACCGGCGGGGGATGCTGGACTGGGGGGCGTTTTCGGTTGACTCGACCTCGGTCCGGGCCCACGTTCACGCTGCTGGTGCCCGTCGGGACAGCGTGAGTCGTGTTGCGGGA
>CALLZC010000115.1 GCA_937858995.1 uncultured Nostocoides sp.
CCAGAACCGAGCCATCTGCGTCGAAGAACTCTTTCGGGGAACGATCAGCGCTACAGCGGTGTATCCGCGCGAGGTCGTCCGCCATGCGCTTGCCCACAACGCCGCTGGAGTTGTCTTTGCGCACAACCACCCGAGTGGGGTGTCTGAGCCATCGTCGGCTGACCAGGCGATCACCAGTGCTCTCAAGAAGGCTCTCGACCTCATTGATGTGCGCGTGCTCGATCACTTCGTGGTCGGCGAAGGCGCGCTGATGTCGTTCGCCGATCAGACCAGCCTGCGGGCGGCAGGCGCGGACGAGGTCGGGCCAGTGGAGCCCACCCACCCAGTCCAGCGCCAACACCCGCGGAGTCGCCGGATGGAGCACCACGTCGCGTCGGACCTCGTAGGTGGCGGCCAGCCGCCGCTCGGCGGCGGTGAGGGTGGGCATGGCCTGGCCGCGCCCCAGGGCGATGCGTGCCAGGACCCGCCGCACATTCGTGTCGATGACCACGAGCGGGTTTCCAAAGGCGAAACTCGAGACGGCCGCGGCCGTGTAGTCACCGACTCCCGGGAGGGCGCGCAGGTCGTCGGGGTCGCTGGGCACCGCGCCCGCGTGCCGCTCCACCATGACCCGCGCTGCCGCATGCAGGCGCACCGCCCGCCGGGGATAGCCCAGCCGATCCCAGGCCTTGATGGCCTCGGCGACCGGGTCGCCCGCCAGGTCGGTGGGGGTCGGCCATCGGGTCACCCACGCAGCCCACGGCGCCAGGATCCGGGCGATCGGGGTCTGCTGGGCCATGATCTCGCTGACGAACACGCCCCACGGGGAGCAGTCGGCCCGGCGCCAGGGCAGGTCGCGACCGGCGACGGCATACCAGGCAAGGACGGCCTCGTGGACGCGGCGTCGCGTCCACGAGCTGGGCTCGCTGGTGGCGGGGACGGTCACACGAAACGTTCGAGGATGCTCGACTCGGCCAGCCGCGTCAGACCCTCGCGGATGGCTCGGGCCCGCCCCTCGCCGACACCATCGACCAGCATCAGGTCGTCCTGCGATGCCGACAGCAGGCGCTGCAGGGTGCCGAAATGCTCGACCAGCCGTTCGAAGACGGGCCCGGGCAGCCGCGGGACCTTGTTCAAGAGCCGGTAGCCGCGTGGCGAGACGCTCGTGTCGAGGCCATCCGGGCCGGCCAGGCCGAGAACCCGGGCGCACGAGGCCGCATCGAGGAGCTCGGTGCGGGTGAGGGCGGACATCTCGCTGGTCACCGCGGCAACCGGGTCCGGACCGCTGGCGTCCACGAGGTAGTCCCGGATGAGCCAGTCGAGGTCGTCACTGAGCCCGCTGGTCAGCTCCTCGAGCTGCAGCGTCAGCAGCCGACCATCGACGCCCAGCTCGACGACATACCCACTGATCTCGCCGCTGATGCGGCGCACCATCTCCATCCGTTGGATGACGGCCGCGACATCGCGCACCGTGACCAGATCCTCGATCTCCAAGGCGGACAAGGTCGCCGTGACCTCATCGAGGCGGAACCGGTACCGCTCGAGGGTCGCCAGCGCCTGGTTCGAGTGGCTCAGCAGGGCGCTGGAGCCCTCGAGGACATGGCGGCGGCCCCCGAAGTACAACTGCACGATGCGCATCGACTGGCTGACCGACACCACCGGGAATCCGGTCTGTTTGGCCACCCGCTCGGCGGTGCGGTGCCGGGTGCCGGACTCGCTGGTCTCGATGCTGGGGTCGGGGACCAGTTGGGTAGCGGCGCGCACAATGCGTGAGAGGTCGGAACCGACGACGATGGCGCCGTCCATCTTGGCCAGTTCACGCAACCGAGTCGCCGAGAACTCGATATCGAGGGGGAAGCCGCCGGTGCACAACTGCTCCACCGTGCGGTCGTGGCCGAGGACGATCAAGGCCCCGGTGCGTCCGCGCAGGATGCGCTCCAGCCCGTCGCGCAGTTCGGTGCCCGGGGCCACGGCAGCCAGCGTCGAGCGGTAGAGGTCGTCCTCCGACTGCTGCGCCACGCCGTTCCTTGTCCGTATGCCGGGTGCTGGCCCGACCGGCGGCCGAGTGCGCTCGCCAGTGTACTGAGCGAGAGGGTATGCGGTGCCGGGCGCACGATGCCGCGGGATGGTGCCAGGGGGGCTGTCAGACCCCACCTCTACCGTGTGCGCCATGGCGAAGACCACTCGGGCGAGTTCCTTCCGGTGCAGCGAATGCGGCTGGGTGAGTGTGAAATGGGTGGGCCGGTGCGGTGAGTGTCAGACCTGGGGTTCGGTTGACCAAGTGGGCGCCGCGGCCACCCGCACCACGCCGGTGACGAGCCCGGCCCGCCGGCCCGTGCCGATCGGGGAGGTCGACATCACCCAGGCCACCGCGCGAGCGACCGGTGTCGCCGAGTTCGACCGGGTGCTGGGTGGCGGCCTGGTGCCTGGCGCCGTGGTTCTGGTGGCGGGGGAGCCGGGCATCGGCAAGTCCACGCTCCTGCTCGACATTGCCGGCCGGACGGCCCGTGACGGGCTCGAGGTCCTGTATGTCAGCGGCGAGGAGTCCGCGGCTCAGGTCCGTGGGCGGGCCGAGCGGATCGAGGCGATGGCCCGCTCGCTCTATCTCGCCGCCGAAACCGATCTGGGCACCGTTCTGGGTCAGATCGAGCAGACCCGACCGGCCCTGGTGATCATCGATTCGGTCCAGACGCTCGCCAGTGCCGAGGTGGACGGCGCGGCAGGCAATGTGTCTCAGGTGCGTGAGGTGGCCGGCGCGCTGATCGGGCTGGCCAAGCGGCTCGGCATCGCCACCGTCCTGGTCGGGCATGTCACCAAGGACGGCTCGGTGGCCGGACCGCGGATCCTGGAGCATCTCGTCGACGTCGTCGTTGCCTTCGAGGGCGAGCGGCACTCGCGGCTCCGGCTGGTGCGAGCAGTCAAGAACCGGTTCGGTCCAACGGATGAGGTCGGCTGTTTCGATCTGAGCGATGTCGGCATCACCGGCCTTGCGGATCCGAGCGGGCTGTTCCTGTCCTCCCGTTCGGGAGCAGTGCCGGGAACCTGCGTCACCGTCACTCTCGAGGGTCGCCGGCCGCTGGTCGCGGAGGTTCAGGCGCTCGTCTCGAATTCGGCCATCCCCAATCCGCGGCGTGCCACCCACGGCGTCGACGCCAGTCGGGTGGCGATGATCACCGCGGTCCTGGAGAAGCGCGCGGGGGCGCCGCTGGGCGGGAAGGACATTTACATCTCGACGGTTGGCGGGGTGAAGCTGCGCGAACCGGCGTCGGACTTGGCGCTGGCCCTCGCGCTGGCGAGCGCCATCACGGATGACCCGGTCGATCCGCATACGGTGGCCGTGGGCGAGGTGGGTCTGGCCGGTGAGATCCGGCCGGTCCAGGGCATCGAGCGTCGGCTGGCGGAGGCGGCTCGCCTGTCGTTTGCGACGGCGCTGGTGCCACCGGGCGTGCGCGGCAGTGTCTCGCTGCCCTCTGGCATCCGGGTCATCGAGGTGGCCGACATTCGGGCTGCGGTGGCCCACGTCGCGGCCGCGGCACAACAGCCGCGAGCCCAGTTGCGTCCCCTGCGCTGAGGTGATGCCTAGACGGTGGGCGGATGGCTGGGGATCAGTGGCGTCGCCACCAGAGCGTGACGGCGTAGTCGACCGACGTCCCTGGATGCTCGGCCAGGATGCGATCCGCGTGTTCCGCGGCGAACTCGATGCGCAGAATCGCCTCGAAGTGCTCCCGGTCGGGGCAGGCCAATCGGGTGTCCAAGGAGATGGACTGATAGCCTGCGCGCTGCCAAAAACGTTGCACGGCAACGGGATCATAAGCCGGAAGGGCTCGGGCGAACCACGACCCAAAGGTCGAGCGAGCCGCGTCATTGTCCAAGAAGGCCGCGGCGCCGCCCGGCCGGACCACCCGGGCGACCTCATCCAGGCCGGGGGTGCACCCCGGACCTAAGAAGTAGGCCCAGCGTGCCAGGACGAGGTCGACGCTGTCCTCCGGGAGGGGCAGCCTCTCGGCCTCGCCGATGAGGATCGCCGGGACGTGCCAGGCGCCTGTCGCCCGGTGCGCCATCGCCGACAGGACACGCTGGTGGGCCGTCGTCGCCAACGGCGGGTGCGGCTCCAGGCCGACGACGGCGGCGCCAGCGTCTGCATACCGGCTCAGGTGGTAGCCGCTCCCGCACCCGATGTCGAGCACGCGCGCACCCGCCAACGGGTGGAGGGCGGCGATGGCGGCGTCCACCAGGCCGTCCGGGTCGAAGGCTTGGTTCTCCCACTCATAAATGGTGGGGTGCTGCCAGATGTTCGGGCTCGGGCGCACGCCCAGCAAGGCGGCCTGCTCGCGGTGCACCGGTGCTCAGGTGCGGCGAGCGCGTGGGGAGCGCGGGGTGCGCGCCGCGACGGTGGCCGGGTGGATCAGCAATGGAAGCAGAGTCCGGGCACCGCGCGAGCGCACGAGCTTCACATTGAGCAGGTGGGCCTCGCACCGCAGCACCAGCACGTCATACGCCTCCTCGCCCATGAGTTCCACGAGTTCGGCCTTGAGGGAGCGATAGACCGGCTCGCGGCCCACGTGCGCTGCGGGGTTCCCGGAGCAATACCAGTCGAGGTCGTGGCCGCCGGGTCCCCACCCACGTCGGTCGTACTCACCAATGCTCACCTCGAGATAGGAGGTCTGGTCCGGCAGGTCGACGGTGCGATAGGTGCGGCGAATGGGTAGCTGCCAGCACACATCCGGTTTGGCCGTATGCGGTGCCCGCCCGGTCCGGACCGCCTGCTGGTGGAGCGCGCAGCCCGCCCCGCCGGCAAACCCCGGCCGGTTCAGGAAGATGCAGGCCCCGTCGACCACCCGGGTCTTGGTGGCCGACCCCTCGGGTTCGGTCCAGTCCTTGAGGCGGGTTCGCTTCGGCTTGTGCTCCCAGGTGTCGACGTCGAGCTCCTCGACGATCGCGGCCACCCGCGCCTCGTCGTCCTTGTCGCTGAAGTGTGCCCCCAACGTGCAGCAGCCGTCGTCGGGGCGATCGGCGTAGATGCCCTGGCAGCCCACGCCGAAGATGCACGTCCAGTTCGACGTCAGCCACGTCAGGTCACAGCGGAAGCGTTGGGCAGCATCCGCGGGGTCGTCGAACTCCACCCAGACGCGGGGGATCTCCAGCGGTGTCTCGCTCACGACCAAAACTGTAGGCACCGTAGGCTGTGCACGTGCGACTGGGCGTCATCGACATTGGCTCGAACACCGTCCATATGCTCGTTGTGGATGCGCACCATGGCGCCCGGCCCCTGCCTGCGGTGACCCACAAGATCGCGTTGCGCCTCTCGGAGCACCTGGCGGACGGCCGTGTCGGCGACGCGGCGGTCCAGACCTTGACCGCCTTCCTCGATGAGGCCCGGGAGTTGGCCGACGAGCATGGTGTGGAGGAGGTTTTGGCCTTCGCCACCAGTGCCATTCGGGAGGCCCGAAATGGTGATGAGGTGCTGGACTTGCTCGGTAGCCGAGCGGGCACCCCCGTGCATGTGCTCTCCGGCGCCGACGAGGCCCGCATGACGTTCCTGGCCGCTCGCCGGTGGTCTGGCTGGTCCGCTGGCACCCTGCTGGTCCTCGACATCGGTGGCGGTTCTCTGGAAATGGCGATCGGCATGGACGAGGAGCCCGATGCCGCTGTCTCGGTCCCCCTCGGGGCTGGCCGGGTCACCACCGACCTGTTGCCGGGGGATCCACCCGGCCCGGACGTCATCGGCCGCGCCCGCCGCGAGATCCGCGCGGAGCTGGCCTCGGCCGTTCGCCCGATCCTGCGCGCTCGGGAACCGGACACTGTCGTGGCGACCTCCAAGACGTTCCGCTCACTGGCTCGCTTGGCCGGTGCCGCCTCGAGCAGCGCCGGCCCGCTGGTGGAGCGCACGCTCACTCGGTCTGCGCTACGCGAGGTCATCAGCGAATTAACGACCCTGTCGACTCACGAGCGGAGCCTCCGCGGCGGCGTATCGCCGACGCGTGCGGCACAGGTCCTGGGCGGGGCCTTGGTGGCCGAGGCCGCCATGGACCTGCTGCGCGTCGAGCGGTTGACGATCTGCCCCTGGGCGCTACGCGAGGGATTGATCCTGCGGCGACTGGACACCCTGGCTGACTTCACGACCCAACGTGGCGCGTGGGTGGGCGATGCCTGACTCGGTCTCGCACATTCCACCGGTCCCGGTGGCATTGAGCTCGGCCTCGGTGTATCCCGATTCCGTCGCCACAGCCTTCACCCTCGCGTCACAGCTGGGGTATGACGGGGTGGAGGTGATGGTGATGCCCGACCCGGTCAGCCGCGAGGCCGGGGCGCTGATGGCGTTGGCCGACCTGCACGCCTTGCCGATCGTTTCGATCCATGCGCCGACCTTGCTGCTGACGCAACGGATCTGGGGCCCGGAGCCGTGGACCAAGGTGGACCGATCCATCGAGCTGGCGCAGGAGGTCGGTGCCACGACCGTCGTGGTGCATCCGCCCTTTCGATGGCAACGCGAGTATGCCGAGGGCTTCGTGGACGGGGTCCGAGAGCGCGAGGCGAGCAGCGGCATCATGATTGCCGTCGAGAATATGTTCCCCTGGCGCGCTCGGCAGCGCGAGATGCTCGCCTATCTGCCCCATTGGGACCCCGTGGACTGCGACTATGCGCATGTGACCCTGGATTTGTCGCACACCGCCACGGCCGGCTCGGACGCCATGGCGATGTTGCGCGACCTCGGCCCTCGGCTGGCTCATCTGCACCTCGCCGACGGGACGGGGTTGGCCCGGGATGAGCACCTGGTCCCCGGTCGAGGCAATCAGCCGTGTGCTGAGGTTTTGGAGACCCTGGCGGTTGCGGGTTTCCCGGGGGCCGTCGTCGTCGAGGTGTCCACGCGGCGGCTCGACCGGCATACCCGAAGTGGCGACCTGGCCGAGGCTCTGGCCTATGCGCGACTGCACCTGGCCGGCCCCCCGGACGGCATCGCGAGCACCGTGTTCGCTCCCGCACCATGAGCGCCCCGCGCCGCGGTCGGCGTCCGGCTGGCTCCGACGCCCGCGGCGACATCGTCGCGGCGGCGCGCGCCGAGTTCGCCGAGCGGGGGTATGACGCCACCTCGCTGCGCGCCATCGCCCGCCGCGCACAGGTGGATTCCGCTCTCGTGCATCACTATTTCGCTGGCAAGTCGGCGCTGTTCGCCGAGATCATGACGATTCCGGTCGACCCCTCGGTGCTGGTGTCCGCGGTGGTCGCGCTGCCTCGGGAGCGGGTGGGCGAGGCGCTGGTGCGGGCCTTCTTCGAGTTGTGGGACAGCCCGGCCGGCCGTGCCCGGTTCACCATCCTTGCCCGCTCGGTGCTGACCAGCGAAGAGGCGGCGCGCATGGTCCGGGAGTTTCTGGCACGGGAGGTGCTCGGCGCCATCGCCACGGCATACGCACTCCCGGGGAGCGATCCGCTCGATGTCGAGCGGCGGGCCTCGCTGGCCGCGGCGCAACTCTTCGGCGCTGCCGTCCTGCGCTATGTGGTGGGTTTCCCCGGCCTGCAGCAGGCCGGCGTCGAGGACCTCATCGCGGACCTCGCCCCCACCATCCAGCGCTACCTCGCGCCCTAGACCCGGCCCGGCCCGCCCCGTGCAACCTCGCCCGCCCGGGACGCCCCGTGCAACCTCTGCCGCCCCGGACGCCCCGTGCAACCTCTGCTAGGGAATCGCTGATTATCGGGGGTCCGGGCGCTCGGGTCAGTTTCGGACGGGGTGTGGGTCGCCAGTAGGCCTGGTGGACAGCGGATTTCGTGTCACGAGCCCTGGTTTCCGGGCTCTACAGGCGGTTTCGGGCAGGCTTGGGCTA
>CALLZC010000116.1 GCA_937858995.1 uncultured Nostocoides sp.
TGATACGGCGACCACCGAGATCTACACCTCTCTATTCGTCGGCAGCGTCAGATGTGTATAAGAGACAGGTCCAGGGTCGAATTGGGGTTCATGACGTGGCCTCCACCGGGTCAGGCACGAGATGTTGGGTGCGGGGCGATGGAGCGGGTGGGGATTCGCCGAGTTTGCGGCGCGCCCGGTGCACCCGGACCCGGGCGGCAACCGGGCTGATGCCGAGGACCGCGCCCGCGTCAGCGAGCCCCACTCCGTCGAGCGCGACCAGTTCGAGGACTGCGCGCTCACCGCTGGGCAGCGCCGTCAGCCGCTCGTGCAGGTCGCGGGCGGCCCGTTCGGCGTCGATGCGCTCCTCGAGACGTGTGTACGAGTCTGGGTCCAAGACCGCTCGACCCCCGTGGCGGCTCACCGCCGTCCGCTCGCGGGCGGCGCTGCGATGGTGACCCGCAACGACATGGCGGGCCACGCCATACGCCCAGGCCAGCGGGCTGGCGCCCGCATCCTGATAACGCTCGGCCGCACCGATGATCGCCACGAAGATGTCGGCGGTCAGATCCGCGACGACCTGCGGGTCACTGACCCGACGGGCCACGAACCGCTCGATATCGCGCACATGCGCCCGATAGAAGGCCTCGAGGACGTCCGGGTCGCACCCCAGGGTCCGCACCTCGGCGGCGGTCAGCGCTGTCATACCCCTCCTATTGCCGCATCGTCCCACGGCGTTACGTGCGCCAGCCCGCACCGGCAGCGGGCCTGGCCGTTTGCTCGCTACCGGCGCCAGGGTCCGACGAGGTGGGGGCCGCCGCGGCAACGACGGCGCAGCGGGCCGGCTCCAGGCGGACCGGAAGCACCGCATCGGGGACGCGTTCGGTGGCAGAGAGCACGGCCGGGTGACCGCCCGGGAGCGTGACGCTCACCTCCACCACACCCCGCCGCGGCGTTTGCCCACCAACGGGCACCAGTGGCCCCGCGAGATCGACGACCAGACCCCCGGGCCCGATCGCCACGAGGGCGTCCTGCGGTATGCCGGGCGGCGGCCACCCTAGAGCGCTGGCCACGCTCGCTTCCAGGAAGGGCCCGTAGCCCAGGAAGGCGGCCACCTCCCGCGTGCCGGGGTCGCGCCAGAGCTCTTCGGGGGTGTCGACGCGCACGAGGCGACCGGCGGCCAGCACGGCAATGCGATCGGCGACGGTGAAGGCCTCGTCCTGGTCATGGGTCACATAGAGCGCGGTGGTCCCGGTGGCCCGCAGGGTGTCCCGCAGGAGCACCGCCAGTCGCTCCCGCAGTTCGCGGTCCAGGGCCGAGAGCGGTTCGTCGAGCAGCAATAGGCGGGGCGCGGGAGCCAGGGAGCGCGCGAGGGCGACCCGTTGCGCCTGCCCGCCGGACAAGCTGGTGATGGCCCGCCGCTCGTATGCCGGCAGGCCCACCAGTGCCAGCAGCTCGCGCACCCGCATGGCCCGCTGCGCCGCGGGCAGGTGCGCGATGCCGTAGGCGATATTGCCGCCCACATCGCGATGCGGAAAGAGCTGCCCATCCTGAAACATCACCCCGAAGCCGCGCTGGTGCACGGGCGTGGCGCTCAGGTCCACACCATCCCAGAACACCGTCCCGTGGGTCGGTGGCTCCAGCCCGGCGATCCCACGCAACAGCGAGGACTTGCCCGATCCCGAGGCGCCCAGGAGTGCCACGATCCCCCCCGCGCCCACGTCCAGGTCGACGTCGGCGACCGCCGCGGTCGAGCCGAAGCGCACGCTGAGATCGCGCACCCGCAATCCGGTCGCTGGCCCGGTCGGGGTCAGGCCGCCCGGCGGGCGCACCGAGTCGACGGGTCTCATAGGTCGCTCGCCACGGCGGGGCGCAGCCGCTCCGCCAGCAGGACCACGAGGGCGGTCAGCGTGGCCAGCACCACCGACGCGGCCAGGGCTGCGCCGAAGGTCGCCTCCCCGGGGCGGCCGATGAGCCGGAAGATCACCACGGGCAGAGTCGGCCGGTCCAGGCGGGTCAAGAAGGTGGTCGCACCGAACTCGCCGAGCGAGGTGGCCATCGCGAAACCTGCCGCCAGCCCGAGCCCGCGCAGCAGGAACGGCCCGTCGACGCTCGCCAGGACCCGCCAGGGTGGCGCCCCGAGGGTGGCCGCGACCTCGCGTTGCCGCGGGTCGATGGCCCGCAGCACCGGCAGGATCGAGCGCACCACCAGCGGCAGCGCGACCAGGGCCTGCGCGATGGGGACCAGGATCATCGAGCTGCGCAGGTCCAGGGGGGGCCGGTTCAAGGTGATCAGGAAGCCGAAGCCGACCGTCACCGCGGACACTCCGAGCGGGAGCATGTAGACCGCATCCAGGACGCGCAAACCGCTGCGTGCCAATGGATCCCGGGGGCGCCGGCTGACCACCAGGCTGACCAGGACGCCCACGACGAGGGCGATGACCGTGGCCTGGAGCGCGACCACCAGGGAGTTGCGGATCGCCACCCAGACCGGCACCGGCAGGCTACGTCCGACGCTCGTCCCCAGAGCGCGATAGTGCTCCAGCGTCCAGCCGGTGCGGTTGCGCAGCGAACGCACGACCAAGGTGGCCAGCGGAAGCACCAGCAGAGTGGCCACCACGATCCCTGTCACAACGCTCGCGAACCCATCGCGACGCCACGCCCAGGCGTGCTCCCCGCTCGCATCGCCCCGCAGGCGCAGGGCGCGTTCCTGGCGGGCTCCGGTCCAGGACGTCAGCATCAGGGCGAGTGCCACGATCACCAGCTGAGTGATGGACAGCGCCGCGGCCGCGGGGAGGTCGAGCAGTTGGGTTGTCTGATACCAGATTTCGGTCTCGATGGTGCTCCAGCGGACGCCGCCGAGCACGAGGACGATCCCAAAGGCCGACGCGCAGAAGAGGAAGACGAGTGTCGCCGCGGAGGCGATGGCCGGCCCGAGGGCGGGCAGCGTCACCGTGCGGAAGGCCCGAGCGGGGCTGGCCCCCAGCGCGCGGGCGGCCTGCACGGCCCGGGGATCCAGCCGGCCCCACAGCCCGCCCACGGTGCGCACCACCACGGAGAAGTTGAAGAAGACCAAGGCCGCGACGATCGCGGGCAGTGACTCCTGCCAGCCGAGGAACGCCAGCGGTCCGCGCGGCCCGAGCAGCGCCACGAAGGCCACGCCCACCACGACGGTAGGAAGCACGAAGGGGATCGTGACGAAGGCCCGCAGCGCTCCCCGGCCGGGGAAGCGCACCACATACAACAGGTATGCCGCGGGCAACCCCAGGAGCACCGAGGCGAGTGTCCCCAGGGTCGCCAGGGTGAGGGTGTCGCGCACGATGCGCCAGGTGCGCGGCGCACTCAGGACCTCGGTCACGGCGCTGAGTCCAGACCCGGCCTCACTCGAAAACCCTCGCGCCACAAGAGAACTCACGGGCCAGGCGAAGAAGATCCCCAGAAAGATCAGCGGGAGAGCGGCCGCGGCGACCCAGCCAGCCCGCCATACCCACGCCGCGGCGCGGCCACGACCAAGGGGGAGGGGCCCGGAAGCGGCCACCGGCTGTGTCATGTCGGGATCAGCGCAGGACCGTTGCGGTCCAGTCCTTGATCCACCGCTCACGCTGCGCGCTGATGATCGCGGGGGGCACGGTGATCGGCTTGGGCGCCAGCGGAGCGAATCTCACCCAGTCACGCGGCAGGTCGACCTCGGTGTCGACGGGATACATGTACATCTGCTCGGGAATCTCGGACTGCACCCCCTTGGTCAGCAAGTAGTCGATGAATCGCTGTGCGCCCCATTCGTTCTGACTGCCCTTGAGCACCCCGGCGTACTCCACCTGACGGAAACAGGTGTCGAGCAACGCGATGGTGCGCGACTCACTCGCCCCCTCGTCGACCTCGAATGCCGGCGAGGTGGCATAGCTGACCACCAGCGGCCGGGGGCCCTTGCCCGAGGATCCGGAGAAGTCCCCCGTATATGCCTCGGTCCAGCCCTTGGCAACCTTGACCCCGTTGTCCGCCAAGCGTTTCCAATACGCGAGGTAGCCATCCTCACCCTTGGCGCCCACGGTCGCGGCGAGGAACGCCAGACCCGGCGAGGACGACGCCGGGTTCTGCACGACGAGCAAGTCTCGGTATGCCGGGTCCGCCAAGTCATCGAGGGTAACCGGGACCTTGAGGCCCCGGTCCGCGAACCACGTCCGATCGGCGTTGACGCAGACATCGCCAAAGTCGATGGGGGTCAGCAGGTCCTGGGTCTGTGCCGTGAGCGGCTCGGCTGACGCGGGGAGGCTCGCCTCGGCATACGGGCTCAGGACACCCGCGGTCACGATGCGGCCCGCGAAGGTGTTGTCGATGCCGAAGACGACATCGCCGAGCGGCGCGTCCTTGGTCAAGATGAGCTGGTTGACCATCGACCCGGCATCGCCGGGGGCGACATAGGTCACCGTCATTCCAGTGTCCGATTCGAACTGGCGCTTGACCTCATCGCTCAGCGCGAACGAGTCATGCGTAATGACGGTCAGGCTCTCCGAGCGCGTGAGTTCGGCGCCGGATGCGCTGCTCGACCCCGGACCGCTGGTCGGCGTTGTCGTCGCCGAACCGGTCTCGGAGGTGCAGGCAGCGAGGAGGGTGAGTGCCACCCCGGCGCTCAGGAGCGCCCCGCGCCCGCGTCTGATAGATGACATGTGCGTCCTCCATTGTCTGGAGGGCCCGGCATCGCTACCGGGGAGATTCCCGACTCCCTACGCCGGTGCGAACCGGATCAGGTCCGAGGGTCTGCGCTGGTGGCGCACTCTCAGCGCCGCGTGGCGCTCCCCTGTCTGTAGACGAAACGCTAGCACCTGCGCGCATGATGGTCTGGTGACGGCAGTGATCGACATCGCCAACCTCGTCAAGACCTTCGGCAGCACCCGTGCCCTGGACGGGCTCGACATGCGCGTCGAGCCCGGGGAGGTCCACGGCTTCCTCGGGCCCAATGGTTCGGGCAAGTCAACGACCATCCGGATTCTGCTCGGCTTGCTGCGGCAGGACAGCGGTGTCGCTCGCCTCTTCGGCGGCGACCCGTGGGCGGATGCGCCCGCGCTGCACCGACGGCTGGCCTATGTGCCCGGTGACGTCAACCTGTGGCCGAATCTCACCGGCGGCCAGATCATCGACCTCCTCGGTCGCGCGCGCGGCGGCCTGGACACCCAGCGCCGGGGCGAGCTCATCGATCGCTTCGATCTGGATCCGAGCAAGAAGGGCCGCTCCTATTCCAAGGGCAACCGGCAGAAGGTCGCGCTCATCGCCGCCCTCGCCTCACCGGTCGAGTTGTTGCTGCTCGATGAGCCGACATCCGGGCTGGACCCGTTGATGGAGCGGGTCTTCACGGACGTCATTCGCGCGGAACATGCGCAAGGGCGCACCGTCCTGCTCTCGAGTCACATCCTCTCGGAGGTCGAGAAGCTCTGCGACCACGTCAGCATCATCCGTGCCGGCCGGGTCGTCGAGACCGGCACCCTGACGCAGTTGCGGCACCTGACCCGGACCCGGATCGCCTGTGAGCTCGACGCGCCAGCACCGCAACTGGCCACGACACCAGGGGTGCATGACGTGGTGGTGGAGGGCGACCGGGTGACCTGTCAGGTCGATGCCGCGCGGGTGGGTGCCGCGCTCGGGGTGCTCACGACGGCCGGGGTCCGCTCGTTGACGGCCACCCCACCGACCCTCGAGGAGCTCTTTCTGGAGCACTACGACGGCCAGCACGAGGTCGTCGACTCTCGGGTGCTGCCATGAGCCTTGCCATAACCCCTGCCACGGCCGGGCGGCTGGTGGTGTGGAGCCGCGAACTCACCGGGACCACGACCATGCTGCGTCGCACTATCCGCGCGGACCGGTGGTACTGGGGGACCTGGGTGGCTCTCTTGTCCCTCCTGCCGCCCATCACGGCCGCGGCCTATCGCGAGACGATCAGTGATGACGCCGCGGGCGCGGAGATCACGGCGGGCCTGGCCGCCAACTCGACGATGCGCGCCATGCTCGGCCCGCCGTACGACCTCCTGCAGGTCGGAGGATTCACCATGTGGCGGGTCGGGGGGTTCGTGGCGCTGCTGGCGGCCACCATGGCGGCGCTCGGCGTGATCCGGGCCACCCGTGCCGAGGAGGAACCCGGCCGTCTCGAACTCGTGCGCGCCGGGGCGGTAGGTCGGCACGCCCCGCTGTGGGCTGCGCTGCTTCTCGCCTGGGCCGCGTGTGCAGCGCTCGGCCTCATCGTGAGCGCGTCGATGCTCGCCCTCGGGACGCCGGCCGCCGGATCGGTGGCCATGGGTTTGGGGCTGCTGCTGACGGGTGCGACCTTCGCGGGGGTGGGCGCGTGCGCCGCTCAGGTGAGCGCCTCGGCCCGAACCGCGCGCGGGATTGCCCTCGCGGCCGTGGGGGCGGCCTATCTCGCGCGGGCCGTCGCCGACGGGTCGGCAACGGGCTCGCCGCTGCAGCGGCTCGGATGGCTCTCCCCCGTGCAGTGGGCCGCATACGCCCGGCCGTATGTCGGGGAACGCTGGTGGGTGCTCCTCCTGCCCGCCGTGCTCGCCGCCGTCCTGACCGTCGTGGCGGTGCGGTTGGAGGCGGGACGCGACCACGGGGCCGGGCTGCGCGCCGCGCGACCTGGCCCCCCGGTCGGCTCGGAGCGGCTGCGATCGGCGGGGGCCCTGGCCTGGCTTCTGGAGCGCGGCGCACTGGGCTGGACCCTCGGCGGGCTGGGCATCTTCGCGCTGACCATGGGCTCGCTGTCGGACGTCTTCGCCACGGTGGCCGACGACCCCGATCTGGCCGAACGCTTTCGGCGGATGGGAGCCGGCGCCCAACTCCTCCAGGACGCCTTCTATGTCGCGATGATCGGCATCCTCGTCGTGGTGATCGCATTGATCGGTCTGTCGTTCGTCGAGCGGTTGCGGCGGGAGGAGGCCACCGGGAGGGCCGAGCTGATGCTCTCGACGTCCACCAGCCGGGTCGCTCTCTTGCGGGCCTTCACCGTCCCGGCGCTGGGCGTCTCGCTGGGTGGCGCCGTGCTCTGCGGCATCCTGCTCGCCACCCCGGCCGCCGCCCGCGAGGGCGATCCCGGGCAGGTCCTGCGGCTCGCGGGCGCCGCGGCAGCCCAAACGCCAGCCATTGCCCTCGTCCTGGGGCTGGCCGTTGCGGTCCACGGTCTGGCGCCGCGTGCCCGCCTGCTTCCCTGGCTGGTTGCCGGCTGGTCGTTGATCGTCTCCTGGGTCGGCGCCGTCCTCGGCTTCCCGCAATGGCTCTTGGACGCCACGCCGTTCGCGCTGCTGCCGCGCCTTCCGGCCGAACCCATGGCCTGGACCCCCGTCCTGGCGGAATCGGCCCTTGCGGTGATCCTCTATGCCCTCGGCGCCTGGGGGTATGCCCGGCGCGATGTCACCTGAGCGGAACCCGCCGCCAGGAGCGGGGCACTACGCGGAACCTGAGAGAATCGAGAGCATGCCCGCAGGTCGCGACCAGGCCGTCGCCCGGTGAATCCCATCCACGTGACATTGACGACCTTCGAGGGCGGCAATGCGCTGTCCGACTTCCGGGCCAGCGGACTGCTGGCCCGGCTGCGGGAGGTCGCGCCGCAGCTCACGGGGGTCTCCGCCCGCCACGTGCACTGGGTGGCCAGCGCGGGTGCGCTGCCCCCGGAGACCGCAGCCACCGTGGCCCGCCTGCTCACCTATGGCCGGCCGTATGACGCCCCGACCTCCGCCGCCGGAGCCCGCGTCGTCGTCATACCCCGGCTCGGGACGATCTCGCCGTGGTCCAGCAAGGCCACCGATATCGCCCACAACTGCGGCGTCGACATCTGGCGGGTCGAGCGAGGCACCGACTATCTGCTCACCGGTGGGGCGCTCACCAGCGCGCAGTGGACGGCTTGCGCCGACCTGCTGCACGACCCGATGACCGAGAACGCGCTGCCGTCACTCGATGGAGCCGCGCACCTGTTCGCCGAGCGCAGCGCCGATCCGGTGACCTATGTGGACATTCTCGGCGCTGGCCGGCCCGCCCTGGAGATGGCGAATGTCGCCTCCGGGTGGGCGCTGGCCGACGATGAGATCGACTATCTCGTCGAGGCATTCACCGGCCTGGGGCGCAACCCCAGCGATGTCGAGCTGACCATGTTCGCGCAGGCCAACTCGGAGCACTGCCGGCACAAGATCTTCAACGCCGACTTCATCATTGACGGCACACCGCAGCCGCGCTCGCTGTTCGGAATGATCCGGCATACGGAGCAGGTCGCGGGGGCGGGCACCGTGGTGGCCTACACGGACAACGCCTCCATCATGCGAGGTTCGGTGCGTACCCGCTGGCTGCCCCACGGCGACCCGCGGGGCCCCAGCGCGTATGCCGCTCGCGAGGCCGAGGTCCACATCCTCATGAAGGTCGAGACGCACAATCATCCGACGGCGATCTCGCCGTTCCCGGGCGCCGCGACCGGCGCCGGCGGCGAGATCCGCGACGAAGGTGCGACGGGGCGGGGATCGGCGCCGAAGGCGGGGGTCACCGGTTTCGCGGTATCGAATCTTCGGCTGCCCGGGACGCACGAGCCTTGGGAGAGAAGCGAATCGGGCGGTCCGGCGCATATCGCCAGCCCGCTGGACATCATGGTCGAAGGCCCCATCGGGGCGGCGGCCTTCAACAACGAGTTCGGTCGACCGGGCCTCGGCGGCTTCTTCCGCGTCTTCGAACAGACCGTGTCGGGGGTCCCCCGCGGCTACCACAAGCCCATCATGAGCGCGGGCGGCCTGGGCACGATCGACGCGACCCAGACCGAGAAGGTCGTCTTCCCGGCGGGGACCTTGCTGGTGCAGCTCGGCGGCCCGGGTATGCGGATCGGCATGGGCGGTGGCGCCGCCTCATCGATGGCGGCCGGGGCGAATGCCGCCGACCTCGACTTCGATTCGGTTCAGCGCGGCAACCCTGAAATGGAGCGGCGCGCCCAGGAGGTCATCAACCATTGCTGGGCGCTCGGCCCGGACAACCCCATCCTCGCCATCCACGACGTGGGGGCTGGGGGCCTGTCCAACGCGTTCCCGGAGCTCGTCGACGGCGCCGGACTGGGGGCGCGCTTCGAGCTGGCCACGATCCCCCAGGGCGAGCTCGGGCTCTCCCCCAAGGAGGCCTGGTGCAATGAGAGTCAGGAGCGGTATGTCCTGGCCATCAGCCCGGGGGAAATCCACCGCTTCATCCCGATCGCCGAGCGCGAACGTTGCCCGTATGGCGTTGTCGGCGTGGCTCGTTCGGACGGTCGGCTGATCCTCAGCGACAGTGTCGAGGGTGAGCCGGGAGCCGAGAATCCGGTGGACATGCCCATGGAGGTGCTCCTCGGCAAGCCGCCGCGGATGACCCGCGACGTGACCCGCGTGGCCCGCCAGGGTGACGACTTCGACGGCGCCGGAGTCGCGATCACCGAGGCGGCGTATGCCGTCCTACGCCACCCCACCGTCGCCAGCAAGCGCTTCCTGGTCACCATCGCCGACCGCACCGTCGGCGGCCTGACCCATCGCGACCAGCTGGTCGGCCCGTGGCAGGTTCCCGTTGCCGATGTGGCGGTCACCCTGGCCGACTTCGTCGGCTTCGAGGGCGAGGCCATGGCGTCCGGAGAGCGGATGCCCATTGCGGCGCTCGATGCACCGGCCTCGGGCCGGATGGCCGTCGGCGAGGCCCTGACCAATCTGCTGGCCGCGCCCATCACCCTGAGCGGGGTGAAGCTCTCCTGCAACTGGATGGCCGCATGCGGCGAGGCCGGCGAGGACGCCGCGCTCTACGACACCGTGCGGGCGGTGGCGATGGACCTGTGTCCCGCCCTAGGTGTCAGCGTGCCGGTCGGCAAGGACTCGCTGTCCATGCGCACCAAGTGGGTCGATCCGGCCAATGGCGCTGCCCACCAAGTGATCTCACCGGTCTCGCTGGTCGTGACCGCCTTTGCCACACTCACCGATGTGCGCTCCACGCTCACCCCCGCCATGGGCGAGCACGAGGTCTTGATCCTCGTCGACCTAGGCGCCGCGCAACACCGGCTGGGCGGCTCGATCCTGGCGCAGACGCAGAGCGCCTTCGGAGCCGAAGTGCCCGACCTGGACGACCCCACGCGACTGATTGCACTGGTCGATGCGGTGAACGCGTTGCGGGAGAAGGGGATTGTCACGGCATACCACGACCGATCCGATGGCGGGCTCTGGGCGGCCGTGTGCGAAATGGCCTTTGCCGGCGCGGTCGGCATCGACATCGACCTGACCCCGTTGGTGCGCGGACAGGTGGGGCGCGAAACCGCGGCCCTCTTCGCCGAGGAGCTCGGTGCCTTGCTGGCCGTCCCCGCGGCCCGCACCACCGAAGGCGTGGCCATCCTGCGCGATCACGGCCTCGGCGACCTGACCCACGTGCTGGGCGCCTCGCATCACGACGCGCGCCTTCGCGTGTCCGGGCCACGCGAGACCCTCATCGATGAGTCGCTCGCCGATCTCCTGACCGCCTGGGACGAGGTCTCCTGGCGCATGAGTGCCCTGCGGGACAACCCGGACTGCGCCGCCGAAGAGCATGCCGGCGTCGGGGCCATCGGCGCCAGCGCCCACCACCTCGTGGTCGCACCGAGCTTCGATCCGGCGCACGACATCAGCGCCCCCTATCTCACTCTCGGCGCCCGGCCCAAGGTGGCCATCCTGCGCGAGCAGGGCGTGAATTCGCATGTCGAGACCGCCTTCGCGTTCGACCGCGCGGGATTCACGGCATACGACGTCCACATGAGTGACCTGATGTCGGGGCGGGCCGACCTGCGCGACTACACCGGCCTCGTCGCCGCGGGCGGCTTCTCCTATGGCGATACCCTCGGCGCCGGGGAGGGCTGGGCGCGCTCGATCCTCTTCCACCCCGAACTCACCGACGCCTTCCACGAGTTCTTCCACCGGCCGGACACCTTCGGCCTGGGCATCTGCAACGGCTGCCAGATGTTTGCCGCCCTCGCGGCTCACATCCCCGGTGCGCAGGATTGGCCACGCTTCACCCGCAACCGCTCGGAGCAGTATGAGGCTCGGCTCTCGCTCGTGGAGGTGCTCGACTCCCCGTCGCTCTTCTTCGATGGCATGGCCGGTTCCCGGCTGCCCATCGCGGTCGCCCATGGCGAAGGCTTCGCCGACTTCAGCGCGCAGGGCGATCCCGAGAGCGTGCAACGGGCGATGCGGTTCATCGACGCCACGGGGGCAGCAGCGACGACCTATCCGGCCAACCCCAACGGCTCGCCCGGCGGCCTGACCGCCGTCACCACCCCAGACGGCCGGTTCACCGCGATGATGCCCCACCCCGAGCGGGTGCAACGCAATGTCCAGCTGTCCTGGACCACTGGATCACTCGATCAGCCCAGCCCCTGGTTGCGGATGTTCCGCAATGCTCGCGCTTGGGTCGGTTGAGCTTGGCACCCGGTGCCACCACCGGGCCGGCGCTGAGTCAGACCAGGTGGTCTCGTGCCCAGAGCGCGGCGCTGGTGCGATCCAGGACCCCAAGCTCCCGGAAGACGCGCCCAAGGTGGGCCTTGACCGTTCGCTCCGTGATTCCCAAGGCGCGGCCGATCTGCTTGTTGGCCATCCCCTGCGCCACCAGGCGCAGCACGTCGATCTCGCGCGGCGAGAGCGACGGCCCGGGCTCGCCCGCGGGCTCCGGGAGCAGGGCGCCGGCGACCCGGGGATCGAGCGGGACATTCCCGGCGGCGGCGGTGTGCACGGCGGCCAGCAGTTCCTGCGGCTCACAGTCCTTGAGCACATAACCCGTCGCACCCGCCGCCAGCACGTCACGGACCCGGTCGCGGTCGGAGAAGCTCGTCAGGACCACGACACTGGTGGCAATGTCGGCGGCGATGATCGCGCGCGTGGCCGCCACGCCGTCCATCTGGGGCATGGATAGGTCCATGAGGACGACATCGGGGCGTGATTCCAGTGCGGCAGCGACCCCATCGCGCCCATTGGCCGCCTCTGCAACCACCTCGATGCGCGGGTCGGCGGAAAGCAATGTCCGAATCCCACTGCGCACGAGGTGATGGTCGTCCACGATGACCACCCGGATCATGACGGACCCCCGGTGGGCGTCAGCACCAGGCGCCAGTGCGTCCCCCGCCCTGGAGCGCTCGCGACATCGAGGCGGGCACCGGCCTCCGTCGCCAGGTCACCCAGCAGCCGCAAGCCAAAGTGCCCGGGAGCCGGATCCGCCACGACGGCACCGATGTCGAAGCCAACGCCGTCGTCGACGATGTCCAGGACGATCTGCGGGCCGTCGCTGCTCAGGCGGACGGGGACCTGCGCCGGACCAGCATGCCGGGCCGCGTTGCGCAGGCACTCCTGCGCCACCCGGAAGATCAGCCGGGCGTCCTGCGTCCCCAGCCGCTGTTCGAGATGCTCCTCGACATCGAGGCGCACGGTCATCCCGTCACCCCGGCCGGACTGCGCGAGGTCGGTGAGCGCCGCGACCACACCCGAGTGCTCGAGGCTGGGCGGATAGATGTCGACCAGCAGTGTCCGCAGCGATCGGATGCTGGAGCGCACGGTCGCCGCGGCCTGTTCGAGGGCGTGCGCTGCCGTGCTCTCACCGCGAGCGGCCGCACCCGCCGCGGCCCCAGCCACGGCGAACGAGGTGGCGGCCAGTTCCTGGACCGGCCCGTCGTGCAGCGTCGCGGCGATGCGGCGGCGTTCGCTGGCGGAGGCCTCCAGAGCTCGCTCGGATAGCTCGGCACGCAACCGCTCACCCCGCCGAAGCCGACCGAGCACATGCCACAGCATGGGAGCGGTCAGCACCACCAAGAGCAACAGACTGGCCATGGTCAGAGCCGTGAAGCTGCGCCACAGCATCGTGGAACGGGCCCCCACCGGGTCATACGAGGCATAGAGCTCGAACAGGGCGCTCGTCCGGTCGGGGAACCACACCGGCCGATACACCTCGACCAATTTGTCGGCATCCTCGAAGGCGTTCTCCGAAGCCTCCAGGGTGGAGATTTCGGCCTGCGTGACCGGGTCGCGCAAGACCGCCTGTTGGCCGGCGCTGAGCTCGAAGGTTCGTCCGATCAACGCGGGCTCGTCCGCATACAGCACCCGACCGGAGGCGTCCCACAGTTTCACCCGGACCACCTTGCGGCTGAGCACCCGCTCGCGCACGAGGGTGTCGAAACCGGCCAGGGCCGCTGGATCGCCGCGCACAAGGTCGGCGGTCAAGGACGGCTGGATCACGGCCTCCGCGAGCACATCGGCGAGGTCGGCCGCGTCACTGACCGCTTCGCGTTCCGCTAGCGCCCGCGCGGCGAGCGCGCTGACACCACCGATCAGGATGAGTAGTGCCGACAACCCGGCCAGGAACTGGATCAGCAGCCGACGGGGACTGAAGCGCTCCAGGTCGGGGCGATGGCGACCCGGACCCGAGAGGGTGTGCCACCGGCATACATCATCGGCTGGTGCAGGGGACGCGGCTGCGGAGGACGCGGCAGCGGTTGCGGACGTCAGCGCCGGGCTATCGGGCATTGGTCTCGCTTCCTCGGGTGGTCGCTCGGGTGTCCTGAATTGGGAGTGTCCTGGCTAGCACTGTCCTGGGCTAGCACTGTCCTGGGCTAGCACTGTCCTGCGCTAGCAGTGTCCTGGGCTAGCAGTGTGACAGCGCTGGGGGGTGCCGAGGTAGTCCCGGCACCCGCCAGCGCACGCGGCACCGTCCGTGCCCGGTAGCGTGTCAAACACGAGGGCCCCGTCAGCCAGGGAAGGACAACCGCCCGGAGCACACGGCGCCCGATGCGTGAGTCGCGCGTGCCGTGATGACATCAGTGCCGGCGCGATTGGCGATCCGACGCTCGACCGAGAAGGAGCCGCTCGGAGCCACGGTCGTGTGGGTCCCGCGATAGACGAGCGTGCCGTTGTCGCGCAGGACCACGCCCCAGGTCTGACCGTTGCGGTTGGTGTCGACCTCGAATTCGACCTGGATACGGCCGTTGTCGGGCTTGGCCTTGAGCTTCCAGGTGGCGCCATTGCTGCACGTGCCATTGGTGCGGACCTCGCCGTCACCGGCGTGGGCCAGGGGCGCGCCGACTCCGAACGACAAGACGCCTGCTGCGAGAACTGCTGCACTGCGACGCGTGAGTGACTTCGGCATTGGGGAGACCTCCTTCGTGGCCGGGCTTTCCGGCCGCTGGAGCAAGAGTGCGCCGCCGGGTCGGACCACCGCCATTGACCCTTGGTCGTAGGACCACTGGGCCCCCAAGGTGGGCGGGCGAGATCGAGTTGGCTGAGTAGCTCGCCTCATCCGCGCGCCGGGCAGCGGCTGGCATGCTGGTGGGGTGTACCCGACCATCGGCGACCTGCTCGGTATCCGGCTGCCGGTGTCGACGCACGCGCTCTTCCTCGGGGTCGCGCTCGCGGTCGCGGCGCTCGTCTTCCGCGCCCAAGCGCGGCGCCTGGGTCAGAGCGACGAGGCGATCCTGTATGTCGTGCTGGGGGCCCTGCTCGGGGGCGGCGTCTTCATGCGATTGGGCACCTGGCTGCAACACCTGGACCTGCGGCGCAACGCCTCATTGGCCGAGCAGTGGGCCTATGGCAACAAGTCGATCATCGGAGGCCTCTTCGGAGCGTGGCTGGGCGTTCACATCGCCAAGCGCGTCGTGGGCTATCGAGCGCGCACCGGCGACCTCTTCGCGCCTGCGGTGGCCGCTGGCATGGCGGTGGGCCGCATCGGTTGCCTGCTCACCGAGCAGCCGGGCACGCCGACGGGCAACTCCTTCGGCATCACCCTCGACGCGGTCACCGCCGCCCGCCTCGGCGCGCCAGCCGGAGTCCCACTGCACCCCTCGATGCTCTACGAGATCGCGTTCCACATCCTGGCCTTCTGCGTGCTGTGGTTCTGGTTGCGACACAAGCCGATTCCAGCCGGCGAGAGTTTCACTCTCTATATCGCCGCCTACGGCATCTTCCGCTTTCTCGTCGAGTTTGTCCGGGGCAACGAGGTGGTTTGGTATGACCTGACCCGCGTGCAGCTCGTCCTGCTCGCTACGCTCCCCGTGCTCCTGACCCGTATCGCCCTGCTCGCCCGCCGCGGCGAGCTGCGCGCACTGACCCAGCCCGGCGGCATACCCGCTCCGGAACCCGTGGAGGCCCGATGACCAACCCGCCACACGACCCTCCCGGGCCCGAGGAATGGCCGCCCCCAGACGGCCCGGACGCGCAGCCACCCTCCCCCTGGGCCGGGCAATCGGCCGCCCCGCCGAGCCCTTGGGTTGGCGCGCCTCCCCTCGCGCCCGCGCCCGGCCCACAGAGCAAGAAGCCCATCGTGATCGGCATACTCATCTCCTTTGCCAGCTTGGTGGTGAGCAGTCTCGCCACCCGGCTGGTGGGCAGTAGCGACGTTTTCGGCGCGGTGGCGTCCCTGGCGTGGATCACGCCACTGGTGGGCTTGGGGATGCTCTTTCATCCCCGCACGCGTCGCATCGGACTCGGGGTCCTCCTGGGGTTCGGCATCATGCTCGTGATCGGCTTCGCCGCCTGCGTCGCCCTGATCGCGCTCTACGCCTCGGGGCCGGGATGACACGGGTAGGAGTGGGGCCAGCGCAGCGGGCGGCACCTGGTGGCGGGATGGCCCTGCGTGGCGACCGGATCCACCGGTATGTCAGTGCGTTCTGCCCGCGCTGCCACGACGAGTCCCCGGATCGCCCCCTGGCCGATGTCGCCCGGCTTTCGGGCTGGCTTGCCGTGCGCGACGGCCAGGTCTGGCTGGAGCGGGGGTGTGCCCGCCACGGCCTGATCAGCACGCTGTATGACGAGTCGGCGGACATCCTCAGCTATCTGGAGGAGTGGACCGCACCCACCAAAGCCCACACCCCCGATCGGGTGGGGAACTACTTGCCGGTGCCTGCGGCATACGAGTTCGGGCTGCCGGAGATGCAGACCCAGCACACGTGCATCCTGCTCGAGGATGTCATCGAGCATTGCAACCTGCGCTGCCCGACCTGCTTCACGGTCAGCGGCCCACAGCTCCAAGGTGTGGTCTCCCTGGCGCAAATCCTGGCCTCGGTCGACACCCGGCTCGAGCGTGAGCACGGCCGGCTCGACGTGCTGATGCTCAGTGGCGGTGAACCCACCCTGCACCCCGAGCTCGACGCGCTGCTCGACGAGCTGGTGAGTCGGCCGATCGTGCGAATCCTGATCAACTCCAATGGATTACGCATCGCGCAGGACGACGCGCTGCTCGCCGTCCTGCGCCGGCATCGCGAGCGGGTGGAGGTGTATCTCCAGTATGACGGGGGGTCCCCCGAGGCCTCCATCGCGCACCGCGGTGCCGACATCCGCCGGTTCAAGGACGCCGCGATTCAGCGGCTCTCGGGTGCTGGGATTTTCACCACTTTGACCATGACCGCGGCGCTCGGAGTGAACGAGGGCGAGATCGGCGCGGTGGTGCAACGGGCCTTGGCCACCCCCTATGTCGCCGGTGTCACCATCCAGCCAGTCTTCGGGTCCGGCCGCAGCGGCGCCATCGATCCGACGCGGCGCCTCACCCATGGAGGGGTGTTGCGGCGCCTCGGCGAGCAAACGAATGGCCAGGTCACCTGGCGCGATCTGACGGCTCTGCCCTGCTCGCACCCGCACTGCTGTTCGGTGGGCTATCTGCTGCGCGACGACGCCGGCGAGTGGCGCTCGTTGACCGAGTTGATCGGGCACGACACGCTCAAGGGGTGGCTCGACCTGGACCCCGAACTCCTGGCCAACCGGATCGCCGATGACGCCATCCCGGCCCGGATGAAGGCAGCAGTGAAATCGTCGCTGCTCGACCTGCTCAGCGAGCAGTCCTCGTTGTCGCATCCCTCGATCGGCACCATCTGGCGTGATATCTGCGAGAACTGCGACCTCGGCATGTCCACCTTGGCCACCCTGGCATCGTCGTCGCTGCCCGGCGGCGCCGCCCGGATGCGCAAACTACTCGGTGAGCGGGTGGTGCGCGTGACCGTTAAGCCCTTCATGGATATGGACACCATGATCGAAGAGCGCCTGATCCAATGCTGTGTCCATGTCGGGACGGTTGCGTCCGACGGCGGGCATCAGTGTGCGCCCTTCTGCGCGGTCCAGGCATGGAATCCGCTGTCGCGACAGCGACTTTCGACGGCGGCAGGGGTCTCGTCCAGCAGGGCGCTACCCCTGGTGGAGGTGCGCTGATGTCGGCCCATCTCGACAACCGGAAGCCGCCCGGGGAGCCGGGGACGGCGACATACGATCCCTTGCGGTTGTGCATCTTTGCCACCATCGCCCTCCTCGGCTGGCTCTTGGGGCCGCTGGCCGTCGTGCTGTTCGGTTCATTGGGCTTTGTTGGCTACTGGCAGGCGCGGCGCGCGGGGCTCACGCGCAGCAAGTGTTTCCTGCGCGACACGCGCATCGTCTTGGGCTATCTGGCGGCGCTCGTTGTCGCGGGGCTGGCCGGCGTGGCCCTCTGGTTCCGCTGAGTCGGCCGAAGCCGTCCGCGCCAGGGGCCGCCGGCCCGGTTAGGGTGACCGCGTGAGCCAGTACATCAATGGAGCCGTGGTCGCGGCCGGCGGCGGCGAGCCATACCGAGTCATCAACCCATCGACCGGTGCGACGATCGCCGAGATCACCCTTGCCGACCCCCAGGTGGTCGACGCGGCGGTGGGCGCCGCGCGGGCGGCATACACCGACTGGTCCGGCGCCACCCCTGCGGAACGGTCTGGAGTGCTGACCAGGTTCGCCGCCGAACTCGACTCTCGGACAGCGGAATTCGCTGAAGTCGAAAGCAGGCAGGCGGGCAAGCCCATCCGCTTGACCACCGAATTCGACGTGCCCGGAACGATCGACAATGTCGCCTTCTTTGCTGGCGCGGCCCGCAATCTCGAGGGCAAGGCGAGCGCGGAATACTCCGCGGATCACACCAGCACGATCCGGCGGGAGTCGATCGGCGTCGTCGGGTCGATCGCCCCATGGAACTATCCGCTCCAGATGGCGGCCTGGAAGATCCTGCCCGCCGTGGCCGCTGGCAACACGATCGTCTTGAAGCCGGCCGAAAACACCCCGCTCACCTCGGTGATGTTCGCCGAGGCCGCGAGTGCGGCGGGGATGCCTCCCGGGGTCATCAATGTGGTCGTGGGTGCTGGCCCGGTCGCCGGCGCCCACCTGCTGCAGCATCCGGACGTCGACATGGTCTCCTTCACCGGCTCCACCCGCGTCGGGCGCACCGTCATGGAGGCCGCCGCCGCGACGGCCAAGCGGGTCCACCTCGAACTCGGCGGCAAGGCGCCCTTCGTCGTCTTCGACGACGCGGACCTCGAGGCCGCCATCCACGGCGCCGTCGCCGGGAGCCTGATCAACAGCGGCCAGGACTGCACGGCCGCGACCCGGGCCATCGTCCACCGCTCCCGCTACGACGACTTCGTCGCCGGGGTCGCCGATCTGTATGCCGCCATCCGGCTCGGCGCGACGGATGACCCGGCCACTGACCTGGGCCCGCTCATCTCGATGGCGCACCGGGAGCGGGTGCGGGCCATCGTGGAAGGCGCCCGCGCGGATGCCCGGATCGTCACCGGTGCGACCATCCCCGACGGGGCCCTGGCAGCCGGCTCCTATTACCGGCCGACCCTGGTCGCGGATGTGACCCCGGCGATGCCGATCTGGACCGATGAGATCTTCGGACCGGTGCTCACGGTGACCCCCTTCGACACCGACGACGAGGCGATCGCATTGGCCAATGACACGCCCTATGGACTGGCCGCCTCCGCGTGGACGCGTGACGTTTATCGTGCGCTGCGCGCCAGCGCCCAGATCCGGGCAGGGTGCGTGTGGATCAACGACCACATCCCGATCATCAGCGAGATGCCGCACGGTGGGGTCAAGCAGTCGGGCTTCGGCAAGGACATGTCCACGTATTCCTTCGATGAGTACACAACCGTCAAGCACGTCATGTTCGACCGGACTGCCGTGGCCGAGAAAGCCTGGCACCGAACGATTTTTACGCGCGACCTCCCGGCCTGACGAGCCCTTCCGGTCGTGAGACCGCCACGGATGCGGGGCCGCGCCCGGCCACACTGATCCCATGTCCTATGCCGCGCTCAGCCTTTATGGGCTTGCTGCGCTGATCATCGGCTACTCCAAGACCGCCGTGGGCGGCTTGGCCGTGGTGTCCGTGGCGATCTTTGCCTCGCTCTTGCCGACGCGGGCCTCGACCGCGGCGATCCTGATGTTGCTCATCGTCGGCGATCTCTTCGCCGTCTGGCACTACCGGCGGCATTGCGACGTCGCGCTGCTCAAGGCGCTGCTCCCGAGCGTTCTGCCCGGCCTGGCCCTCGGCGCTGGCTTCCTGGCCGTCGTCGACGACACGGTGTTGCGCCGCTCCATTGGGGCCCTGCTCCTGGTGCTGGCGGCTGTGCAACTGCTCGTGAATGCGCGCCGCGACCGGCTCGCTCGACTTGCTCACCATCGGGCGTCCTCGTGGGCGGCGGGGCTGGGGTCCGGCTTCGCCACCATGACGGCCAACGCCGCCGGCGCCGTGATGACCGTCTACTTGGTGGCCAAGCAGGTCGACAAGGTGCGGTTCATCGGGACCAGCGCCTGGTTCTTCCTCGGCATCAACCTGGCCAAAGTCCCCTTCAGCATCGGGCTCGGCCTGCTGACCTGGACCGACGTGGGGCGGGCGATGCTCCTGGCGCCGCTGATCGCCGTCGGCGCCTGGCTCGGCGTGCAGACCATCCGCCGGATCTCCCAACGCACCTTCGAAATCCTCGTCCTGACCGCCTCCGCGCTCTCGGCCCTCGCGCTGCTTGTGCGGTGAACCTCCCCGAAGAGCTCGCGGTTATCCACAGACTGCAGCGCCTCGCCAGGACGGATCGGCGATTCCGGGTCAGGGTGTCGGTATGCCGCGCACCCGCCCCGCCGCCCTGGTCCTGATCCCCATCCTGCTGGCCGTGACGGCCTGCGATCCCTCGCCGGGATCCACTGACGCGGTGTCGAATTCCGCGAGCCCGACCAGCGCCGCGCCGGTCGCTGCCCTGACGCGCGCAGCGGCCCGGGCGGATGCCAAGCGTCTGGACGCGGCCGTCCAGACGGCATACACCGCAGCCTTGGGGTCACAACACGACCGCTCGAAGCTGGCCGCCGCCCTGGCCTCGCCGGAACTGGACCGCATCACCTTCTTCAGCCGTTACCTGCAGGAGGCCAAGGGCACGAGCACGCCGCGAACCATCACCTATCGGCCCGAACGGGTGTATTCGCCGCTCGCCGACTCCGGTCCCCAGGCTGTGATCACGGCTGGCACGGGGCGCACCTTCGCCGAAGTCCCGACAGCGACCCACGCCCAGTTGCTCGTGCGAAGCGCCCCCAATCAGCCGTGGCGGCTGGCCGGCTCGATGGGCATCACCCTTGACCGCCTACCCGAACCGGCGCCACCGGAAACAAGCGCCCCCAGCGCCGCGGACCGGGCCTGGGCTGACGCTCTTGTCGACAAGGTGGCCGACTATCTCGACACCGGCAAGGCCTCTGGTTTCGCCGTGGGCTGGACCCTTGAGCAGGTCCAGCAGAAGACCAAGATCGACAGCACCCTGGTGCGCGGCACGACCCATACGACGGTGTGGAGCAAGGGTGCCGCCGACCTGCAGGTGCCCGGCTGGCCAGTCACCGTGCTGCGCACCGCGCAGGGACGGATCGCGTATGCCGTGCTGCAGCGCCGAACCGACATCCGCCGCGCCGACGGCTCCCTGCTGCCGCTCCAACCCATCTTTCAGCGGCTCTTTCGCGACCGCAGTCGCCGCGCCACGCGCTCGCTGTATGAGGTCATTGAGGTCCTGATCACCCGCACCGGAAGCGAGAAGCCACAGGTCATCGTGGCCGAGGCCGCGGACGTTTTCGGACCGGCGCTTCGCTAGGACCCGGCCGCCGCCGGTCGGAGCCAACTCAGCACAGGTTCGTCAAATCTGCGCACCTTCCTAGCTGTGCAGATTTGACTAACCTCTGCTAGCAGAAGTTAGTCAAGGGGGCGGGGGTCAAGGG
>CALLZC010000117.1 GCA_937858995.1 uncultured Nostocoides sp.
AGACGGCATACGAGATAGGAGTCCGTCTCGTGGGCTCGGAGATGTGTATAAGAGACAGATGTTGGTGAAGCCGGCGTCGACCAGCTGGTTGAGGCGCTCCTCGCGGGCGGACTCGTTCTCACCATTGACGGCGGTCGCTTCCTGGGTCACGACCCCGAACTCGGCCTTGGCCTTGTCCAGACCCGCGGCCGCAGCGTCGTTGAACGACTGGTCCCCTCGGCCACCCACGTCGTAGGCCATCCCGACCTTGACATCGCTGGTCGCCGGCGCCGAGGCCGACCCCGACGCGCTGGCGGACCCCGTGGCTGCGGCCGACGTCTCGCTGCTGGTGCTGGAACCACAAGCCGCCAGGGCCAGGCTGCTAGCCGAAACGGCGACGGCCACCTTCATCAGTTGACGCAAGGTGTTCTCCTCTTCTTGACACAAATATCGGGGCGCGATCGCGCCCACTTCGCGACAGGATAACGCCGCCGGGACCATGCCCCGTCACCGCATAGGAGCGGCTGCGGAACCGTTACGAAGTCGCGACGTGAGCGGGGCTTCGGCGGGCGAAGGCGGCCAGCGCGGTCCCGGCGAGCAACATCGCGCCCGCCCCGATGGCTCGCTCGTCCACGATCAGGTCCCCTTGGTGCAGGTCGTATGTCGTCCCGCCCGGCGCGCGCGTCCCCAGCCGGGCCATTGCGCCCGGGGCGTGGTGCAGGAACCAGGCGAAGTCCTCGCCGCCCATGGACTGGCTCGTCGCGACCGGCTCCAGGCCCATCTGGAGGGCGCCGGTGCGCAGGTCAGCGATGCCGTCGGCGCTGTTGACGACCGGCGGCACACCAGGGGTGTAGACCACCTCGACGCCCACGCCATACGGGCGGGCCACCGCCTCGACGAGTTCCTTGACGAGGGGGCCGATGGACGCCCATACCTCGGCGTCCAGGACGCGCAGCGTGCCGGACGCCTCCCCCGAGGAAGGGATCACATTCCCCGCGGCACCGGCATGGACCTGGCCCCAGACGATGAGGGCCCCAGCACGCGGATCCACGCGGCGCGAGAGCAGAGCCGGGACCTCGGTGATGATTTTGGCCAGGGCGAAGGTGAGGTCCTCGGTCAGTTGCGGTCGTGAGGTGTGTCCCCCGCGACCGGTGAGCTTGACGTCGATCCGGTCGGCGGCGGCGGTGACCGGCCCCTCGCGCAACCCGACCTTTCCGACATCCAGGCTCGGATCGCAGTGGAGCGCATAGGCCGCATCGACCTCTTTGAGGAAGCCCTCGTCGATGACCAGCTCTGCGCCGCCGGGAATCGACTCCTCCGCGGGCTGAAAGGCCAGACGCACGGCGACCCCGTTGGCGCGCAGGACCTCGACCTGGTCGGCGAGCGCGAAACCCGCGCCGAGCAGCGCCGTCGCGTGCACATCATGGCCGCAGGCATGCGCGACGCCCGGGCTGACCGACGCCCAGTCCAGACCGGTGCGTTCGCGAACCGGCAGGGCATCGATATCGGCGCGCAGCACTACCCGGAAATCGGGGTCCGCTGCCCCGATGTCGGCAACCACCCCGGTCCGGGTCAGCCGCTGGGGAGCCAGGCCCGCCTCGGTGAGTCGCTCGGCGATGACCGCCGAGGTTCGCTCCTCGGCCCAGCTGACCTCGGGGTGGCGATGTAGGTCGCGACGGATGGTGACCAGCTGCGGCAGGCGCGAGGCGATAGAGCCGCGCACGGCGGCATACGACGGGGATTCCATGACGAACTGCGAGTTTAGTGCACGCGGCTGGCGATCCTCGGGCAGGTCCCCCCGGACGAGACGGGTGTCGACCAGCCCACCCGCGGTTTCCGGCGCATAACTCAGCCCCCGGGCCGTGCGGGCACCAGACCCATCACCCAACAGCCCCGGGGGGATTCAGAGCACATCGCTGCGGCCACGGGCCCGCAAGTGCTCGACGAGGGCCTTGACGTCCTGGGCCCGCTCGGCGCTGGTGACCAGGACCGCGTCGGGCGTGTCGACGACGATGATGTCCGCCAAACCGAGGACGGCGATGGTGCGCCCGCTGTCGGCGACGATCAAGCCCGTCGACTCGAGGGCCTCGACCATGGCCTGCGGACCGAGGACGACCGGCTCGGTCCCCGGCGCGGCGAGAATGGTGCGCAGTGCCGCGAAGTCACCCACGTCGTCCCAACCGAAGTCCGCGGGCACCACCACGACCTCGCGCTCGTCGGCGGCCGGCTCGGCGACAGCGTGGTCGATGGCGATCTTGGGCAACTGCCCCCACAGCTCGGCGAGCCGCTCGGGCTCCCGTGCGAGCTCGCGCAGGGTGGCGGCAAAGTCGGGATGCTCTCGGGCGAGCAGGTCGAGCAACCGGCCGGCGCGCACGACGAACATCCCGGCGTTCCACAGGAACTCGCCCGTGGCGAGATAGGCGGTCGCGTGGTCGGCATCGGGCTTCTCGACGAACTGGCGCACGTGACGTGCGCTCGGAGCTCCCGCCACGGCGCGGCCCGCCTGGATGTAGCCGAAGCCGGTCGCCGGGTGGGTCGGGGTGATGCCGATCGTCACCAGCCAGTTGTCGGCCGCGAGGGTCAGCGCCTCCCCGATGACCCGTTCGAAGGCCGCTTGGCCCTGGACGACGTGATCCGCGGCGAACGAGCCGAGGATGGCGTCCGGATCCCGGGCCTCCAGGACCGCAGCCGCCCAGCCAATCGCGGCCATCGAGTCGCGGGGGGTCGGCTCGATGAGCACATCCTGCGCGCCGAGATCCGGCACCTGGGCGCGCACTTCCTGGGCGTGCCGGGCGCCCGTGACGACCAGGACCCGATCACCGACCAGGGGCCGAACGCGCGTCACGGTCTCCTGGATGAGGGTGGCACCCTGACCCGAGAGGTCGTGCAGGAACTTGGGTGAGTCGGCGCGCGATAGCGGCCTCAGGCGGGCGCCCACACCACCGGCGGGTATGACGGCATGGAAGCGATCGAGGGTGGCGCTCACGGCGCCGACAGTACTCCCGCGGGCGGTTCGTCGCTGTTGTCACCCCGTGGTGCGACGGCGCCCGATCAGCGACCGCACGGAGCGCACCGCGCCTAACCCGGCACCGGCCACCGCCGCGACGCCTGCACCGAGGACTGCCCCCGACAGCACGCTGACGCGATCGGCTGCGCGCCGGTCGAAGGTTGGCAAGCCCTGGGCGAGGCGCTCGGCCGGATCGTGGGCCAGGGCCGAGGTCGACGAGAAGGACGCGCTGCGCCTCCAGAAGAAGCTCGCCGAGGACAAGTTCTGTCTCTTATACACATCTGACGCTGCCGACGAATAGAGAGGTGTAGATCTCGGTGGTCGCCGTATCAT
>CALLZC010000118.1 GCA_937858995.1 uncultured Nostocoides sp.
ACACCAAGCCCGCGCCCGAACCAGCCACTACCAACGACGAGAACACCAATGATCACGAACTACGGCTGTAGTACTAGTCAACTACGCTTACGAGAAGCCTGACTCGTCCGTTCTCTCCACATATCGACGTCCCAACTGTTTGGGCTGCGAGCAATTTCACGATGGCGTCAGGTCGCTTGAAGAGTCACGCCAGCAGTGGGCGGGCCCGGTCGTGACACTTCGAAAAGCCACACACGTGTTTACCAACGCGCAGGAAGTGCGCGTCGTGACTGAGGTCTCTACCAATAGTGTCGAACTTATCAACTCGGACGGAAGCGTCGCGAAGCTGCAACCGAAAGAAACTCAACGTTGGGGAATGCAACTTGTTTGGGCGACCGGACACTGGGACTTAGAAGGCTTCGGGCGCTCCTGAGGACCCGTCTCTATTCGTAGCTATCTGCCTCGTGCACGGGGACACCCCGGAACAAGGATCAGTCCGTCCGCCGAGCCTGCCGGGAGCGGTTTCAGGGCCCGTATGGCCAGATCTGGCCGGCGGCCAAGAGGCGGTCGAGCGCGGCATACCCCTGGTCGACACCGACCTCCATGCCGGAGGCGAGCCAGGCATCACGGTCCTCGAAGGAGCCGCACAGGGACCGGGCGCGCAGGCGCGTCATACCGTCGCCGAGGTCCTCGAAGGTCATGGTCTCCAAGGCGACCCCGTCGGGCGCGCCCTCGAAGGTGAAGGTCTGCACGATCCGCTGCGCGCTGATCTCATGGAAGCAACCATGGAAGCCCAGCTCGACGCCATCGGTGCGGTCGACATACCGCCAGCTGCCGCCGCTGCGGGCATCCCAATAGTCGATCTCCATCGAGCGGCGATCCGGCCCCATCCACAGCGGGACGATCTCGGGGTCTGTGTGCGCGCGGACCAACTGCGCCGCGGTGGCGCGGAAGTCCCGAGCGAGGTGGATGATCGGCAGGTTGGGGTCGGCCTCGATGCGTGCGGCGGTGCTCACGACGTCCTCTTTTCCGGGGTGGCTAGCTGTCCGTTCTGATCCAGGTGCGCCAGGACGTCGTCGAGGCGGCGATAGCGTTCCTCGACCTGGCGCTCGTATCGCGCGATCCATGCGGTCATCAGCTCGAAGACTTCGGCCTCCAGATGAACCACACGTCGCTGCGCGGCAGCGGTTTTCGTGACCAGCCCGGCACCCTCGAGCACTTTGAGGTGCTTCGAGATCGCCTGCACAGAGACGTCGTAGGACGCCGCCAGCTCCCCGACGCTCGCGTCACCGACCGCCAGGCGGGCCACGAGGTCGCGTCGCGTCGGATCCGCGAGGGCACCGAAGACCAGGGTCAGTCGCGCCCCCTCTGCCTCCTTCGTCGCATTCAACCGCATGGTTGATGACCCTAGGCCCCATGAGAAGCTTCGTCAACCAGCTGGTTGATCTAGGGCGCCCGGCCAACGGACTCAACCCAGCCACGGTGGGGCGAGTCGGGGCCGGGAGGCGACGGCATACTGGGGCGAACCCGACCCGCGAGAGGACCGCGCATGGCTATCTCCGTCCACCCCTACCTCAACTTCCCCGGCAACGCGCGCGAAGCGATGGAGTACTACCAGAGCGTCTTCGGTGGCGAGCTGACCGTGTTGGGGTTCGCCGACTTCGGGATGAGCGACATGCCTGCCGATGGCACCATGCACGCGGCGCTCATTCACCCCAACTTCAGCATCATGGCCAGCGACGCGATGCCGGGGGCCGAGCAGACCTGGGGCGGCA
Source organism: uncultured Nostocoides sp. (assembly GCA_937858995.1). GTDB lineage: Bacteria > Actinomycetota > Actinomycetes > Actinomycetales > Dermatophilaceae > Nostocoides_A. Next base: position 1,755 of record CALLZC010000118.1, read on the forward strand.
CCCGCAACTACATCGCCGTCATGGGCGACGACGCGGCGACGATGACCGACTGGTTCGATCGACTCACGGCCGACGGCACCCCTGGGGTACCGCTCGCCACACAGGCTTGGGGTGACACCTTCGGGGACGTCAAGGACAAGTACGGCATCGAGTGGCTGTTCAACATTGCCGCGGCCACCCCCGATGACGCGCAGCCAGATGGCACCAACCCCACCGACTGAAACCCCACCGACTGAAACCCCACCGACTGAAACCCCAGAGACTCAAACCCGACCGGCCCGAGCGCCGGAGAGACGACCAGCTGAGACCTCGCCCGGGCCGCTCACGACTCCTCGTGCCGGTCCGGATCACCACCGAACCGCCGACCGTCCGTGCGGCCGAGAGCCGTGATGGCCGCCAGCTCCGCAGCGGTGAGCTCGAACCCGGCCAGCTCGAGATTGGCCCGCTGACGGGCCGCGTCTTCCGACTTCGGCAGGGGCACCGAGCCAAGCTGGAGATGCCACTTGAGGATGACTTGAGCCGGTGAGACACCATACGTAGCAGCGGTATCCGCGATGGCTGGCTCGGCGAACGGGTTCATGCCCTTGGCCAGCGGACTCCACGCCTCGGTCACGATCCCTAGTCGCTCATGCTCCGCGCGCAACTCCACCTGCGGGAAGTACGGGTGCATTTCGACCTGGTTGATGGCCGGCACCACACCGGTCTCATCGATGATGCGCGCCAGGTGATGCGGGTGAAAGTTCGAAACGCCAATCGTGCGGACCAGGCCGTCACGCTGGGCGTCCACGAGCGCCCGCCACGCCTGGCCATAAAGCCCCACGGACGGATTGGGCCAGTGAATCAGACCCACATCGAGCTGCTCGATCCCCATCCGCTGCAAGGTCGTGCGCACGGACGCCAACGCCTTCTCGTAGGCGTGATGCCGGCCGGGGATCTTGCTCTGGATGACGAACTCCGCGCGCGGCACCCGGCTGCGTCGGATCGCGTCCCCGACGTCGACTTCATTGCCGTAGTTGACCGCCGAATCGAGCAGACGATAGCCCGCGTCGATCGCCCGCAGCAGCACCGCCTGCCCCTTGCCCCCCGTCAGGGGATAGGTCCCGAACCCGAGCGCGGGGATCGTGGTGCCGTCATTCAGCGTCCTGCTCTCCATCCGCCCAACCTAGTCGGGACGCTCCCCGCCGACCCCCACCCGGAGCTCAGGCCGCCAGGTCGCACAGAAGGAGCGCCAAGGCCAGGGCAAGGGTTTCGATCTCTCGCGGATCGACGCTTTCGTCGACCGCGTGAATGTGACACTCGGGCTCCTCCACCCCGACGAGCAAGACCTCGGCCTCGGGGTGCAGCTCACTGAGCGCCACCGTGAGCGGGATCGACCCGCCCTGCCCGGTGGTCACCGGCTCGCGTCCGTATGCCGTGCGCATGGCCCGACGCATTGCCGCGTATGCCGGCCCATCGGTGCGCGCCGCGAACCCCCTCCCCACCGGGAAGGGCTCGATCTCCACCCGGCCGTAGGGCGTGTGCGCGCGCAGGTGCTCCACCAGCAATCCTTGTGCCACAACAGGATCCACGTCGGCCGGCACGCGCAGATTCACGATCGCGCTGGCCTCCCCCTGGACGGCCGCCGCGACCCGGGCGGTCGCGGGCGCGTCGATGGCCAAGACCGTGGCGGCGGGCCGGGCCCAGAGCAGGTCCGCGATGCTCCCTTGCCCCAGCGCATCCACACCCTCGAGCACGGCGGCATCCCTGCGGAAGAGCACCGGATCGTATGCCGCCCCGCCCCAGACGCCGCTGGCGTCCAGTCCGTCGATGGTCGTCTCCCCCTGCGGCGATCGCAGCGACGCCAAGGTGGTGAGCAGCGCCTGGAGGGCATCTGGCGCCGCCCCGCCATACATCCCCGAGTGCGCCGACTGGGCCATGGTGCGCACCGTGATGCGCACCGACGCGGTGCCGCGCAGCGACGTCGTCAACGTCGGCTGGCCGGCCGTGACATTGCCGGTGTCGGCCATCACGATGACATCCGCAGCCGCTAGATCGGGTTGCGCGGCAACGAGTTTCTCCATGCCTCGTCCCGACTGCTCCTCCGAACCCTCGACGACGACGACGACCTCCACCGGCCACTCGCCGACCACCGAAGTCACCGCCCGCAGGGCGGTCAGCACCGCGACCAGGTTGCCCTTGCAGTCGGCGGCGCCCCGGCCATACAAGCGGCCGTCACGCTCGGTCAGGGTCCACGGGTCGCTGGTCCACGCGGCCGGGTCGCCGACCGGCACGACATCGTGATGGGTGTAGAGCAGCACTCGGCGGGCCCCGGGGCGGGGGAGGCGACCGCATACGGCCAGCGAACCGTCCGGGGTGACGAGCGGGGTGACCGGCACCCCGGCCTGCGTCAGCAGCGCCGCGGTCAGCTCCGCGGCCCGGACGCACTCGGCCGGGTCCTCGATCCGCGGATCGAACACCGAGCGGCAGGCGACCAGGGATGCCAGGTCGGCCAGGGCCCGCGGCATACCGCCCGCGACCGCAGCCTCCAGCCGGTCCCGCAGGTCACTCGAACTCAGCTGTGCCACAGGTGATTCCATCGCCATTACCCCTCGCTCATTGACGCGCCGCCACAAGACATCTCACTCGTAGACATACTTCTGCGGACCAGGGAACAACCACGACAGACCGGACTGGAGCCGGTCGCGCCAGTTGTCCCAGTTGTGGCCATCCCGGTTCTCCTCGTATTTCACGGTGATCCCGGCCTCGCGGAAGACCGAGACCATCGAGCGGTTCGGGGTGATGAGCGGCTCATAGATGCCGCACGACATATACATCCGATCGCACAATCGCGTCGGCTTCGCCCGGTACTTGTTGACGAACTTGACCACCGGATCGAACACCGGACCCCCGCCATGCCCCTGCCCAATATCGGTGAACACCAACGAGGCCGACTGGATGAGCAGGGACCCGAAGACCCCTGGATAGCGGTATGCCGTGGACACGGCCGCCACGCCGCCGAAGCTGGAGCCCATCAGGCATCGGCTGCCGGACGTCTCCACCAGCGGATATCGCTCCTCGATCGCCGGCACCAGCTCACGCGCCAGGAAGCGGGCATGGGGCGCGAAGTTCGCATACTCGCGCAGACGGTCACCCGGCGGCACGAAGGCCACGACCATCGGCGCAATGTCCAGGTTGTGAATCAGGTTGTCCAGCACCGTTCTCATCGCTGCGAACTGCACATACTCCGGCCCGTCGTGCACCACGAGCAGCGGGTAGCGCAGGACGGTATTGAAGCGCGCAGGCGTATAGATGAGATAGCGCTGATCGCGCCGCAGCGCCTTGCTGCGGATGTGGTGCTCACTCAACTCACCAGCTCGGGCCTCGTGATCCGCTCTGGTCCATCGCGGGATGTGGTAGCCCTCGCCCGCGCACACCGAGCTGGAGCCGAGCGGGGAGTTCGCGACCCGGGGGTTCAGGGGATCATTGAAGCGTTCGTAGTGCTCGCCCCGCCGCGTCTCCAGTTGATACTCGACGCGCGATCCCGCCGGCAGGTCGCAGGTCGCCGCCCACAAGTCGGTGCCGGGCAGTTGCTTCATCGGCAACGGATCGGGCAGTCCCACAACGCGATGCCGCACGAAGAGCTCATCCGCGGACCCGCGGAAGAGGAAGGTCGCGCGCTGGCCCTCGATGATGGGCGAGCGATGCTTGTCGACGAACTGCGTGACCACCTCGGGCGAGAGCGCCGGATTGTCCCGGAGCTGGTTGATGGCCAGCTTCCTCATGCTCCAACCGCCATTCCCGAGCGGACCATTCCGTCGGTGCCGACGCGGCGCGCGGTCGCCGGGACGGTGCCGTCCGCGTCGAGGTCGATCAGCCCGGCGTCATCCAGGAGCACGCACTCGGCCGGATCGAACCGCATCGCCAGGATGGCCAGCCGCTCCGGATCGTCGAGTCGCAACCGGCGCCGGGCGTGCGGGAAGGCCACGACATCGGACACCCGCCCCAGGCCACGGTCGAATATCTCGGTCTCGGACGCACCGTCCGGCCCGAAGTCGTGGAAGAGGGCGATCCGATCCGTGAGGACCATGGCGCCCGCGGACCACGCCACGACGGGCAGCTCACTGGGGATGATGACCGCGAACAGCCGGATCGCGCTCATCAGCGTCCGAACGTTTCCGCCTGGCAAAACATAGGCCACACAGTTGGTTTGGACGCCTTGGATCTCATGCCGATGCCACGCGATGACCTCGCTGGAATCGACCCCACCGTCCGACTCCAGCTCCGCATACAGCAGGTCCAGCTCCGCCAGATACCAGTCGTCGATGGCGCGCACCCCGTCCACCGCATCGCGCAGCGCCCGGTATGCCGCCGACGCCCGGGCCCGCGAGGGGTGGGCCGGGATCTGGCGCTGGACGGCATACACACCCTTCATCGCATGGTCGAGCCGAATGCGATAGAGGCCGGTCAGTTCATCGTGACGATCGCGAAAGCGGCTGGCCGCCACCGCGAAGGTTCGATCCTTGGTCAGCACATCGGTGAGCCGGTGATACAGCCGCAAGTTCCGGCTGCGGTGATCCAATGCGGCGTCGAGCTCGGTGATGTCATCCTCGCGCTCTTCCCAGCCGGCATTGATCACCGCCACCGGGCCGGCCGAGTCCAGGGACCGCAGCGCGGCTGTAGCCCGGACCGTGAAACGTTGCGGCCCGAGGAGAATGGTGCGCACGAGGGGGGCTCAGCCTCCGTAGACGCGAATGGTCCGACCGACATCGTCGAGCATCCCGCGCACGACGTCGAAGTCCGGGTGACGCATGCGGACATAGGCATTCGCCATATAGCCCGCCTCGACGCCCTGGGTCATGTGCCCCACGTTCGGGAAGTGACTGTCGATGATCCACTCGCCATAGCGGCCGTAGATCTCCTCGATGCCGCTGTATCCCGTGATGACCCCATCCCGGTCCGGGCGCAGCGCAACCAGACCGGCCGCAAACGGCCGCGGCATGGACCGCTCCGGTCCGCCGTGGGTCAAGACGTGCGCCCACTCCCGATAGACGTCGACATCATTGGACGCCGTGTACAGATCCCAAGCCCCCACACCCGGCGGCCGGGCCCCAATCTCACTGAAGCGCAACCCCTTCGGACCATAGAACCACTCCATGTGCGTGGCCGAGGTCCCAATGTCGAAGGCCTCGATGACGCGCTGGCCCATCTGCGCGACCTCCGCATAGAAGGGCGAGTCCGCCATCCGGTTCGTCGTGACGAACTGCGGGTTGATCCACCGCGTCCGCATCGCCTCCAAGACGTTGGGGTAGTAGTGCGTCGTCCAGTCATGGACGACCGCATTGTCCTTGCAGATCGTGTCGTAGAAGCCCTCGTGCCCCTCCACGAACTCCTCCACCGCGATCGAGGTGGATCCGCTGGCGCCAAAGGAGGTCAACGCATGCGTCAGCTCGGTGTCATTGTCGACCCGCACGGTGCCCTGCGCCCCCGCGCCAGCGCGCGGTTTGAGGATGAGCGGATAACCGATGGCGGCCGCGAACTCCCAGACATCACTCGCCGTGTCGGCGGCCGTCGACGCCGCCGTCGGCACCCCCACCTGCCGCAGCGCCTCCTTCATGGACGGCTTGTCGCGGCACAGCCAGGTCGCATGCACCGACGTGCCGGGTATGCCGGTGGCCTCGCGCACCTGCGCCGCGGCCATCGTGTGCGCCTCGACGGTCGCCTCGAGCCGGTCGACCCACAGCTTGGACTGGATGAATCGGACCGCATCGGTCATCTCACGCACATTGGTGACATTGCCGACCTTGTAATAGCCGGTCATGGCATCTCGGATCTCCCCATCGAGCGCCCACTCCTCCGACTCGCCGAGGCCAATGACATTCGCGCCGACCGCGGCGAGCGCCAGCACGAAACGCCGCTGGTTGTTGGGGAATCCCGGCTCCACGAAGACGATATTCATGCCCCGACCCTATGCCCCCACCCCGGGGCGCTGCCACGGACGTATCACCTGCTCGCAGCCCCACTCTGTTAGCCGATAGGCACCTGCCTGGCCCCGAGGAGCCGCGCCGTGAACAGAGTCCCCCGGACCCCTGCCGACCTCGGCCTGCTCGTGCTGGCGAGCCAGTTGCAGCGCAACGCTCAGCGATGCCTGGTCGGCCCCCTGCTGAGCCTCCCGCTGGCCCTGGTGCAGAACCCTCGGCGCGGCGATTGGATCATCGCGGCCACGCTCACCCTGTGGACGCTGAGTCAGGCCGCCATGGCCTCCCGCAAAGTGCATGGGTATGCCGTGGCGGCGGCCCGCCAGGCCGGCGGCGGGCCGCCGCGTCACGACGGCGTCCACGACCTGCTCACTCTGCTCGCCCTCGCCGGGGCCGCCCTGGCCGTCGGGACCTTCCCGGCGCTCGCCCCCCTGCCCCGGGCGCTGGCCATCGGTGACACCGGACCGGCCCTGGTCCCCCTGGTCGTCGGGTTGCTCGGCTGCGGCGCGGCCGTGCTCCTCATGGCCGCGCGCGTCACCCGCCGCAGCAATGCCGCGGCCACCTCACCACCCTCCGAAGGATCGTGGAACACCGCCCCGGCGCCCATGCCCAGTGCGCCCGGAGCCCCCAACGCGGCCGACGCCGACACCTATGACGGGCTCGCCATCGCCTGCTCGGGCGGCGGCATTCGATCGGCGGCCTTTTGCCTCGGCGGCCTGCAGCGACTGATGCAGCAGGGCACCTATTTCGCGGCCGACCGGGTCTATGCGATCTCCGGCGGAAGCTATGTGGCAACCGGACTCCATCTGGCCCGGCGTTGCTCGGCCCGCGACGCCACCGGCCAGCCGCCGCGCGACCTCTTCGCACCGGGGTCCCCAGAAATGGACTGGCTACGCCGGCACTCCTCCTTCCTGATGCCGACGGCAGGCACGCGAACCCGCGGCTTGCTCGCCGTCATCTATGGCATCGTCTCCACCCTGGCGATGGCCGGCGCCGCGATGTGGCTCGTGACGACATACGGCGTGTGGGTGCTCGATCGCCTCCCGGGGCAGGCGGTCGCGGTACTGGATCAGCCACGAGCCACCTTCAGCGTCACGCCGTGGCTGTGGGGTCCCCTGGCCGCGCTCTGGGGGCTCGCTGCGCTGTGGCATGTCGGTGTCAACGTCGGCGCGAAGTACGAGCGGGGCCGGCTGGCCACACTCGTGCCCACTGCCACCCTGCTGGCGATCGCCGGGGCCGCCGGCCTGGGCCTGGTGGCCATCCCCAAGTTGGTTGTCCTGGTCCATAACGCGACGATCTCCAACCAGCCGACCGTCGCCATGGCGGCGACCATGCGCTGGACCGGTCTGGTTCCGGACGCCGTCTGCACAGGCGCCGTGCAGGCCGACTTCGTGCGTCAGGCCCAGATCGCCTGGTTCCGCGTGCCGTTACCGGCAACAGCGCAGTCCATTCCCTTCACTTACGGGGCCTGCGGTCAGTCCTACACCGACAACGCCGCCCTCTTCCCGGAGGTGGCCACGGCCAGCGCCGGGACCACCGGGGGCACCAAACAGTCGGCGAGCGCTCCCGCCTCCGCGCTAGATGCACCCTCGTGCGCCAGCCTCGAGGTCCCGGTCCCCGCGCGGCCGCTACCCAGCTTCTGCGACACCCAAAAGGACACGACCGGAGGGTGGGCAACCCGCCTGACCGGGCTGGTTGCACTCGCGACCACCCTCGGGGCCGCCTATCGGCGTAAGAGTTCGGGCGAGGCGACCACCCGGTCGGGCAAGTTCATGCAGATCGTGCGCCGCCACGTCTTGCCGTGGCTGGCTTTGGGCGTCCTCGCGGTCATCGTCGGCATCATCGGGATGCGGATGGGGCGCTTCTTGTCGGTCGACGTCGTGCGCCTCGACTCGTGGTGGACGTATGCCGTCCCGATCGGCGTCTTCGCCCTCGTGCGGCTGCTCAGCGATGCCACGACCGCCTCGCTGCACCCCTTCTATCGCGAGCGCCTGTCCGACACCTTCCTCGTGCGCCGCACTGAGGACAACTCCGTCGCGCCGATCCGGCTGCGCGATATGGCTCTCGACCCTGGCCTGGGCCCCGACAGTGATGTGGACCGCGAAGCCCCGAAGCCACAGCTATCGATCCTGTGCGCCGCCAATATCAACGACGCCAGCTACATCCCCACGCAACGGGGCTGCACGACCTTCCGATTCGAGACGGCCGAGCGCACCCACGCTGCGACCCGGGATCGCGCCTATATCGGCATCACCGACTCCCGGCTGCCGCAGGACGCACCCGGCACCCCGCGCGTGGCCGGCGGAACCCGGCCGATTGCGCTCAGCCCCACGGCATACTCCATTGCCGCCGACCCGGGCGGGATGGACACCACCTTGGCCTCGGCCATGGCGGCCTCCGGTGCCGCCTTCTCACCGATCGTGGGGCGCAAGCAGTCGATGGTCAAGCCGTACCGCATCCTGCTCACCCTCGGCAACGCACGGCTCGGGGTGTGGCTCCCGAATCCCTACAAGACGCTGGTGTCCAGCAGCTACCCCGAGGCCGTGCCCCCCATCGCGACACCGGGCGTGATCCGGGTGCTCTGGGAGCGCCTCGTGTTGAAGCCGGGCCCGTTTCGCATCTTCAAGGAGGCCACCGGTCGGCAATCGATCACCGACTCGCGCATCTATGTCAGCGACGGCGGCCACTTCGACAACACCGGCATCGTCGAGGCGCTGCGGGATCGCCCCAAGCTGCTCATCGTGCTCGAGGCGTCGGCCGATCCGGCGGGCACTCTCGATGCACTGACCGATGCCATCACGACGGCGCGGATGGATCTCGGGCTCATCATCACCCCAAACGGCACGGGGTATGACGCCATCGTGCCCGGGCCGCCAACGGCCACCGACCCGGCGCCGCGGCCCGCGCTGCCCTGGGTGCACTTGCAGGCCCGGATCCACAGCGGCGGCCCGGTCGTGACGGACATCTATGTGGTCAAGAACGTGATGTCCCAGGTTGCCGACCTGGAGTTGAACGCCTACCAGATCGACCACCCGGACTTCCCCACCACGACCACCGTGAACCAGTTCTACGGCGAATACGACTTCGAGGCCTACCGGCAACTCGGCTGGCGCAACACCGACGCGATGGTCTCGGCCAACGCCGCCGCCCTGCCCACCGGGTGAGCCGCGCAGGCCTATGAGGCCGATCGTGGTCGTTTGCTGGGCCCCCTGCCCCAGCAATCTGCCACGATCAGCTCACCCGCGCTCGGAGCGGGTCACCATGAAGGTTCTCGGTGATCTGTCGATCCGGGCGCCCCTCACGCGACATGATCATGACGGCATCCGCCGTCGATCGCGCAGAGTGAAGGAGCACGGCAATGAAGTACCTGGTGTTGTTGATCGGCGACGGCGAAATGGCGCCCTGGGACAGCCTGACCCCCGAGGAGCAGGGGGCCGGGATGCAGAAATTCGAGGAGTTCGACGCGGCCTGCCGGGCGCGGGCCGGGGTGGAGATCCTGGGCGGCGAGGCCCTGGGCAGCCCCGATACGGCAACCGTCATGCGCACCCGCGGCGGCCAGGTGGCCCTGACCGAAGGGCCCTATGCCGAGGCCCTCGAAGGACTCGGCGGCTTCTACCTCATCGAATCCCCCGACCTGGACACCCTGGTCGACCTCTTGCGGGTGCTCCCGGCATTCGACATGCAGATCGCGCCAGTCATCGACCCGTACGCCTGAGCCGGCATCGAGCGTCCGGACGCCAGCCGTGATGGTGCAGTCGCTGCGAGCGCCGGACCCTGGGGAGGTGCTGGCGCAGGTATGCCGCGAGGACTGGGGCCGGCTGCTCGGGCACCTCATCCGTCGTCACGGACGTCCCGATCTCGCCGAGGACGCCCTGGCCGAGGCGATTGCCAGCGCGTATGGGCAGTGGTCCGCCGCGGGCATCCCGGCGGTGCCGCCCGCGTGGCTCAGCCACGTGGCAAGCCGGCGCGTGCTCGACGCGATCCGGCACGAACGCACCCTCGCCGGGAAGGCGCACCTGCTGGCCACCGCCGATCCGGCCCCGGCGCCGGCGGAAGCCATGCCGGGCGCCGACACCGACGACCGGTTGCCGCTGCTCTTCATGGCCACACATCCGGCGCTCGCGCCGGAGATTCGACCGGCCCTCGCCCTGCGCTTCGTCCTGGGGGTGCCGACCCGCGACATCGCGGCGCTCTTCCTGGTGCCGGAGGCCACGATGGCGGCCCGGCTGACCCGCGCCAAGAAGCGGCTGCGGACCATCGGCGCGGCCTTCGCGGTCCCAGATCCGCAGCGGTGGCCGCAGCGCTGCGATGACGTCGCCCGGGCCATCTATCTCGCCTTCACGGCCGGCTACGCCCCCCGCGACGGGCCCGAAGTCGTCCACGTGCGCGCGACCAGCGAGGCCGTGCGATTGGCCGACCTGGCCGCCGACCTGATGACGGACTCCCCGGTCCTGGCGGCCCTGTCGGCCCTGCTCACCCTCCACGACGCCCGGCGGGATGCCCGCACGGGCGCCGACGGGGCCCTCGTGCGCCTGGCCGATCAAGATCGCACCCGGTGGAACCACTCCCAGATCCGGGCCGGACTCGCCCGGCTCACCGCCCTGACCCCCACTACGGGCTATGCGGAGGAGTTGCGCCTACAGGCGCTGATCGCGGCCTTCCATGCCAGCGCCGCCACGAGCGCGGACACCGACTGGGTAGCGATCGCGCGCACCTACGCCCGACTGGAGGAGCTGACCGGCTCCCCGGTCGTGCGGCTCAACCGGGCCGTGGCGGTCGCCGAGGTCGCCGGTGCGATGGCGGGGCTGGACGTGCTGCGCGCCGCCGCCGACCAGTTGCCTGGGCACCACCGGGTCGCTGCGGTCCGGGCGGAGTTGCTGCGACGCGAGGGCGATCGGCAGGGGGCGCGGGCGGCATACGACGAGGCCCTGACGGCCTGCCCCGACGGACCCGAGCGGCGCCACCTGCAAGCTCGCCGCGACAGCCTCGAGACGCCCGGCGCCGGGACCCGCTAGGGCACCACCCGCACCCAGTTGGCGCCCGCGCCAACGGCGACCCGATCCAGCAGGGTCAGCGACCCGTCGGATTCGAGCCGGGAGAGCGCGGCATGCGCCGAGCGTTCGCCGACGACGATGACATAGGCGCCGTCCGCCGTGACCGTGAAGCCGCGCGGCTGCCGCTCGGTCGGCGAGTATGCCGCCGGCTCGCCGAGGCGACCATCCGCGGCGACCGGGGTGGACGTGATGGTCGAGGTGGAGCGCTCCGAGGTGAGCAGCCACCGGCCGGCGCGCCAGATGTCGGCCCCCCAGATCAGCGCCGCCGCGCCGGGGTCCCACCCGAAGGCGCTGGGGGCCAGCCCGGATCCGGGGATCAGCACATCCACCGACTCCGCCGGGGTCAGGGGGCCGTGCGGCGCCACCTCATACCGGATGGCGACGCCGGAGAACTCGGTGACCAGATAGGCATTCTCGCCATCGAGGCTCAGGTGGCGCGGGCCGCTGCCCCGCGGGGCCGGGGCCACCAGGGGCTCGAGCGGGGAGAGTATGCCGTCCGGAGACAGGTGGAACTGGGCAATGAGGTCCTCGCCCAGCGAGACCGCATACACCCGCGATCCGGCGGCCACGATGCAGTGCAGGTTGCGGTACGAGAACTCACTGATCGCCGGGCCGACCACACCCTGGGCCACCGGCCACACCCAGCCATGGCCGGCGCCGTACGAAACGCCCAGCAGGAAGCGCCCCTCGTGCGCCAGACACAGATAGGTCAGCGACCCGCCGGTTCCGCTTCGGCTCAGCTCCGTCAGCTCGCCCGTGGCCCGGTCCAGCCGCAGGGTCGCGACGCCCGGAGAGTCGCCCTTGTAGGCGGCATACACCAGATCGTGCGGCTCGTCGATGACGAAGGTGCCGCACCCAGGCAGCTCCCCAGAGGTGGCCAGCGGCACGAGCTGCCCGGCCGCACGGTCCAGGCGCAGCGCGCTGATGGTGCCCTCCCCGGGGTTGGCTGTCAGGACCACTTCGCTCATCCGGCCAGGGTAGAGGCTCGCTGCGAGGTTGGAACGGGTCGTCGGCGCGGGCCGTTACGATCGATACCTGACGTTGAGGAGGTGACCAGTGGGGCGATTGCAGCGGATCGAAAACAAGCTGGAACGCGCGATCAATGGCGCCTTTGCCAAGGCATTCCGGGCTGAGGTCCAGCCAGTGGAGATCGCCAGCGCGGTGCGCCGCGCCATGGACGATGGCGCGACCTCGCTGGTCAAGGGCCGCACCTTCGCGCCGACCCAGTACCTCGTCGAGCTGTCCGACACCGACTTCGCGCGCCTGACCGCGTATGAGGAGGACCTACGCGAGGAATTGGTCGCCGCCGCGGAGGAGCACGCGGAGTCGCAGCGCTACCAACTCAAGTCCGCCTTCGGCCTGCGCTTCGGCAAGGATGCCTCGCTCGAGACGGGCGTCTTCCGGATCGTCACCGAGGATCAGCCCCGGGCCGCCCGCCGGGGGGAGGTGCCGGGTGCCGATCAGCGCCGGGGGCACCACCGCAGCGATCAGAACCCCAGTGGGCAGCCATCGGCGCGCGCGGCCGCCGGCGCAGCGGGAGGCCAGCCAAGCGCCAGGTCCGGCACTGAGTCTGAGACCGCGTCGGGGGGTTCGTCAGAACGGGACGAGGCCCGATCGGACCAGCACCGCAGCACGCAGCGTCGCGAGCCCGACGGCATGGCCCAGCGGCGCGAGCCCGACAGCACGGCGCAGCGCCGCGAGCCCGACAGCATGGCGCAGCGGCGCGAGCCCGACGACTGGTGGTATGACGGGACTCAGGAGCCCGCAGTGGATCGCGGTATGCCGGGTGGCCCGGCTCGTGCCGTGCCCGGTGGCCTGCCTTCGGGATCGCCGGGTCTGCCGGG
>CALLZC010000119.1 GCA_937858995.1 uncultured Nostocoides sp.
GATACGGCGACCACCGAGATCTACACCTCTCTATTCGTCGGCAGCGTCAGATGTGTATAAGAGACAGACTTTGTAGCGCTTGCCGTCGGCGGCCGCGAGCTCCAGGTGTCGGCCATCCTCCTGCACGCCGACGAGACGCAATTCCTGCATCGTTCCAGCCTCTCACGCCGGTCGTCGCGTCACCGGGACGCGGTTGTCGTTGGTCTCAGGCCGATGCTCCCACGCCCGCGGCCCACTCGGGCGTCACGGCTCGCCGCGGGCCAGCCGTCGGCGACCTCGACGCGCGGCCCGGTGAGCGCCCGGTGAGCGCCCGGTGAGCGCCCCGGGCGGGCGGCAGGGCGGGGGCAGTTACGGTTGTGCCGTGTTGGCGCCATACACCAGCGTTGTCCTGCTCTCCTTCGGCGGCCCAGAGGGCCGCGCCGAGGTGATGCCCTTCCTCGAGCGGGTCACGGCCGGGCGGGGAGTTCCGCCGGACCGGCTCGCCGAAGTTGCCGAGCACTACTACCAGGTCGATGGGGTCAGCCCGATCAACGCCCAGAATCGGGCCCTTGTCGCGGCCTTGGCGGCCGAATTCGCCCGCCGGGGCGCCCCCGCCACGGTTCGCCTGGCCAACCGCAACAGTGAGCCGTATGTCGCGGACGTCCTGGCCGAACTAGCCCCCGGGCCGGTTCTGGTGCTGCTGACCAGCCCGTATCAGTCCTATTCCTCCTGCCGCCAGTACCGGGAAGACCTGGGGCGCGCGGTCGGTGAGCTGATGGCCGCCCGCGGGCAGATCGAAGTGGCCAAGGTGCCGCCGTATGCCGGCCATCCGGCCTTCCGGGAGACGGTCACGCGACTGGTCGTGGAGACCCTGGACACGGCGCTCGACGGCCACCCGTCGGGGCGCGTGGCACTGGTCTGCGTGGCCCATTCGATTCCCACTGCGGCGGATGCGGCGTCCGGGCCGATCGACGGGGGCGGGCATGCCTACTCCCGCGCCCTGCAGGACCTGGCGAGCGAGCTGGCAGACGCGGGCTCACGGCATACGGGCAGGCAAATGTCACCGGACCTGGCCTGGTGCTCCCGATCCGGCCCCCCGCACATTCCCTGGCTCGAGCCGGACATCCTGGATCGGCTGGACGAGCTGGCGGAGACCGGCGTGGACACCGTGGTCGTAGCTCCGATCGGTTTCGTCTCCGACCACATGGAGGTGGTCTACGACCTGGACACCGAGGCGCGGGAGCGCGCCCGCGACCTCGGGCTCCGGTTCTTCCGGGCGCCGACGGTCGGCATCGACCCGCAGTTCGTCGCTGGCCTTGTCGACCTGGCCCTGGCCCGGGCCAGCGCAGCCCGCGGTGAAGCGGCGGACGAGCTCACCGACCTACCCCCGGCCGACTGCCCGACGGGGTGCTGCGCCAGCCTCCGCCCCGCGATGGCGACCGTGTGCGGGATCGAGGTGGGTGCCCATGTCCAGTGAACCCTTGTCCAGTGAACCCGTCGGCGCGAGCGAACCGGATGCCGGTGTTCTTGTCGAGTTGGAACGGCTGGCCGTCCAGGTGGCCACCGAGGCGGCCTTGTTGATTGCCGATCGCGCAGCGGCGGGGGTCCTGGACACCAAGTCCACCGCCACCGATGTCGTGACCCAGATGGACCGGCGCAGTCAAGAGCTGATCGCCGACCTGCTGCGGGAGGCCCGCCCGGACGACGCCTTCTTCGGCGAGGAGGGCGGGGATCGCCAGGGGTCGAGCGGCATCACCTGGGTCGTGGATCCCATCGATGGCACCGTCAACTACGTCTACGACATCCCCGCGTTCGCGGTGTCGGTCGCCGCAGTCGTCGGGGATCCCCGGGTTCCCGGGCAGTGGCGCCCGGTGGCGGCCGCGATCGTCAACCCGATCTCGGGGGAGCGGTTTTGGGCCCGCGTGGGCGGCGGCGCGTGGCGACAACGCGGGCGGCACGCGCCGCGACAGATCGCCGTGTCGACGCAAGGCGAGCTGGCTCTGGCACTCGTCGCGACCGGCTTCGCGTATGACGCCGCGACCAGGCACTGGCAGGCGCGGGTGCTGGTGCCCGTGCTCCCGCAGATCCGGGACATCCGCCGCGGCGGAAGTGCGGCCCTCGACCTGTGCCATGTGGCCGACGGCAGCCTGGACGGCTACTACGAGCGGGGTCTCAATCCGTGGGATCTTGCGGCCGGCTGGCTTCTGGTGCTCGAGGCGGGCGGCCAGGTGACCAACCTCGCGGGAGATCCCCCGGATCGGGCCATGACCATCGCCGGTGGCGCCCTATGCGACCCGCTGCGCGAGCTCCTGGGGGCTGCCATCTCGGGCGTCGACGACACGCCAGATGGCCCCGGCGGAATGAAAGCGTGACATCGGGGCGTTAGTCGGGCACAATTCGCCCGCGCGGGTTCACTACGACAAGGGCGTACGAGCGATTCCTCGCTGGCGCTTTCCCCTGGGCTAGGGATCGCCGCGGCGAGCTGGCCGCACGTGACGGAAGGGACGAATGAGCAATGGCTACTGACTACGACGCACCACGCAAGACCGATGACGAACTCTCCGAAGACTCGATCGAGGAGCTCAAGGCTCGGCGGGTGGACAAGAGCACATCGAGTGTTGATATCGACGAGACCGAGCAGGCCGAGGGCTTCGAGTTGCCCGGTGCCGACCTCTCGGGTGAGGAGCTTTCGGTGCGGGTCATCCCGCGCCAGGCCGACGAATTCACCTGCTCGCGCTGCTTCCTGGTCCACCATCGCAGCCAGCTCGCCTCCGACAAGGGTGGCGTGATGGTCTGCAATGAGTGCGCAGCCTGAGGGCACCCCGCTGGCGCCGGCGCCGGACGATGTGATGCCCCACATCCTCGTCCGGCGCCTGCATCGGGACGCGGTGCTCCCGGCATACGCCCGCCCTGGTGACGCGGGGGCGGATCTGAGCACGGTGGAGGCCGTGCACCTGGAGCCAGGAGCGCGCGCCCTGGTGCGGACCGGGATAGCGATCGCGATCCCCGCGGGCTGGGTCGGGTTGGTGCATCCTCGATCCGGGCTCGCGGCTCGGTGTGGCCTGAGCATCGTCAACGCCCCCGGCACCATCGACTCCGGCTATCGGGGCGAGATCTTGGTGAATCTGCTGAACACCGACCCGCGCACGGCGATCGAGCTGCGGCCCGGTGACCGAATCGCCCAGCTGCTGCTGCAGCGGGTCGGTCATGCGCTCTTCGTGGCCGCCGATTCGCTTCCGGAGTCGAGTCGGGGAGAGACTGGACACGGATCAACGGGCGGGTTCTCGGCAGCACCGCCGCGCCCCGCCACCTCGAGCACGAAGGACCCAGAGTGAGCATCTTCCGCCGCCGTAGCGCCGCCGAGCCCATCGTCGAGGATGTCGCTACCGACGCGATCGAGGAGGTCACGAGCGCCTCGGACCCGCAGGAGGTCGAGCCGACAAGCGACGAGCCGGTGGATCGCAGCGAGGGGCCATTCGACGCCAGCGAGGTCGACGGACTCGGCGACCGGCTCGATCTGGGCGCGCTCTGGCTCTCGTCCGTGCCGGGAGCCGAATTGCGCCTCGAGGTCGACCAGGCGAGCGAGACGGTCTCGGCCCTGCAGATCGTGATCGGCGACTCCGCCGCTCAAGTCCAGGCGTTCGCGGCCCCGCGCTCCGGCGGGGTATGGCGCGAGGTACGCGAGGAGATCGCCGCCGCCATCACCGCGGGCGGTGGAACGGTCACGCCAGCCGCCGGTGCCTTCGGTCCCGAATTGCACGTGCGGATGCCGCAGGTCGGTCCGGATGGCCGCACGGTGTTCGCGCCGGCACGATTCGTCGGAGTCGACGGGCCGCGCTGGTTCGTGCGCGCGGTCCTCTCGGGTTCGGCGGCCATCGACGATGCCGCGGCGGCCACCCTGACGCAGGCGCTGCGTTCGATTGTCGTCAATCGCGGGGCCGCGCCCATGGCGCCCCGCGAAATGCTCGTCATGAAACTGCCCGAGGTGTCCGAGCAGCCCGCCGCACCGGACGCTGACACCGCTGCGGACGACGCAGGGGGTGACGCTGCAGGGGACCACGAGCCGGCGGTGAGCCAGGATCCCCACGAGCGGTATGGCGACCCGGACCTCGACCCATTCCAGCGCGGGCCCGAGATCACCGAGGTGCGCTGACGGATGGCCGGCCTGCTGCGCCGACTGGGTGAGCGCCTGACCCGCACCGAGACCGAGCGCGACGCCGACGAACTCATCGAGCACGCGCGCGCCCGGGGCGCCACGACGATCGACAATCTCGCCGACCGGCAGATCGCGACCGTCTCCGGCGCGATCCGTGCGGTGACCCTGCGGCCCCGCAGCACCGTGCCGGCCCTGGAAGTCGAGCTATATGACGGCAGCCAGAGCCTGACCCTGGTCTGGCTGGGCCGGCGCGCCATTCGAGGCATCGAACCAGGGACCTACCTGCGCGCCACCGGGCGGGTCTGCCTGCGGGACGGCGAGCCCACCATCTTCAACCCGGCATACGACCTGCTGCCTCGGATGGGACCACGCCCATGAACGCATCCAATGATCGCGCCGAACTGCGCGCCGATCACGAGGCACACGCCCGGACGGTGGAGGAGGTCATTCGCCAGCGGCTCTCGGCCGCCCTCGGCGGCTGGCGGGGGTCGCTCGAAGCGGCCTTGCCCACGGTCGCCTTCGTGATCGGGTGGACCGTCACCAAGGATCTGCGCACGAGCATCGGCGCGGCAGCCGGGATCATCGTGATCCTGGCCCTGATCCGTCTGGGGCAACGGCAAAGCCTGCAGTATGTTGCGTCGGCCGCCTTCGCCACCGCACTGGCCGCCTTCTTCGCCTCCCGGAGCGGTCGCGCCGAGGATGCCTTCCTGCCCGGCATCGTCACCAATGCCGCGTATGCGGTGGGCAGCCTCGTATCGGTCGTGACCCGGTGGCCGCTGGTGGGATTCCTCGTCGGGGCCGGCGACCCGCTGGCCAAGGAGGATCCGCTGCGCTGGCGCCGCGATCCCAGCCTTGTTGCCGTATGCGGTCGGCTCACGCTCGTGATGACCGCGATGTTCACGCTGCGCGTCGCGGTGATGTATCCCCTCTACCTCTCGGGGAATGTCGCCGCCCTGGGGACCGCGAAGGTCTTGCTCGGCTGGCCCTTGTGGATCGCGGCGTTGGGGATCATGGGGGCGATGCTCGTCGCGGGCAGCACCCCGCATACGAATCCCGCGGCCGACTAGCCGGGCGCCCCGAGGTCGCGCGCGTGTCCTAGTCCTGCTCCCGGGGGCGCTTCACGCGCTGACCCGGGCTGAGCATGTTCTCGAGTTCGTCCTCGGACTCTGGGGCGGTGATGAAGAGCAATTCGTCGTGGGCCTCGAGGGTGTCGTCGGGGCTCGGGGCGATGGGGATCTGGTCGCGGATAATGCCAACCAGGACCGTGTCGGGCGGCAGCACGAGATCGCCCAGGCGGCCGGCGACGAAAGGCGAGTTGGCCGGCAAGGTCATCTCCACCATGCTGGCGTGACCCTTGCGGAACTCGAAGATGCGCACCAGGTCGCCGACTGTCACCGCTTCCTCGACGAGCGCGGTCATCAGGCGCGGCGTTGACACGGCCACGTCGACACCCCAGGCCTCGTCGAACATCCACTCGTTCTTGGGATTGTTGACCCGGGCGACGGTGCGCGGTACCCCGAACTCGGTCTTGGCCAGCAGCGAGACCACGAGGTTGACCTTGTCGTCACCCGTCGCCGCGACCACGACGTCACAGTCGGACAGGCCCGCCTCGTTCAAGGCGTCGATCTCGCAGGCGTCGGCGGCGAGCCAGTTCGCCTCCGGGACCCTGCGCATGGCGGACTCGTCGGCGCTCTTGTCGATGAGCAGCACCGAGTGCGTGTTGTAGAGCAACTCGCGGGCGATGGAACGTCCCACCGAGCCGGCCCCGGCAATCACGACGCGCATGGTCAGAAACCTCTCCGTGGGGCGGTCAGGTGGATCATTCGGTCGGCACCGGGGCAGCGTCGAGGATGCGCTCGACATCGGCCATCGCGTCGCGATTGGCCACCACGTGGATCAGGTCGCCCTCCTGCAGGATCGTCTCGGTCTTGGGCAGCAGCCCCTCGCCAAGGCGGGTGTAGTAGGCGACTCGGGTCCCGGTGGCCGCCTCGATCGCGCTCAGTGGCTGGCCGATCCAGGCGGGATCGACCGCGACCTCCGCGACGACGATCTTGCCCGAGGGGTCGGTCAGCTCCGGCAGATGCCCTTGGGGCAGCAGCCGCCGCAGCATCTGATCGGAGGTCCACTTCACCGTCGCGACAGTGGGTATGCCGAGTCGCTGATAGATCTCGGCCCGCCCGGGGTCGTAGATGCGCGCGACAACGTGCTCCACGCCGAAGGTCTCGCGCGCCACCCGCGCGGCGAGAATGTTGGAGTTGTCGCCGCTGGAGACGGCCGCAAAGGCATAGGCCTGCTTGATCCCGGCCTCGAGCAGGGTGTCGCGATCGAAACCGATCCCGGTGACGGTGCGCCCCTCGAAACCGGGCCCTAACCGGGTGAAGGCGCTGTCGTCCTGGTCGATGACCGCGACGTCATGGTCGCGCCGTTCCAGGGCCCGGGCCAGCGAGGCTCCCACGCGGCCGCAGCCCATGATGACGAAATGCACGCACCGACGCTACACCTGTGCCGGCCGGCGAGGTTTAGAGTGGTCCGTCGTGGCTACCGGGCGTGTGCTCAAACGGATCATCCTGGGTCGGGCAATGCGCAGCGACAAGCTGCACGAGACCCTGCTCCCCAAGCGGCTCGCGCTTCCGGTTTTTGCGAGCGACGCGCTGTCGTCGGTGGCCTATGCACCGGATGAGATCCTGCTGACCCTGGGCTTGGCCGGCGGCGCCTTGGCGATGACCCACTCGTGGAAGATCGCCCTGGCGGTCGTCTTCGTCATGGCGGTGGTCGTGGCGAGCTATCGGCAAAATGTCCGGGCCTATCCCTCGGGCGGCGGCGACTATGAGGTGGCCACGGTCAACCTCGGGCCGCGGGCCGGCCTGACGGTGGCTAGCGCGCTGCTCGTCGACTACGTCTTGACCGTCGCGGTGTCGATCAGCTCCGGAGTGCAAAACGCCGCGAACGCCTTTGGTTTCGTGCGGGGCCACGAGGCCCCCGTGGCGGTGGTCGTCGTCGTTCTCCTCACGGCCATGAATCTGCGCGGCGTGCGCGAATCCGGCAAGGCGTTCGCGATACCCACCTATCTGTTCATGGTCACCATCATCGGGATGGCGCTCGTGGGTTTCGTGCGCCAAAGCCTCGGTCGGCTTCCGGAGGCCGAGAGCGCGAGCCTGACGTTGGCTCCCGAGGAGGGGTATGAGGCCCTGGGCTCGCTGGCCCTGGCCTTCCTTTTGCTGCGTGCCTTCTCCTCGGGGTGCGCCGCCCTGACGGGCGTGGAGGCCATCAGCAATGGCGTGCCGGCCTTCCAGAAGCCGAAATCCCGCAATGCCGCGACCACCCTGCTGCTCATGGGTGCCATCTCGATCACCATGTTGATCTCCATGGTGACTCTGGCCCGGATGACCAATGTGCATTTCGCCGAGGACCCCGCGGTGCAACTGCTACGTGACGGGGTGCCGGTCGGTGAGGATTACGTTCAAGACACGGTCATGGGCCAGGTGGCCAAGGCGGTCTTCGACGGCTTTGGCCCCGGTGTGGTCCTGGTCTCGATCGTCACCGGGCTGATCCTGGTCCTGGCCGCCAACACCGCCTTCAACGGCTTCCCGGTCCTGGGGTCGATCCTGGCGCGCGATGGGTTCCTGCCGCGACAACTGCATACCCGCGGCGACCGGTTGGCCTACAGCAACGGCATCCTCATCTTGGCGGGCGCGGCGTGTGTCCTGATCCTGGCCTACGACGCCGAAGTCACCCGGCTCATCCAGCTCTACATCGTCGGGGTCTTCGTTTCCTTCACCCTGAGCCAGACCGCGATGGTGCGGCACTGGAACCGGCTGCTGCGCACCGAGTCCGACCCCGCGCAGCGCGCCCGCATGCAACGCTCGCGCGTCATCAACGCCGTCGGTGGCGGCGTCTGCGGTGTTGTCCTGGTTGTCGTTTTGCTCACCAAGTTCCTGCACGGCGCCGGGTATGCCGTGGCCGCCATGG
This sequence comes from uncultured Nostocoides sp., assembly GCA_937858995.1. Lineage (GTDB taxonomy): Bacteria > Actinomycetota > Actinomycetes > Actinomycetales > Dermatophilaceae > Nostocoides_A. The sequence continues at coordinate 8,105 of CALLZC010000119.1, forward strand.
CCGTCCTCTTTTGGATCATGACGCGGATCTCCAACCACTACAAGCTGGTCCGAGTCGAACTGCAGATCGACGAGACCACCGCCGATCACAACCGCTTGCCCTCGCGCGTCCACGCGATCGTGCTGATCTCCCGGCTCCACAAACCCGCGTTGCGCGCCTTGTCCTATGCCCGGGCCACCCGGCCCTCGCGCCTGGAGGCGGTGACGGTCAATGTCGACAACGACGAGACGGCGGCGCTGCAGGCCGAGTGGGAGAAGCGCGGCATACCCGTGCCCCTGAAGGCCCTCGACTCGCCCTATCGGGAGATCACCCGCCCGATCGTCGAGTACGTCAAGTCCTTGCGCAGCGACAACCCGCGCGATGTCGTCGTGGTCTATGTGCCGGAGTATGTCGTCGGCCGCTGGTGGGAGCAGATCCTGCACAACCAGAGCGCTCTGCGGCTCAAGACCAGGCTTCGGTTCATGCCGGGGGTGATGGTCTCCAGCGTGCCGTGGCAGTTGCGATCGTCGGCGGGTCAGGAGCCGGCCTTGTCCGGCCCCGCTCCGGGAGATGTCCGCAAGGGCGAGTGACGGCGGGGGCCGCACGCCGACAGCCGCCCGGGTGACATGCTTGGCCGCGTGCCGGCCGACTCCCGTTCCAGCCTCGCCGTCGACGACGAGGTGGTCCTCGATATCGGGGCCGTTGCACACGGGGGGCACTTCGTGGCCCGACACGAGGGGCAGGTGCTCTTCGTGCGGCATACGGCTCCGGGGGAGCGGGTTCGGGCGCGGGTGACGGGCACGGGGCCTGGCGGGCGGTTCCTGTATGCCGACGCGCTCGCCGTGGAGAGCGCCAGCCCGGATCGGGTGGAGCCCCCGTGCCGGTATGCCGGCCGCTGCGGCGGTTGCGACTTCCAGCACCTGACCCTGGCGGCCCAGCGGGCGCTCAAGCAGACCGTCATCCGCGAGCAACTACAGCGCCTGGCTGGTCTCGACCTCCCGGTGGTGGTGGAGCCGGTGCCGGGTGATCACGACGGACTGCGGTGGCGGACCCGAACCGAGTTCGCCGTCGCCCCTGACGGGAGCGTCGGTCTGCGGCCGCACCGCTCGCATGCCGTCTTGCCGATCGACGACTGCCTTCTGGCCACCGAGGCGGTGGTGGGAACCGGTGTGCTGCAGCGAGATCCGCATACCATCGCCGAGGATGTGGCAGCCTTCGATGTCGTGGCGCCCAGCGTGGGCGAGCCCATCGTCACCCCCGTCCCGCGGGACCGGGAGCCGAGCCCGGTGCTCGACGTGCGCGAGCGGGTGTCGGCCGGGGGGATCGAGGCGGACTTCGTCGTCTCGGCTCGGGGCTTTTGGCAAGTCCATCCCGGGGCAGTGGCCACCTTTCTCGATGCCGCCCTAGACCTGCTGGCGCCGCGGCCGGGGGAGCGGGCGCTCGATCTCTACAGCGGGGTCGGGGTCTTCGCGGCGGCGCTCGCCGTGGCAACCGGCCCCACGGGGCAGGTCGTGGCCATCGAGTCCGACCCGGTGGCGAGCGCGCAGGCGCAGGCCAACCTCGCGGCATACCCGCAGGCGGTGGCGGTGCGGG
>CALLZC010000120.1 GCA_937858995.1 uncultured Nostocoides sp.
ACGAGATAGGAGTCCGTCTCGTGGGCTCGGAGATGTGTATAAGAGACAGCCACCATGGGCGACCCGCCGCCCGCCGGCTAGCTCGGCTCGCGCCAGCGGCGCTCGAAGGGCAGCCGCCAGCTGAAGGGTGAGACCAACTGGTGGATCTGGTTGGGGCCCCAACTGCCTTGGTCGTATGGCCGCACGATGGGGGGGTTCTCCAGCAGGGGCTGCGAGACCTCCCAGAGGCGCTCGACCCCATTGGCGGAGGTGAACAGGGTGCTGTCGCCGCGGGCGGCGTCATAGATGAGCCGCTCGTAGGCCTCCAGGACCGACCCGGCCCAGTTGGTGTCCTTCATGGCGAATTGCATCGACAGCTTGTCGAGCCGATAACCGGGGCCGGGGCGCTTGCCATAGAACGACAGCGACATCCGCGGCTGGTCGGACAAGTCGAAGGTCAGGTGATCCGGCCCGTGGTCGCCGACCCCGGAACCAGCGGGGAACATCGAGCGCGGCGGCTCCTTGAACGCGATCGAGATGATCCGGGCGCCCTCGGCCATCCGCTTGCCAGTCCGCAGATAGAAAGGGACCCCGGCCCAGCGCCAGTTGTCGATATAGCACTTGATCGCCACGAAGGTCTCGGTCTCGGAATCGGGCGCGACACCCGGTTCGTTGCGGTAGCCGACATACTGCCCGCGCACGACATTCGAGGGTTCGATCGGCGACATCGATCGGAAGACCTTGGTCTTCTCCCGGTTGATCGACGCCGGCTCCAGCGCCGTCGGGGGCTCCATGGCCGTGAACGCCAACATCTGGAGCAGGTGCGTGACCACCATGTCCCGGTAGGCGCCGGTGGTCTCATAGAAGTCGCCGCGCTGGGTCAGTCCCAGGGTCTCGGGGACGTCGATCTGCACGTGGTCAATGCTGTTGCGGTGCCAGATCGGCTCGAAGAGGCCATTGGCAAACCGGAAGGCGAGGATGTTCTGGGCCGCTTCCTTGCCCAAGAAGTGGTCGATCCGGAAGATCTGCGCCTCGTCGAAGACTTCGTGGAGTTGGCGGTTGAGCTTGCGGGAGGACTCGTAGTCGGTGCCGAATGGCTTCTCCATGATGATGCGGCTGTTCTCGACGAGGCCCGCCTCGCCGATGGTTCGCACCGCGGACAGGGCTGCCTTCGGTGGCACCGACAGGTAGTGCAAGCGCAACTCGTTGTCGCCGGGCAGTAGTTCCTCGGAGCGGAGCACGGCCGCCTTCAGAGCGTCCGGCCCGGCCGACATCGGCACATAGTCGAGACGCTGGGCGAAGGCATTCCAGTCCTCATCCTTCAACGTCCGGGTGCTGTGCTCCTTGATCGCCTTGAGGGCAAGCTCGCGGAAGTCATCGACGCTCATGTCATCGAGCGAGGTCCCCACGACCCGCATGTCCTCCAGGAGCCCGCTCTGGAAGAGATGCAGCATGCCGGGGATGAGTTTGCGCTTGGCAAGATCGCCGGTGGCACCGAACAGGATGACGGTCAATGGGGCAGCCATACAGCACATCTTGGGGGCACGGCCGCGGTTCGCGCTACGGCTGGCGGCGGTTGTCCCATTCGCGGCACGCGAAGTCCGGGCGGGATCAGCGTCCACTTAGGCTGACCGGGTGAGCGCGCGCACGGCCTTCGTCCTCGGTGGCGGTGGCGTGCTCGGCGCCTCGCAGGTCGGGATGGTCCGCGCCCTCGCCGATGCTGGTATCACCCCAGATCTTGTGGTGGGCACCAGTATTGGTGCGCTGAACGGGGCCTTCATCGCCTCCGATCCGTCCGCGTATGGCGCGGCGCAGCTGACCGAGGTATGGCAGGAGGTGGTCCGCGAGGGCGTCCTGTGGGAACGCCCGGTGCGCAAGGCCGCGAAGATCGCGCGCAACCCGACGCACCTGCTGACGCACGCGCCGCTCGCGACGCTGCTCGAACGCTACTTGCCAGCCGCCGACTTTGCCGACTTGGCGATCCCCTTTCAATGCGTGGCCGCGCAGATCGAGGACAGCACGGCGACGTGGTTCGCGTCGGGCGCGTTGGCCCCGGCCGTCCTCGCGTCCTGCTCGGTGCCCGGGCTCTTCCCACCGGTACGCATCGATGGCCGCCACTATCTCGACGGCGGACTCGTGCACTCGATCCCGGTCGGGCGGGCCATCGAGTTGGGCGCGGACCGGATCTACGTCCTGCAGGTCGGTCGGGTCGAACAGCCGCTGAGCGTGCCGCGGGCCCCCTGGGACGTCGTGGCCGTGGCCTTTGAGATCTCGCGGCGGCACCGCTACGTCGAAGAAATGGCCAAAGTTCCGGAATCTGTTGCCCTGCACGTGCTTCCGAGCGGAGCAAACTCCTCGCCGACGCTATCGTTCAGCCAGGCTCGCGCGCGGAAGGTCACCGAGCGCATCGAGAGCGCGTATGCGGCAACCTCCGCCTATCTGGCAGGCTCGGCATGAGGGGGGTGACGCCATGGCCATGGGTGGTCTGGGACCGCCACCGCTGATCGTGCGGCGGGCGTTGCGGCTGGTGTGGCCGGTGCTCGCCGCGATCACCACGCTGGCGTGCCTGCCGCTCCTGGTGGTGGGCGCGATCTGGTCGCTGGCCGACCGCCGGGCGCGCCTCTTCCGGGCGACGGGGTTGGTGCTGCTCGGCGTGTGGCTCGACGTCCAACTGCTCGTGGGGTGTTGGCGGCTCTGGCTGGCCGACCCGCGCGGCCAGTCACCGACGTGGCGGCGCGACCATGAGGAACTCCTGGTACGGGTGCTCGACACGGCGATGCGTCTGGGCCGCAAGTGGGTTGGCCTTGATGTGCGCCTCGACACGGTCATGGACTTCGGGGACCCGCAACGACCGCTGATCGCCTTCGCCCGGCATGCCGGTCCCGCAGACTCCCTCGCCGTGGCCTGGTTGCTTTCGCGAACCGCCGGCCGACTGCCGCGGATCGTCCTCGCGGATGCCCTGCGATGGGACCCTGGAATCGACCTCATCCTCACTCGCCTGGGTTCGGCCTTCGTGCCGTCTGCCTCCGGCGCGGGAGATGACCGCATCAGCGGCGTGCGCCGGCTAGCCGACACCTTGGACCCGCGGGACGCCCTGTTGATCTTCCCGGAGGGCGAGAACTGGACCCCTGCCCGACGCCGTCGGCTCATCGACCGGTTGCGCCAGGCGGGCCATCACGCTCGGGCGCGGCAGGCGGAGTTGCTGCGAAATGTGCTCCCGCCCAAGACCAAAGGTGCGATCGCGACGCTCACCGCACGACCGGACGCGGATGTCATGATCGTCGCGCACGCTGGGCTCGGCGAGCTTGCGGGTCCTCGGGCGATCTTTGACGCGATCCCCTTCCAACAACCCTTCCTGGTGCACACCTGGACCTATCTTGCCGATCAGGTCCCACGCGACCCCGCAGCCATCGAGGCGTGGTTGACCGCGAGATGGAGCGAGATCGACGCCTGGGTGGAGGGGCACGAGTAGCGCCCGCCCGCGGCTCGGTTCGACAGCTTGGACTGACAGATCGGGCAGCTCAGGCGCGCCCGAACAGCTGTGTCCCCCAATCCTGCTCACCGGACAGCCCCGGCGGACACACGAAGAGCGCCGAGCCGGTGTGCTCGATGTACTCGTTGAGGACGTCCTTGCTCGCCAGCGCCCGCTGCATCGGGACGAACTGCCGGTGCGCATCGCGCATAAATGCCACGAAGAAGAGACCGGCGTCGAGGTGACCCTGCCCGTCGCTGCCGTCGGTGAAGTTGTATCCCCGGCGCAGGATGCGGACCCCACCGAGGTTCGACTCGTGGGCCAAGGCAACGTGGGCCACGTCGGCAATGGCCGGCTGTCCGTCCGGCCCCGGGGCCGCAAAGTCGATGATGTCCCGCTCGGCTTTCTGACCCAGTGGCTGGCCCTCCAGCTTGCCGCGCCCAAAGATGACTTCCTGCTCCCGCAGTGGCGTGCGGTCCCAGACCTCGATGTGCATGCGGATGCGGCGGGCCACGAGGTAGCTACCGCCGGCAGCCCACGCGGCCGGGCCCGGGACGTCGGCGGGGGCGATCCACACGTGGGTGTCCAGCGCTGCGGTGTCCTCGGCCATGATGTTGGCGGTGCCGTCCTTGAAACCGAACAGGTTCCGCGGCGTCTGCTGGGCACGTGAGGTGGCCGACGTGCGACCGAAGCCGAGCTGGCTCCAGCGCACCGATACGGTTCCCAGCCCCATCCGGATGAGATTGCGCACGGCGTGCACAGCTACCTGCGGGTCGTTGGCGCAGGCCTGAATGCACAGGTCCCCGCCGGACCGGGCAGGGTCCAGATCGTCACCGAGGAACGCGGGCAGCTCACGCAGCGCCGCGGGTCGGCGATCGGCAAGACCGAACCGGGAGTCGAACAGCGAGGGGCCGTAACCGATAGTGATGCTCAATGCGGATGGTGGCAACCCAAGCGCCTCACCGGTGTCTTCCGGCACATCCCAAGGGCCACCACCCACGGCGCCCCCAGGGGCGGCCTCGGCGCCATACGTCATCCGCTCGGCGGCAATGGTCCAGGCCTTCAACAGGTCGCGCAGCCGCTGAGGGTCGTCACTGACGACGTCGAGGGCTACAAAGTGCATGCGGCCCTGAGCGGCCGTCACGATTCCCGCCTGATGCACCCCTCGGAAGGGCACGGACCCACTCGGGTCCGTTCCCTCGGGGGATCCACGGCCTGCGCTGGGCGGGCCGGACGAGCGGGGGGCCGCCGTCGCGGCATACGTCGCCCCAGCCCCGGTGAGCAGGCCCGCCGCGAGGGCACCGGAGAGGCCGACAACGCCGCGTCGCGAGGGGCGCGCCTCGCCTTGCTCGTGCTCAGCCGGCCGCAACGATCCCCGCCACCTTGGCAACCTGCTCCGCGAAGTCGTCGAGCGAGTCAGTCAGCTTCTTGATGTCCGCCGGGGTCAGGTCGGTGTAGAGCGCGAACCCGTCGCCCACGCGGTAGGACTCCAACAACTCACCGAGCGCCGTACTGCTGGCGTCGATGGCCGCAACCAGCTGAGGATCCTTGTCCTCCAGGAACGGGCGCAACTGCGCGATGGCCGCCTTGGACCCCTCGAAGTTCGCCTCGAAGTCCCACAGGTCGGTATGGCTGTATCGCTCCTCCTCGCCGGTGATCTTGCCGGTGGCGATCTCATCGAGTAGCGCCTTGGAACCATTGGCCAGCTGGAGCGCATTGAGCTCGGTGGCCTTGACCTTCGTCACCAGCTGCGTCACATCGGCGAGAAGGCGATCGGCCATGGCGTTGGTGTCGGCTTGGAGACCGTCGACCCACAAGTCCTTCTCCAGCCGGTGGTAGCCGGTGAACTCCATCCCCTCGGCCACCACGTCCTCGCGCCCGTCGATAAGCGGATCGAGGTCGGCGAAGGATTCGGCCACCGGCTCGATGCGCTCCCAATAGGAGCGCGCGGTGGGGTAGAGCGCCTTGGCCTTTTCGACCTCGCCCGCCTTGACGAGAGTTACGAACTTCCCTGTCTCGGTGAGGAACTCATCCGCCTGAGCCGACACCCACCGGTGATATCCCGTGACCGCCTGGGCCAGCAGTTCGTTGTCGCTGCGCGCCGCGGGCGCGTCGCCCGTCACCGTGAACGCGGCGCGTATGCCGTCACCCACCATCCCGGGCTTGCATGCGGTCTCGTAGGTCCCCGGCTCCCGAATCTCGACGTGGAACTCGCGCGATAGCCCCGCCCCGACGTTCTCGACCTCGCCCATGATGCGGTCGCCCTCGGCATACACATAGAACTCGTTGAGCTTGGTGCCCTGGTTCGTGATGGCGAAGGTGATGGTGCCGGCGGGAGCGGTGGTCACGGCCACCCGGCACTCGGTGTCGGTGGCGACCACCGCGATCGGCCCACCGACGCCGGTGCTGGGTGCGGGATCCGCGCCGCCACCGCACGCGGCTAGGGCGAGGAGTGCGCCGGTGGTCACTGACACGCGGCGCAGAGCAGCTAGGTTGCGAGACAACGGATCTCCTTGAGGTGATGGCAGGTAGCGCGGGCGACGGCCCGCAGGCAGGCAGAGATGTGACGGCGGTCGTTCGGGCGCCGGATCAGCGGGTGGTGGCCGGTTCCCCGGCGCGCGCGGGCGGTGCCCGGTCGGGACCCGCGGGCACCGGGCGCAGGAAGAGCGGGAGGACCACACCGACATACCCAAGCCAACAGATGGCCTGGAGCCAGGTGGTGGCAGGGGTGACGTTGAAGATGCCCTTCAGAAGCGTTCCGAGCCAGCCCCCCGGCTCGATGACGTGACTGATGTCGAACGCCAGCGAGGTCAGGCCCGGCAGGAACCGGGCTTCCTGGAGGTCGTGGACGCCGTACGCCAGGATCCCTGCCGCGACAAGCACGAGGAAGATTCCGGTGTAGCGGAAGAAGGTCGCCAGGTTGATCCGGATGGCTCCGCGGTAGATCAGCAGGCCGAGCAGAACCGCACCGAGGATGCCGATGACCCAGCCGATGAGCGGCGCGCTGGTCCCCGCCCCGGCAGCCTGGGCCGTGGCGTAGAAGAAGATTGCTGTCTCGAGCCCCTCGCGGCCGACGCCGAGGAAGCCGACGAGTGCGACCCACAGCCCGCCCGCGTCCAAGGCCCGGTCCAAGCTGCCCTTGAGGTCACCGGCCAGGGTGCGAGCGGCGCTACGCATCCAGAAGATCATCGCCGTGACGAAGCCGACGGCGAGGATCGAGGCCCCGCCGCCGATCAACTCCTGCTGCTCGAAACTCAACCGCCGGGTGCCGTAGGTCAGGAAGGCGGCCAGCGCTGCCGAGAGCAGCACCGCCGCGCCGACGCCCACCCATACCCATGTCAGGGCCCAGCGCCGGTCGGTCTTGACCAGGAAGGCGATCAGGATGACGACGACGAGCGAGGCCTCGAGGCCCTCGCGCAGGCCGACCAGGGCATTGCTGACAAGCATGAGTCGATCGTCCTTCGGCGTCCGGGAAACTCCTGTAGTTAAGGTAAGGCTAACCTAACTACAAATGTCAAGCCGCCACCTTTAATCGACCAGGTCGCGCAGGGCCTCCAACCAGCGGCGGGCGGCCCGGAAGTCGTCGTCGGTGTTGTAGGGCGCGATGTGCGCAGGCGCGTTGTCGGCCCGCGCGTAGCTGCCTAGATAGACCACCTCCGCGCACACCCGCTTGAGCCCCGTCAACGCCTCGCCGACCCGCTCATCCAGGACATGACCCTCGATATCGACGGAGAAGCAGTAGTCGCCCATCGAGTGCTTCGTCGGCCGCGACTCCAACCGGGTCATATTGATGCCGCGCGTGGCGAACTGATCGAGCAACCGCAGCAGGCCGCCCGCCTGGTCCTGGCGTTGGTAGAGCACCAGAGTCGTCTTGTCGGCGCCCGTCGGGGCCGGGATGTGCGTCGGCCGGGAAACGAGCACGAAGCGGGTCACGGCGCGTTTGATGTCTCCGATGTCGTCGGCAAGCACCGCCAGGCCGGCCTGTTCGGCGGCCACCGGTGCGCATATGGCGGCGTCGTGATGGGCGCCGCCCCCACCGGCGAGGTCGAAGGCCGCCGAGGCGGTCGACAGTGTCGGGACGTAGGACGCCTCCGGCAGGTGCGCCCCGATCCAGCCGCGGACCTGGGCCCAGGCATGGGAGTGGGTGCCGATCGTGCGGACCTGCGCGAGCGTCATACCCGCTGGGGCGGCGAGAACGAAGCGAATCTTCACCAGTCGTTCGCCGATGACGATCAGCGGGGTGCCGCTGGCGAGGGCATCGAGGGTTGCGCTCACGCCGCCCTCGACCGAGTTCTCGATCGGCACCATCGCCGCGTCGACCTCGCCCGCGCGCACCGCCGCCAAGGTGGCGTCGACGGAGGCGTATGCCGTCCGCTCGCTCTCCTGCGCGTCGGCCCACGAGAGCAGCGCGGACTCGGTGAAGGTCCCCGACGGGCCGAAGTAGCCATACCTGGTCACGCGGGCAGGGTATGCCGTGGCTACGATCGAGCGCGATGACGTTCCGATCCGCGGCCCGCTCCCTTCGCTCGGCCGGCTTCCTAACCTCTGCTAGCAGGGAATCCGCTTCTGTCCACAGGATGCAACGTGTGGCTCTGAGCGCAACCTCTGCTAGCAGAGGTTGCATGGGGGGTGACGGCGGCACACCGGGTGGCGGCTCCCCCCGCTCGGCCGGCTTCCTAACCTCTGCTAGCAGGGGATCCGCTTCTGTCCACAGGATGCAACGTGTGGCTCTGAGCGCAACCTCTGCTAGCAGAGGTTGCATGGGGGGTGGCGGCGGCACACCGGGTGGCGGCTCCCCCCGCTCGGCCGGCTTCCTAACCTCTGCTAGCAGGGGATCCGCTTCTGTCC
>CALLZC010000121.1 GCA_937858995.1 uncultured Nostocoides sp.
CGTCAGATACCAAGCCACCGTGCGCGTCGTTAACATCAGCCGCTGGCTCAAACAACTTTCGTAACACGGCCTAGCAGCACTTAGTCAAATCAGCACACCTAGGAAAGTGTGCTGATTTGACTAACTTCTGCTAGCAGAGGTTAGTCACATGGGCGGGCGGCACTTAGTCACCGAGCGGGCGAGCAGCAGCAAGAGGACACTGCCAAGCAGCGCGAGGCCGACCACGAGCGCGCCATAACCACGGGTGCCGGCCCACATCAGGAGTAAGCCGGCCACCGCGGGGGCGGGATAGCCAGCCCAGGTCGTCGCCACTCGCCCCAGCCCGCGGACCGGCCCCACGGTCACCGCGTGCCCGGACGCGTCACCCGAGACCACGAAGCCGGTGAACCGGCGCCCGACGGCTAATCCCACGACGGCATGGCCGACCTCATGCGCCAGCGTGACCCCGATGCGCGCCAGGCGCCATAACGGTCCCCAACTGATGGCCACCAGCGCCACCGCGACGGCAACCAGGGTTGCGGCGCTGCTCGGCTCGCTCGGCCCGGGCACGAGTCGCTCGCGCACCAGCTCGCCCCACTCCATGACCGCACCGTATGCGGTGTGCCTGGGTCGGCCCTGGGTGCGGTGACACCGGGCAAGCAAGGACACCCGGGCCCGGCAAGGATGCACCTGGGCCTGCAAGGATGGCCGTCGTGGAGCTCAGGGTCTTCGTCGAACCCCAGCAGGGGGCCACGTATGCCGACCAGCTGGCCGTGGCACGCCGCGCCGAGGAGTGCGGGTATGCCGCATTCTTCCGCTCCGATCACTGGCTCGCCATGGGCGGCAGCGGGTTGCCCGGGCCCACGGACTCGTGGCTGACCCTGGCCGCGCTGGCCCGCGAGACGACCAGCATCCGCCTTGGGACCCTGGTCACCTCGGCCACCTTCCGGCACCCGGGAGTGCTGGCCATCTCGGTCGCTCAGGTCGACCAAATGTCCGGTGGGCGAGTGGATTTCGGGCTCGGCGCGGGCTGGTTCGAGGGCGAGCACACGGCATACGGGCTCCCGTTCCCTGGGCTCGGGGAGCGCTTCGAGCGACTCGAGGAGCAATTGGAGATCATCACCGGGCTGTGGGGCACGGGCGACGGGGAGAGCTATTCGTTCGCCGGCCGGCACTACCGGCTCACCGACGCGCCCGCCCTACCGAAGCCGGCCACCCCCAACGGGCCGCCCATCGTCATCGGTGGCAAGGGACGCACGCGCACGCCGCGTCTGGCTGCCCGCTTTGCCGACGAGTTCAACGTCCCGTTCGCGGCCTTGGACGAGGTCGCAGCCCTGTATGCCCGTCTCGACGCGGCCTGCGACGTCTCCGGCCGCGACCCCAGCGAGATCGTGCGCTCCACCGCCTTGGTTCTGTGCTGCGGCGCGAACCAAGTGGAGGTAGCCCGGCGCGCCGGCGCCATCGGCCGGGAGGTCGGCGAACTCAAGGAGCATGGCGTCGCCGGAACGCCCGATGAGTGCATCGAGACGCTGCGGGAGTATGCCGCACTCGGCGCCACCCGCGTCTATCTGCAGGTACTCGACCTGGCCGACCTCGACCACCTCGACCTGGTCGCCGAGCGAGTGGCGCCGCACCTGAGCTGAGGTGCCGGTGGCCCTGGCGGGTGGATTGGCTGTGGATAGGGTCGAGAGCATGATCTCCGCCGTCCACGCCCTTATGTACAGCGACGATGCGCCGGCCACCCGCGCGTTCTTTCGCGATGTCCTACAACTGCCCTTTGTCAGCGACGATGAGAACGAAGGCCCGGACTGGCTCATCTTCGACGCGGGCCCGTGTGAGATCGCGATGCATCCGACGACGGGTCAGCATTCGGGCGAGGCCTTCCGGGCGCCGCGTCACCACCAGTTGAGCCTGATGGTCGAGGATGCCGAGGCCACGGCCGCCACCCTGCGCGAGCGCGGCGCGAGCATTCTTGCCGGCCCCGTGGACATGGGGTTCGGCATAGGCATGGAGGTCGAGGTGCCGGGGACGGACGCGATCTTGATCTATCAGCCCAAGCACGCCACGGCATACGCGCGGTAGCACGCGATCAGGCCGCGGATCGTGCGCGGTGTCCCACGGTCGGCGTGTGGCGGTGACGCCCGGGAGCCAGCGGGATGACCGGTGCAACCTCCCGTTCTTCGGCCGCCATCTCCAGGACGAGCGGGACGGCGGCCAGGGCGGACATCAACGCGACCCCGGCGGCGACGACGAGGAAGGTGGCGAGGGCGATCAGGGTGCTCATGTCCCCAACCATGGCGGCCCCGCGCATCGGGCCGCATCGGTCCCAGGTCCGGCTCCGGTCGAGATGTGGCGACCGCTGGTATGACGTGCCTCAGCCTGCGGGACGAGAGCCCGCGCGCGGACCCAGCCCACGTGGGTCGAGCCCGTATGGCAGTTCCAGCCGGTGTCGGGCCAGGAGCGGCTCATCTGCCAGCAGGTCGGGTGTCGGGCCGTCGGCGACGATGATGCCGCCGGAGAGGATGACCGAGCGCTCGCAGAGCTGCACGGCGTAAGGCAGGTCATGGGTGACCATCAAGACCGTCACCTCGAGCGATTCGATGATCTGCGCCAGCTCCCGGCGGGCGGCCGGGTCGAGGTTGGAGGATGGCTCGTCGAGGACGAGGATCTCCGGTTCCATGGCCAGGACGGTGGCCACGGCCACGCGTCGTCGCTGGCCGAAGGACAGATGGTGCGGGGGCCGGTCCGCGAAGTCGAGCATGCCGACGGCCCGCAGGGCGGACTCGACACGCTCCGCGATCACCTCCCGAGACAGGCCGAGGTTGGCTGGTCCGAAGGCGACATCGTCGCGCACCGTCGGCATGAAGAGTTGATCGTCGGGGTCCTGGAAGACCACGCCGACCCGGCGCCGGATCTCCATCAGATTGTCGGGGGCAACCGGCAGCCCCGAGATGCGCACCGTCCCGGCGCCAGAGCGCAGGATCCCGTTGAGGTGCAGCACCAGGGTCGTCTTGCCGGCGCCATTGGGACCGAGGAGGGCCACGCGCTCGCCGCGGTGGACATGGAGATCGACGCCGAACAGGGCTTGGTGCCCATCGGGATACGCGTAGGCGACGCCGCGCAGGTCCAGCACCGGCGTGCTCATGGCATCCCCGCTGCCCAGGCGGTGGCGCACACGCCAGCCCCTACGAGCGGCAGGGCCAGTGCCGTGAGCCACTGCTGCCGGGTGGCGACGAGGTCCGCGGCGAACGGCATCCGGCCGGTGTAGCCGCGGGAGAGCATCGCCAGGTGCACCCGCTCGCCGCGTTCGTACGAGCGGATGAACAGGGCGCCCAAGGTGGCGGCCAGCACCGGCCAGTGCCGGATCGAGCGGGCCGTGAACCCCCGGGATTCGCGGGCGATCCGCATCCGATCGAGTTCCGCGAGAATGACTTCGAGATAGCGCAGCATGAAAGCGGCGATCTGCACGAGGGGCTGCGGCAGGCGCAGCTTGTCCAAAGCCCGCACGAGTTCGTGTGGTTCGGTCGTGGCGCCGAGCAGGACGGCGGCACCGACACCCAGGGTGCCTTTGGACAACAGCGCCCAGGCACCCCACAGGCCTGCCTCGGACAAGCTCAGCGGCCCCACCGCGACGCGCGGGCCGACGGCGATGAAGGGCAGCAGCACCGCGAAGACCACGAAGGGCAGTTCCACGATCATCCGCCGCAGCAGATAGGCCGCCGGAACCCGAGCGATCACCATTGCCCCGAGCAGGAGCACGGCATACCCGGCGAAGGCCCAGAGGGCCTGGCGTGGGGTGCCGACGACGGCCGCGACGAAGAGCAGCAAGGCCACGAGCTTGGCGTGCGCCGGAAGGCGATGGACCGGTGAATGTCCGTGGTAGTGCAGATGGTGTCCGTGGCCGGCGCCCATGTCAGCGCTCGCCGGTGCCAGAACCGGCCGGGGTCCGTCGCAGCAGCCGCATCAGGCCGGTCATCAGCAGGGCGACCAAGGCGATCCCCACGATCCCCGCCAATCCGCTGGCCAGGCGCGAGTTCGAGACGCCGCGGACGGCATAGTCGGCCAGCGGGGAGTCGCCGACGGCAGATTCGACGCTGGTGGATTCGAAACCCAATGTGCGAGCAACGAATTCGAGTCCGTCGGGGTGAGCTGAGGCGTAGTAGCTCACGACCCCGGCAAGGACGAGGGAGATGGCCAGACCCGCGGTGAGGAGGGTCCGGGTCGAGATGCGTCGGCGGCTCACGTCCAGGCCGCCGTCCGGATCTCGAGCTCGGGGGTGGTCAGCAGGTCCCGCGCCCCGTAGGCGAGGTCGGGGCGAGCGGCCACGACGGAGCCGACCGTCAGGAAGGTGATCGCGGCCTCGCCGAGACCGATGGCCGTATGCCAGCCCAGCATGGTCACGACCAGGGTGCTCAGGTCGATGGGTGCCTGCCCGCCCACGGCATACAGCCCGCAGAAGGCGAGAGCGGTGACCGGAACCGAGACGAAGGCGGCGATGGCGGCTGCTACGGGCACGCTGGCCACGGCGCGCGGCAGCAGCGCGCGGGCCAGCCGGAAGACCGCATACCCGGCCCACACGGCGACAAGGGCCATGAGCGTGACATTGGTCCCCAGGGCGCTCACGCCCCCGTCGGCGAACGCCAGCGCCTGCACCAGGAGCACAACGGTCAGGCACAAGGTGGCCGTGAATGGCCCCACCAGGACGGCCGCAAGCGTCGCGCCCACGAGATGACCGGAGGTGCCCGCGCCCACCGGGAAGTTCAGCAGCTGGCCGGCGAAGACGAAGACGGCGACCAGCCCCGCGAGGGGAGCCGCGGCGTCGCTGAGTTCGCGCCGAGCCCCGCGCAGCGCTACCCCCACGCCGAGGGCGGCCACACCGGCCGTCGCCAGGGAGGTTGGCGCGTCCAAGAACCCATCGGGCACATGCATTTTTGCAACCTCCAGTCGACGAACCCGTCCAGCTTATTGCAAGTCATTCGCAGTAAGCCGGCCGGCGGATGGGTCCCCTGGCTCAGATGTGGCCGCGACCCCCTGGCCCCCGACCCTCCGACCCCCTGACCCTGACCCCCCGACCTAACCTCTGCTAGCAAAGCCTGCGCTCAGGTCCACACGATGCAGCCTGTGGTTCTGAGCGCAACCTCTGCTGAGTTCGCCGTGAGGCGAGGCTCGCGACGGATCTGCCTAGCCCGGCCGCGACATCAGATGACCCCGGCGGCGCGGGCCGGTTCGGCGTACGCATGCGCGAGCGAGTCGATGGTCTCGTGGGCGTTCAGGCCGCTGGGATTCGGCACCACCCACAGCAACGCGCCCGCGAGCGGCTCGGGTTGGCGGCCGGCCGTGGCCGCGCGCACCCCAAAGGCCCGCCGGTATGCCGTGATGCCCGCCACCGCGACCACGTGCGGTGCGTACCGGGCGACCCGCGCGGCGAGCTCGCGGCCCCCTGCCGCATACTCCGCCGCGGTGAGTTCGTCGGCGCGGGCGCTCGCCCGCGCCACCAGATTGGTGATGCCGACGCCGCGCCCGATGAGGTACTCCCGGTCCGCATCGCTCATGCCAGCGGCCGGGTCGATGGGCCGCTCGATGATTCCCGCCCGCAGCAGGGCGGGATAGAAGCGATTCCCAGGGTGGGCGAAGTGCGTCTGCGTCGCGGCGGTCCACAGCCCCGGGTTGATCCCGACGAACAGCAGCCGCAGGCCGGGGGCGATCAGATCGGGAACGACGCGACCGCGACAGGCCTCCAGTTCAGCGCGGGTGAAATGGGGCATGGCCGACATATTTGCACTGGCCACGCCTGGCCGGCGAGGGGCCGGGCGATGCGCCGATGACAGGCGGACCGTTATCTCGATGTGACATTTGGGTGAGTCGGTCGCTACCGTGGAGCGATTCCCCCCCGAAAGGCCACCCTTCTCGTGTTGATCGCTCGCCGCCCCCACGGCCGCCATCGCCGCCGCAGCCCTGGCACGTTCACCCTGATGACGGCCGCCACCCTTGCCGTTGCCGCAACGGCTAGTGCGACCTATGTTGCTGTCGCGCCGGCCGACGCCACCACCACCGTCCTGGCCGGGTCGGCCCTCAACAACCTCGAGGCCTCGGCTTTTGTGGCCGCCGCCGGCGAGTCTCGGGCGCTCTTGGCCGACCGCGCCGCCCAGGGTGACCGCGCCGCGCGCACCACGACCCGCGGGGCCCTCGCAGGCACCCAGGCGGTGACCGCCCCCCGCAGCCTCGCCGCGAGCGGGGGCGTCACGGCATACACCTGTCTCTTATACACATCTCCGAGCCCACGAGACGGACTCCTATCTCGTATGCCGTCTTCTGC
>CALLZC010000122.1 GCA_937858995.1 uncultured Nostocoides sp.
CCTCACGGCGGGTATGCCGCGAGCCAGATCTCGATGGGCAGCGGCACCACGCCGTCGGGGCGCCGCTCGAGCAGCCGCTCGTCCTCCAGCACCACGCTGCTGGCGACCTGTTGGGGCGTGCCCCCGAGCGCGGTGATGGCGGCCGCCGAGTCGGCGCTCACGAGCACCAGCCGCGCCCCGGAAGGCAAGCCGGACGCGACCCGGTCCAGCGCCGCGGCCAGGGCGTGCGGGTCGTTGCGCAGGGCATTGGTCGTCGACAGCGCCGGCCGGTCGCACATCCCGCGGATGACCTGCGGCCATTCGTTGGCGGCCCGCGCGTCGACGGCGACGGCAACATCTCCGGGGGCCAGGGCACGGCAGACCTGCGCCACGGGGAGCAACGAACCGGCTTCCACCCGCTCGAGACGATGCGGCCAGGTGGCGGCCGCACTCGGGAGGAGCAAAGTGACGATCGCGGCGCACGCTAGCGCGCGCCCCGCCACGGCGCCGCGGGCGCCGGTGGACATCCGCCACGCCTCGGGCCCGCCCCGCCAGAGCCAGGCAGCCCCTGCCGTCACCAGGAGCGCGACGAATGGCAAGGCGATCACCAGCCGACGCTCGGCCCACGGATGGTCGGGGGTGATCCCGGGGCGCCAGAGCGTCAGGAGGGTCGAGCCACTGGCCACGACCAACACCCCGGCCCAGGCGGGCAGCCCCTCACCGGCAGTCCAGGCCCGGGCGACGCGGGCGAACAGCACGGCCAGGGTGATCAGGGCCACGGCGAGCGCAACCGGACCCACCCACCACGCGAGCCAGGTGACGCTGTGTTCGGCATACGTCCGGCCGCCATCCACTGGCAACCCCTGCCGCTGCTGCAGGCCAGCCACGACCCGGGCCCCCGGATCGCGCGCGTCCTGGCGCACCGTCAGGAACAGCGGCCGAGCCGCCAGCAGGATTCCGGTGCCCAGCACGGCGAGCGCGAGCCCTCCCGGAAGCGCCCGCGCCAGGGTGGTGGGCATGCGCAGGCCGCGACGCGCCAGGACCAGCACCAGGAGCGCCCCGCCCGCGGTCGCGACGCCGAGCGCCACCAAGGGCAACAGGCTGCCCGTGATCGAGCCGAGGTACTCGCGCGAGAGCGCCAGGGCCGCGGCGAAGGACCCGAGCAAACCCACCGCCGTGCCGAGTAGCAGCGGCCGCGCCCAGGCCCGCCCCGACAGCGCGCCCAGCGCGATGACGGGCAGCAGGAGGATCGCCTCGCGCAGACCGTCGATCCGCACCAGGGCGGTCCCCCCGATGAGCAGCCCGGCCAGCGCCGCCGCGCGGGCGTGATCCCGGCGGGCTGCCAGCACCATCAGCAACAGACCCGCCCCGAGGGTGAGCATCGCCAGCGGCTCGGAGTAGGTGGCCCGGCCGGTATGCAGCACGGGGAACTGGATGGCGACGGCCAGGGCGGCGACCACCCCCCACCAGCCGCGCAGGACCACGGTGGTGAGCAGCCCCAGCGCGAGCACCCCCGCCGCGACCAGCCAGCCCGGCAGGATCAGCATCGCCTCGATGCCGCCCACCCAACGCCCAAGCGAATAGACCGCCGCCGGACCGATGACGAACTGCGGCTCCACCGCGGGCTGCGCCGCATCGCCGACCTGATAGAAGGCCGGGCTGGCGATCGTGAGCCCCGCGATGTCCAGGATCTGCGGCCCGCCGATGCTCGCGGCGGGCACCTGCAGGATCCGGTGACCGGTGTCCGCGAGCGCGATCGCCGCCTGCAGGTTGGATCCGGCGTCCCGGCGCGGGAGGATCTGGGAGCTGTGGGTCGCTGTGGCCCAGCAGCCGGTGGCCAGGCTCACCACGATCAAGCCCCACGCGGGGCCGGTCCCGATCGGCAGCACCGGCAGCCGCGCCACGAGTGCCAGCGCAACCAGCGCGCTCACCGCAAGGAGCGGGACCACCAGGGCCGGGCGCCACCAGCCCAACCACGCCAGGGGCCCCGCGAGCAGTGCCGCAGTGAGCACCATGAGGGCGGCGGCCACCACGCCACGCTGCAGCCAGGCCCCGAGCCGGCCACCGGGCGCGGCCCCCGGCATGGGAGGGGAGGTGGCGGCGCTCACGAGCGCTCAACCTACCGGCCCGGACCGACCGCGGCCTGGGCGCGCGCCGTAGGTTGGGGGCGTGCGCCTCGACCAGCTCCTGCCCGGCCTGCTGGCCAGTGACCCCGCCCGACCGCGGATCACCTGCTATGACGACACCACCGGCGAACGCATCGAACTCTCGGGCAAGGTGCTGGCCAACTGGGTCGCCAAGGCCGCCAACCTGCTCCAGGAGGAGTATGACGCGGGGCCGGGCACCGTGGTCCGGCTCGACCTGCCGGCGCACTGGCGCACCGCATACTGGGCGTTGGCGTGCTGGGCCGTCGGGGCGTGCATCGACCAGAGCCGAACCGCGCCCGACGTGCTGGTCACCACCGATCCCGCGGCCGACGGGGCGATCGTGGTCACCCTGGCCGCGCTGGCCCGCAGCGCGGCCCTCCCCGTGCCTGCGGGTTCGATCGACGAGGCCCGCGAACTGGCCACGTATCCCGACCGCTTCGACGCCTGGGCGCGGGCCGCGGACACCGACCCGGCGCTGGTTGCGGACCTCCCGCGCGGTGGGCCGACGCTCACATATGCCGACGGACCGAGTTCGCAGGTGCCCACGAGCGCCCGCGTACACACCGTCGCTGGCTCCCCCACGGATTTCCTGCGGCTCATGGCAGCGACCTATGCAGCCGACGGATCACTGGTGGTCAGTCGTGGCACCGATCCGGGCGACCTATCGGCGCGGGTGGCCAGCGAAGGCGTGACCTACACCTGTTGAGCGGGTCCGAAGCCCGCAGCGGGCCGGCTCAGCAGCGGGCGGCACCTCAGCCGGTGACCGCGACCACGCCCTCGGATCGAGCGGAGTCGGCGTCGGCGCGGGCCTGGCGAGCGCGGGAGCGCAACTCCTCGTCGAGAGCGGCCCAGGTCAGGGCGCGGATCACCCCGGTCTGCGCGAGGCGGTACTTGCCCTGGATGCGTTTCACGGCGGCCTCCGTCCCGGAGCCGAACGCACCATCCTGGGTGATCCGCAGGGCCCGTTGGGCGTCCTTGACCGCCTGACCGCTCATCCCCTTGCGCAGCACGGTCGTGGTGCGGTACTTGATCAACGGGTAGTGCAAACGCTCCATCTGATTCCACACACCGAGGTTGACCCGGCCCGAGACATCGAGTTTCCACTTCTCCTGGAAGGCGATCACCGCCGTGCGGGTCTGCGGACCGAACTCCCCGTCGACGGAGACTCCCGGCAGGTTTGTCTGAGCCAAGCGCACGGCATCCCCGGTCGAGCCGAGCTTGAGGACGGTGTCCTTGTGCTTGGTGAATTCGGTGTCCACCGTCACCAGCGGGCCGGTGCCGGTGGAGCACTTGTTGGCACTCCAGGTCTTCAGGGCCACCCCGGTCCACCAACTCGTGCGCTTGCAGGCGCCA
This sequence comes from uncultured Nostocoides sp., assembly GCA_937858995.1. Classification (GTDB taxonomy): domain Bacteria; phylum Actinomycetota; class Actinomycetes; order Actinomycetales; family Dermatophilaceae; genus Nostocoides_A. The sequence goes on from CALLZC010000122.1 coordinate 3,480, forward strand.
TCCCAATAGAAGCTGACGTGGATGTGGTCGTCGTGGGGGTGCGAGCCGGTGTAGGTCGTCCAGGTCTCGGGATTGCGGTAGGCCTTCCAGACCTTGCGGTTCCAAATCAGAAACATGATGCCGAATCGTCGGGCGTTCGCCCCGTACACCCCGTTCACCGGCTTGGTCAGCCAGGTGGCCACGGCATCCGCGATCGCCCGGTCGTCGCTGTCGTAGGCCGACAGCATCCAGTCCATAGCCCGGCCGTCGTAGTGCTGGCTCTCATCGCTGAGGCAGGTGCGCACCGTGTGATAGTCGCGGCGGTCGTAGTGCTCGGTCATCAGCTTCGCGAAGGCGGCGACGCCTGGTTTGGTGGTCAGGTCGCAGGTGGTCTGGGCCTCGTAGCTCGGATTGTGCACATCGACTGCGGTGGGCAGCGGCTGGGGCGGCTGCGGCGGCGGGGGCACCGCGGCGAAGGCGGTGCTGGGCAGCGCCAGCGCGATGACCAGTGCCAGCGCCCATGCCATCAGGGCAGTGCTGATCAGCCGACGAGGGGGGTGTGACATGGGAGCAACTCCTGCGGTGCGGCCGGTGGTCCGGGGCCGGATCGGATGCGGTCCGGGCACCTCCCAGGTGCCCGCTCGGGCCGGGTCGACAATGCCCCGGCCGCAACAGTTGTCCCACGAGTAACATCAAAAGGCAAGCCCCCGGGCCCGATCCACAGGTTTCTAGCGCGAGGTGCGGGTGCCCGGCCCGGACTCTCCCGGCTGGGCGTCGATAGGGTGGCAGGCATGGACAAAGTGGTCTCTAGCGCCGCCGCGGCGGTCGCCGACATTCCCAGCGGAGCGAGTCTGGCCGTCGGCGGCTTCGGGCTCTGCGGCATCCCGTCGGTCTTGATCCGCGCCCTCCACGATGCGGGCATCGACGACCTGACGGCCGTCTCCAACAACTGTGGGGTCGACGACTGGGGTTTGGGAATCCTGTTGCGCGACAAGCGGATCAGCACAATGATCGGCTCCTACGTCGGCGAGAACAAGGAGTTCGAGCGGCAGTTCCTCAGCGGCGAGCTCGAGGTTCATCTGACCCCCCAGGGCACCCTGGCCGAGAAGCTGCGCGCCGGGGGCGCCGGCATACCGGCCTTCTATACGGCAACCGGCGTCGGCACCCAGATCGCCGAGGGCGGGCTGCCCTGGCGGTATGCAGCCGACGGTTCGATCGCGCTGGCCTCACCGCCGAAGGAGACCAAAGAGTTCACCATCGGCGGGACACGCCGGACCTATGTGCTGGAGGAGTCGATCGTCACCGACTTTGCGCTGGTGCGCGCGTGGCGCGGAGACCGGCACGGGAATCTCGTCTTCCGGTCCAGCTCGCGGAACTTCAACCCGCTGGCGGCCATGGCGGGCCGGATCACCATCGCCGAGGTCGAAGAGTTGTGCGAGCCCGGCGACCTGGATCCCGATCAGATCCACCTGCCGAGCATCTACGTGCAACGAGTGGTGCCGCTGAATGCGCAGCAGGCCGCCGAGAAACGGATCGAACGCCGCACCACCCGCCCCCGCCCGGACGCGACGCCGCGCTCGCCCTTCGCCTCGTGGGCGCGTGCCATTGGCTTCGCGCCGGTCGAGTTCCCGGCCGGCGACGACCTCG
>CALLZC010000123.1 GCA_937858995.1 uncultured Nostocoides sp.
AGCGGGGGTCGCCGCTGGCCGTGCCCAGCACTGCGACCCTCGGCGCCCGTCCGCTGACCCCGGACAGGTCCACGGCGTGATGGACCAAGTGGTGGAACTCAACGCGCGAGCGTCGTCCCTCCCGGTAGCCGCCGGAGGTCGCGAGGATCGTGGGCTGTTCCGCGGGCATGCACCCACCCTAAAGGTGTCCGGCGGAGCTGGCTCATGCGAGCAGGTTCACAATGCAATACCCCAATTTCCGCATTTCCGCCAGTTTTATCGCTAGGTTCGCCTCAGGCGGCGGGGCGCCGCCAACCGCCGCAAAGCGGGGGATGCCACAGGGGGCACCATGAAAATCAAATTCCGCGTGGCGGCGTGCGCCGCCACGCTCGCCGCACTCACCGTGATCGGTGGCTCCGCGGCCACTGCCGCGCAACCGGCGCCCGTGGCGCCGCGTTGGAGTGTGGCCACCGGCAAGACCAACCTCTATGTCTCGATGGGCAAGCCGGGCACGGTGGTTCTCGGCACGAGCAAGACGATGGAGATTCGTCGCACGACCAATGGTTCCCTGGTGTGTTCCACCGCGAACTACGGCCAGGCCACGCTGGCACCGGCCGTCGATGCGGCGAACAACCGCATCTACGTGGGTACGACCAATGGTTATGTGCTTGGTTTCAACGCCACGAACTGCGACCTGAACTACGTGGCATCCGGCCCGGGTGGGCCCGCGCTCGTCGCCTATGGCAATGGCGTGGTCGCCGCGTCCTTCCCGACCGTGTCCAGGCTCTACGGATACAGCATCACCCTGTCGTTCCTTTGGGACTATGCGTTTAGCGTGCCGGGCGCCCACGAGCCGCGGTTCATCGCCAATGGCACCATCCTCCTTGCCAATGGCAAGTACATCGACGCCGTGCGCTCCATCGACGGCACGTCGATCTGGTACCGCTCCCTCCCCTTCAACTTGCTCGGCCGTGCGGCAGCACCCAATGACGGCCGGGTGTACGTCTCCGACACCGGAAACAACGTCTACGCCTACAACATCGCGACCGGTGTGCTGGTGTGGTCGCGCAATATGGGCACCACCGGCCAGCTCATCGGCTCCAGGGGCCTGGGCCGCCTCTTCGTGACCGGCGCCAATGGCACCTTGTACAGCCTGAACGCGGCAACTGGCGCGACCCAATGCAGCCGGGCTGTTGGCGGCACCTTCAACTCCCGGGCCGCAGTCGACTCTTCGAGCGGCAGCACCTGGGCCACCAACAAGAATGGCAAGACCTACAAGTTCACCGCCTCCTGCGGCATCGGGTGGAACTACGCCACCGGGCAGTATTCGATGTCGGGACCGGCATACCAGCAGGGTCAAAACTCTGTGTATGCCGTGGGCAACGGCCGGCTGTACTCCTTCGCCAAGTGAACCGCGCCGGGGCCCGTCCGACGACGGGCCCCGGTACCCACCCCGACCGCTGTAGGAAAGGCCCAGAACAGATGTTTGCTCGCTCCGCCGCCATCGCCCTGAGCGCAGGCATCTGTGCTGGCGCGCTCGTGACCAGCCCGGCGACGGCGTCCGGACCGGACCCCGGCGCACCGGCGCCGAGCGTTGCGCCGGGGTCGGCTGGGGCTGCACCGAGTTATCTCAGCGTCATGTTCGGTCGCACGATCTGGACGGCATCGTGCGCTCCCAAGCCCGGAATGCGCACGCTGCTGCAGACCGCCAACGACCTCAAAGCCGTAGGTGTGCGCGCGGTCGGTGGCGTCGTGGTGAACCGCATCGGCACGAGCCGGCAGTGCATTCGTGGGGTGATCTATCCGACCTGGAACGACCTGACCACCCTGCGCACCGGCTTGGGCTGGTCCTTCGTCTCGCAGGGGATGAACTATGCCGACATGACCGCTCTGAGCACCGATGCGCAGCGGTATGACGAGAGCGGAGCGACCATTCCCGTCCTGGCCGCCAAGGGCCACAACAAGGCCTGGGGTCTCTTCAACTACCCCAATGACCTCCAGGACGCGGCCGCGCAGGCGGTGGTCACCGACTACTTCAGCTTCGGTCGCGTCTACACCGAGGATCCGCTGACAAACACCCGCACTCCCGCCACGACCTATCCCTACCCGCTGCTGACCTTTTCGATTAATGGTGGCCAGTGCAACAACCCGTCGTTGCCGTGCTACGACTTCCCCGTGCGCTCGGATCGGCGCACGACGGCGTTGCCGGACATTCTCACGGTGCTGCGACCGGCCCCGGGCAACTACGGGATCCTGCAGCTCTATCGCGTCGTGGAAGGCAAGAGCGGGACGATGGGCCAAGCGAACGCCTGGGACTGCACGAGCACGGACTGGCGCAACCGGTGGACCGGGCATCCGGAGAACTTCTGCCGCAACACCTTGCTCGCCGCGCTCAGGCAGCGCAGCACCAGCGCCATCATCACGACCCCGGCGGACGTCGCGATCGCTTGGGGGCGGGGTCGGCCGTAGCCCGCGAGGGCGGCTGGTGGCGCTAGTGGCCCGCGTCGTGCCAGGAGCGACCGATGCCGACGCTGACATCCAACGGGAGATCCATGGCCACCGCGGCCCCCATCTCCCGGCGCACCAGTTCTTCGAGCGCGGCAGCCTCTCCCGGCGCCACCTCGAGGACCAGTTCGTCGTGCACCTGCAAGAGCAGCCGCGAGGCGAGTCCGGCGTCCGCGAGTGCGCGATGCGTGGCGAGCATCGCGACCTTGATGATGTCCGCGGCACTGCCCTGAATCGGTGCGTTGAGGGCCATCCGCTCGGCCATCTCACGACGCTGCCGGTTGTCACTGGTCAGATCGGGCAGATAGCGACGCCGCCCGAGCATGGTTTCGGTGTAGCCGGTGGCCCGGGCCTGACCGACGACATCGTGCAGATAGTCACGCACCCCACCGAAACGCGCAAAGTACTCCTCCATCAGCCCGCGGGCCTCGTCGACCGGGATCGTCAGCTGGCGTGAGAGACCGAAGGCCGACAACCCATAGGCCAGGCCATAGGACATGGCCTTGACCTTGCTCCGCATTGCGGGTGTGACATCCGCTGGGTCGACCCCGAAGACCCGTGAGCCGACGAAGCGGTGCAAATCCTCACCCGTGCGGAATGCCTCGATGAGGGCCTGGTCGCCCGACAGGTGCGCCATGATGCGCATCTCGATTTGGCTGTAGTCCACCGACATCAGCGCCTCGAACCCCGGCCCGACCACGAAGCTCTCGCGAATGCGGCGGCCCTCTTCAGTGCGGATCGGGATGTTCTGCAGGTTGGGGTCTTTGGAGGACAATCGGCCCGTGGCCGCGATCGTCTGCTCATAGGTCGTATGGATGCGCCCGTCGTCCGCGACCGACTTCAGTAGGCCCTCCACGGTGACCCGCAGCCGGGTGGCATCGCGGTGCCTGAGCAGGGCCTCCAGGAACGGGTGCTCCGTCTTGGCGTACAGGTCGGCTAGGGCCTCGGCGTCGGTGGTCCAGCCGGTTTTGGTGCGCTTGGTCTTGGGCATCCCCAGGGTCTCGAAGAGGACCACCTGCAACTGCTTGGGAGACCCCAGGTTGATCGCGTGGCCGTCGATCGCGTCATACGCATCATCTTGGGCACGCTCGAGCGCGTCGGCAAAGTCCTTTTCCAGCGCCTCCAGATGCTCAAGGTCGACGGCGATCCCGACCTGCTCCATCTCGGCGAGCACTCCCACCAGGGGCAACTCCACGTCCCGAAGGAGCGCGGCGCCGCCGGTCGCCTCGACCTGCTCAGCCAGGACCTGCCCCAGGTCCAGGACCGCCCGGGCCCGCACGCCAGCCTCGTCGATCTCGCCCTGGTCGTCGGTCCCGAAGTCCAACATCCCGGCATCGGCGCCGGTTTCGGTCCGCAGGTCCCGGCCCAGCATCCGCACGACGAGGTCGGCAAGGTCGAAGTCGCGCTGATCGGGCCGCACAAGATAGGCGGCCAGGGCCGTATCCAGGCGCAGACCCCGCAGCGGCCAGCCGCGGGCGGCCAGGGCGTGGCTGGGACCCTTGGCATCGTGCATGAATTTGGCAACGCCCGCGTCGGCCAGCCAGGCCCCCAACGCCGCCTCGGCCGCGGGGTCCAGTCGGGTCACGTCGACGTAGACAGCCGGCCCGTCGGCCGCGGCCAGGGCTAGGGCGCCGACATCGCCGGCGCCCCGGCTCCAGGAACCGACCACGTGGACACCAATGTCCCCCGAACGTCCAGGACCAGCGAGCCACTGCGTGATCCCGGGACCGTCCAGGGTCACGGTCTCCACCTCGAAACCACTCTCGGCTTCCTGCGCGGCGGTGTCGAAGGTCGCAAAGAGCCGTTCACGCAGCACCCGAAACTCGAGCGCGTCGAAGAGCTCGTGCACCCGCTCGCGATCCCACATCGCGCGTTCCAGCTCCCCGATCTGGACATCGAGGTCGAGGTCGCGCACCAGCTGGTTGAGCCGCCGGTTGCGCAGCACCTGCTCCAGATGAGCGCGCAGCGCCTCGCCCACCTTGCCCCCAATCTGGTCGACGTGGGCGACGATTCCGGTCAGGCCGTCATACTGCGTGAGCCACTTGGCCGCGGTCTTGGGACCCACACCCGGCACCCCGGGCAAGTTGTCGCTCGACTCCCCCACCAGCGCCGCCAGGTCGCTATAGCGCTGCGGCGGGACGCCATACTTTTGCGTGATCAGCTCGGGGGTCATCCGCCACACCTCGGAGACCCCGCGCACGGGATAGAGCAGTGTCACCTCATCGGTGACGAGTTGGAAGGCGTCGCGATCCCCCGAGCAGATGACCACCTCCATCCCCTGAGCTCGGGCCTGAGTGGTCAAGGTGGCGATGATGTCGTCCGCCTCGAAACCGGGCACCTCCAGGTGGCGGATCTTCAGCGCGTCGAGCACCTCACGCAAAAGGGGCAGCTGGCCCGAGAACTCACCGGGTGTTGCGGAGCGGCCGGCCTTGTACTCGGCATACTCCTGCGAGCGGAAGGTGTCGCGGGAGACGTCGAAGGCGACCGCGACGTGCGTGGGTGCCTCATCCCGCAGGACGTTGATCAGCATCGAGGTGAACCCGAAAACGGCATTCGTATGCTGTCCGGTCTTGGTCGAGAAGTTCTCCGCCGGCAAGGCGTAGAAGGCCCGATAGGCCAGGGAGTGTCCATCCAGCAGCAGCAAGCGACTCACGCGTGGCAGCCTATGTGCCATGACTGACATCACGAACGACGATCTCCTGGCCATGATGAATCGGCTGGGCCGCGGATCGCTGCTGGAGCGGATGGGCATCGAGATCACCGAGGTGGCGCCCGATCGGATCGTGGCCACGATGCCGGTCGCGGGCAACACCCAGCCCTACGGGCTCCTGCACGGTGGCGCGAGCGTGGTGCTGGCCGAGAGCCTCGGCTCCATCGGCGGGCAACTGCACGCGGGGGCGGGCCGGGTTGCGGTCGGGATCGACATCAACGCCACCCACCATCGGGCGGCCCGCTCGGGCGTGGTCACGGGAGTTGCGACCCTGCTGTCCGCGGGGCGCACGATGGTCTCGTATGACGTCGTCGTCTCCGATGACGCCGGGCGGCGGTGTTGCACCGCCCGCATCACGTGTCTGCTGCGCGATCAGGCCCCCGGCGCGGCCACCTGACCCTAGCTCGCGGCGGAGCGACGCAGGGTGAGGCTGCGGGCGGGTGCCGGGACGCTCGGAGCGGCCACGCGGGCCCGCGCCCGGATGGTACGGCGCCGCCCCAACAGCATGTCGCGCGCCGGGTCGGCACCCGCGAGCTTGCGGCGCAAGACCCCGGTCGGCACGACCCGCCGGGTCACGCTCGCGCCGAACCCGAGACGCGCGAAGTAGCGGTTGGACAGTTTGTCGGTGGCGGCCACATTGGCGAAAACGAGTTCGTGACCCTCGCTCTCGGCAACCCGGGCCACGGCGGCCAGCATGTGGGAGCCAACCCCCTGCCGGCGGGCCGCCGCCGCGACATACAACTCGTCGATCGCGAGCGCCGCCGGTTCGAGGAGGCCGTGGTTGCGGGTGTTGACGACCGCGAAGCCGACCAGCGATCCATCCGAGCGCGCCAGCAGGACCGTCGTCCCGGCCCGGGCCAGCGCCTCCTGGATGCGCGCCGCGTTGGCCACCCGGGCGGCGAGCTCGTGACTCATCCCGCTACTGAGTGCCGACTCGATCCACAGGGCCGACAACTCGCCGGCGTGCTCGTCGGAGGCCTTGCTCACGCTGATGATCGGGCGCGCCACGATGACTCCTCGTCGGTCGAGACGAACGATTGGGGGGACAACGACGGGTCCACACGGGGACGAGCAAACCGGCCGGTAGCGGCACTGTATAGGGGTAACCGCACCGGGCAACAGGTGGGTTTGCCTGCCAATTTTTCCAGTCCGCCCGCGCCCGGGACGGCTGGTCACGGATGTGACGGATGGGACGGGTGAGGCGCCCGATCAGGCCTTGTCGATGCCGGCGATGACCGCGTCGGCAACCTCTTTCATCCCCAGTCGCCGATCCATGGCGGTCTTTTGGATCCACCGGAAGGCCTCGGCCTCGGTCAGCTTGAGCTTCTTCATGAGGACGCCCTTGGCGCGCTCGACTGCCTTCCGGGTCTCCAAGGCCTCGCCGAGGTCGGCGACCTCCTTTTCGAGTTCCTTCAGCTCCGACCACCGCGACAGCGCGATATTGATGGCCGGGGTCAGGTCGGCGGCCGTGAACGGCTTGACGACATACGCCATGACCCCTGCGTCCCGGGCCCGCTCCACGAGCTCGGTCTGTGAGAAGGCAGTCAGCATGATGACCGGGCACAGCCGTTGTTTGCCGATCTCGTCGGCGGCCGACAGCCCATCCATGACCGGCATCTTGACGTCCATGATGACCAGATCGGGGATCAGGTCGAGGGCCAGTTCGACGGCCTGCTCACCATTGCTCGCCTGCCCGACGACGTCGTAGCCGGCTTCCTGGAGCATCTCGACCAGATCGAGGCGGATGAGCGCCTCGTCCTCGGCAACGACGATGCGCGGGGGCGATGCTGCCTTGGCCTCACTGCTCATTGCGCGATCCTCGCTCTTGCCCTACGGGGACCCCGATGGCCCCCCTGGTCCTGATGTGCCGGGAGCGGGACTTGAACCCGCACGCCTTGCGGCAAAGCATTTTGAGTGCTCCGTGTCTGCCATTCCACCACCCCGGCGAGGTGCCCGCACAGCATACCGGGACAGCGGCCGGCGGGTGGATCACTGGTGCGAGAACGCACCCCGATGATTGATCGCATCCCCGACCGAGTGCACCCGCAGGGCGTTCGTCGTGCCGCTGACGCCCGGGGGGCTCCCCGCGGCGATCACCACGCGCTCGCCCTCCGGGCACGACTTGTCCCGGATCAAGGCCTCGTCGACCTGGAACGCCATGTCGTCGGTATGCAGCACATTGGGCACCAGGAAGGTCTCCACACCCCATGTCAGGGCCAACTGGCTGCGGGTCGCCGCGCTGGGGGTGAAGGCGAGCATCGGCCGGTAGGGGCGCAGCCGCGATAGCGCACGGGCCGAGCCGCCGGAGGTGGTGAAGGTGACCAGATAGCGAGCCCCCACCTGATGCGCGATCTCGGCGGCGGCCCGGGTGATGGCGCCGCTGACCGTCGATGGTGGCGAGTTCAGCGGGGCGATGCGCTCGAAGCCGGTCTCCTCGGTGTTCTCGATGATGCGCGCCATGGTTTTGACGGCCGCGACGGGATAGGCCCCCGTGCTGGTCTCTCCCGAGAGCATCAGGGCATCCGCGCCGTCCAGGACCGCGTTGGCCGCGTCGGAGGCCTCGGCGCGGGTCGGACGCGGGTTCTCGATCATCGACTCCAGGACCTGGGTGGCCACGATCACCGGCTTGGCGTTGCGCCGGGCGATCTCGATGGCGCGCTTTTGAACCAGAGGGACCTGCTCAAGCGGTAGTTCGACGCCGAGGTCACCACGGGCAACCATGATCCCGTCAAAGGCCTCGACGATCTCCTCGAGATTCTCGACGGCCTGCGGCTTCTCGATCTTGGCGATGACGGGCAGCCGTACTCCCTCTTCGTCCATGATCTCGTGAACCCGGCGGATGTCCTGCGCGGAGCGCACGAAGGACAAGGCAATGAAGTCGGCGGTCAAGTGCAGCGCCCACCGCAGATCGGCTTCGTCCTTCTCGGAGAGCGCCGGGACACTGACGGCGACGCCCGGCAGGTTGATGCCCTTGTTGTTGGAGACCGTGCCACCGGTGACCACCTCGCAGGTCACCGCCGTGGGCGTGACCTCGGTGGCGACCAATTCGACCTTGCCGTCGTCGATCAGCAAGGTGTCCCCCGCGTGCACATCCCCCGGCAATCCCTTGTAGGTGGTGCCGACGCGCTCCTGCCCGCCGTCCACATCGTCCGTGGTGATGGTGAACCGATCCCCGGCGACCAGCTCAACCGGGCCGCCCGAGAAGCGGGTGGTGCGGATCTTGGGGCCTTGAAGGTCCACAAGAATTCCCACCGCCCGGCCGAGGTCGTTCGAGGCGGCGCGCACATTGTGGTAGACCGCTTCGTGGTCCGCATAGCTGCCATGCGAGAGGTTGAGGCGGGCCACGTCCATCCCGGCGCGCACGAGTTCCTCGAGCTGCTGGAGACCAGAGGTCGCGGGGCCTAGGGTGCACACGATCTTGGCTCGACGCATGGCGCCCATGCTAGCCGTGTAAGCGCTTACGTTTCGAGTGGTCTCGCGGTGGGGCTGTCCGGAAGGACCAGCTCAGACCGTCAGCGGCCGATCTGTCGGGCTGATGGGCCGAGGGAGCTGCGAGGTCCCCGCAAGATAGCTGTCGACTCCGCGAGCGGCCGAGCGGCCCTCGGCAATGGCCCAGACAATCAGCGACTGCCCGCGCCCGGCGTCGCCAGCGACGAAGACACCCGGCACCGAGGTTTGGAAATCGTTGTCCCGCTTGACATTTCCTCGCTCGTCCAGTTCGACACCGAGCTGGTCGACCAGTCCGTCGCGCTGCGGGCCAAGGAAGCCCATGGCGAGCAGAATCAACTGTGCCGGGAGCACCCGCTCGGTGCCCGCGACGGGCTCGAAACCCTGGTCACCTAGGCGCACCTCGGTGACCCGCAGGCCCGCAACCGCGCCTGCCGCGTCGGTGAGAATCTCCTGGGTGGACATGGCATACAGCCGCTCACCACCCTCCTCGTGGGCGCTCGCCACGCGGAAGGTCATCGGGTAGGTCGGCCACGGCTGGTTGAGCGGGCGTTCCGTGCCCGGCTGCGGCAGGATCTCCAAACTGGTCACCGACCGTGCGCCCTGCCGGTGCGAGGTGCCGATGCAGTCCGCGCCGGTGTCCCCGCCGCCGATGACGATGACGTCCTTGCCGGCCGCGGTCACCGCTCCCGCGACGGGTTCCCCCAGAGCGGCCCGGTTGGCATCCGGCAGGAAGTCCATCGCCTGCAGGACGCCGCGCGCGTCCCGACCCGGGACCGGAAGCTCGCGCGGCACGGTGGCGCCAATGGCCAGGACGACCGCGTCATACCGGCTGCGAAGCTGCTCGCCGGTGATGGCGCCACCGACGTCTACACCGCAGCGAAAACGCGTGCCTTCGGCCTCCATCTGCGCCAGCCGCCGGTCGACGACCGACTTCTCCATCTTGAATTCGGGTATGCCGTAGCGCAGCAATCCACCCGGCTTGTCGGCCCGCTCGTAGACCGCAACGGTATGCCCCGCCCGGGTCAGTTGCTGGGCGACGGCCAGGCCCGCGGGACCGGAGCCGATCACCGCGACCGTCTTGCCGGAGAGCCGTTCCGGGGGCTGGGGAATCACCTCGCCCGCCTGCCAGGCCCGGTCGATCGTCGTCACCTCCACCTGCTTGATGGTCACGGCCGGCTGGTTGATGCCCAGCACACACGCGGTCTCACAGGGCGCCGGACAGAGCCGGCCGGTGAACTCGGGAAAGTTGTTGGTCGCGTGCAGCCGCTCGATCGCCCCGTGCCAGTCGCCGCGCCAGGCGAGATCGTTCCATTCGGGAATCAGGTTCCCGAGCGGACACCCGGAGTGGCAAAAGGGGATGCCGCAGTCCATACACCGCCCGGCTTGCCGTTGCAGCTGTTCCGGGTCCTGCGGCTGGTAGACCTCATTCCAGTCCAGGATGCGAACGGGAACGGGCCGACGCTCCGGCAGCTCCCGCTCCCGAGTCTTGAGAAATCCTTGCGGGTCAGCCACGGGAGGCCTCCATGATCCGGTCCCAGATGAGAGTGCTGTCGGGCGCGAGCCCCTGAGCTGCGGCGTGTTCGGTGACGCGTAGCACGCGCGCATAGTCACGCGGCAGGACGAGCGAGAAGCGCGACCGCGCGTTCTCCCAATCGGCGAGCAGCGCGGCCGCCACGTCCGAATCGGTCTCCTGGAGATGGCGCGCGAGCAAGGAGCGCACGACCTCCTCGTCCGTGTCGCGCAGTGCCGAGACGTCCACGAACTCGGGATTCACCCGGGCGCCGGCCAGGTCCAGGACGTAGGCCACTCCGCCGCTCATGCCCGCGGCGAAGTTGCGACCGATCCGGCCGAGGATCACGGCGGTGCCACCGGTCATGTACTCGCAGCCATGATCGCCCACGCCCTCGACGACCGCCGTCGCACCCGAGTTGCGGACACAGAAGCGCTCGCCCACCACGCCCCGCAGGAAGATCTCACCGCTCGTGGCGCCATAGGCGATGACATTGCCGGCAATCACATTGTCCTGCGCGAGCAGGGACGACTCCGGATGGGGGCGAACGATGATCCGACCGCCCGAGAGGCCCTTGCCGACATAGTCATTGGCATCACCGACCAGGCGCAAGGTGACGCCCGCGGGCAGGAAGGCGCCCAGTGACTGACCCGCCGAACCGGTCAGGGTGATGTCGATGGTGTCCGGGGCGAACCCGCTCACCGATCGACGGGTGACCTCATGACCGAGCATCGTGCCGACACTTCGGTTGACATTGCGGATCGCGAGGTGGCCGCGGACGCGGTCGCCGTCATCCAAGGCGGTGCGGGCGATGGCGATCAGTTGGTGATCCAGGGCTTTTTCCAGACCGTGGTCCTGCGTGACCGACTGGAAGCGCGTCGCCTGCCCGCTCGGCACCGCCTCGGTGAGGATCGGGCTCAGGTCGAGCCCGTTGGCCTTCCAATGCTCGAGCGCCGCCGAAGTGTCCAGGACGCCAAGGTGTCCGATGGCCTCTTCGATGGAGCGGAAACCCAGCTGCGCCAGCAGTTCCCGCACCTCCTGGGCCACGAACTCGAAGAAGGTCTCCACGAACTCGGGCTGGCCGCTGAACCGGGCGCGCAGCTCCGGATTCTGGGTGGCTATACCCACCGGGCAGGTGTCGAGGTGACAGACCCGCATCATGATGCAGCCGCTGACCACCAGCGGCGCCGTCGCAAAGCCGAACTCCTCGGCGCCCAGGAGTGCCGCGATGACCACATCACGACCGGTCTTCAGCTGCCCGTCGACCTGGACCACGATGCGATCGCGCAGGCCGTTGAGCACCAGGGTTTGCTGCGCCTCCGCCAGCCCCAACTCCCACGGACCGCCCGCGTGCTTGAGCGATGTCAGCGGCGAGGCGCCCGTGCCGCCGTCGTGGCCGGAGATCAAGACCACGTCGGAGTGCGCCTTGGAAACGCCCGCCGCAACCGTTCCCACACCGATCTCGGAGACGAGCTTGACGTGAATGCGGGCTGCTGGGTTGGCGTTCTTGAGGTCGTGAATCAGCTGGGCGAGGTCTTCGATGGAATAGATGTCGTGGTGCGGCGGCGGTGAGATCAGACCCACCCCGGGGGTTGAATGCCGGGTGGCGGCGATCCACGGATAGACCTTGTGACCCGGCAGTTGGCCGCCCTCGCCGGGCTTGGCCCCCTGGGCCATCTTGATCTGGATGTCGGCCGCGTGCGTGAGGTATGCCGAGGTGACACCAAAGCGACCCGAGGCGACCTGCTTGATGGCGCTGCGGCGCTCCGGGTCGAGTAGTCGTTCGAGGTCCTCGCCGCCCTCACCCGTGTTCGAGCGCCCGCCCAGCCGGTTCATGGCAATGGCCAGCGTCTGGTGGGCTTCGAGGCTGATCGAGCCATAGCTCATGGCACCGGTGTTGAACCGCTTGACGATCTCGCTGATCGGCTCGACCTCCTCCAGCGGCACCGGGTCACGCTCGGTGTCCTTGAAGGCGAAGAGACCGCGCAAGGTCATCAGACGGTGCGCCTGGTCATCCACCCGTCGGGTGTATTGCTGGAAGATGTCGTAACGCCGTTGGCGGGTCGAATGCTGCAGCTTGAACACCGTCTCGGGATCGAAGAGGTGCGGTTCGCCCTCGCGACGCCACTGGTATTCACCACCCACGTCCAAGGTGCGGTGCGGCAGCCGCACCCCCTCCGGGGGGTAGGCCGCGGAGTGCCGGGCGGCGCACTCGGCGGCGATGACCTCCAGCCCCACCCCACCGAGTTGGCTCACGGTCCCGGTGAAGTAGGCATCGACCAGTTCCTCGGACAGGCCGATGGCCTCGAAGACCTGCGCCCCCCGATAGGAGGCCACCGTGGAGATCCCCATCTTGGACATGACCTTGAGCACGCCCTTGCCGAGCGCTTTGATGAGGTTCTTGACCGCCTGCTCCCCCGTCACCTCGGTGAGGGCGCCGGATCGAACCAGATCCTCGACCGACTCCATGGCCAAGTACGGGTTGATTGCGGCCGCGCCGTAGCCGATGAGCAGAGCCACGTGATGGACCTCGCGCACATCACCGGTCTCGATGATCAGGCCGACCTGGGTGCGCGTCTTTTCGCGGATGAGATGGTGATGGACCGCCGAGCAGAGCAACAGCGAGGGGATCGGTGCCAGGTCGCGGTTGGAATCCCGATCGGAGAGCACCACGAAGCGCGCGCCCGCGGCGATGGCCTGATCGACCTCGGCGAAGATCTCCTCGAGCCGCAGCTTCAGGGCCGCGGCGCCGCCGTGGACGTCATACCGGCCCTTGACCACGTGGGTGGCGTAACCGGGCAAATTGCCGTCCGCGTTGATCCGGATGATCTTGGCGAGTTGGTCGTTGTCGATCACCGGGAAGGGCAGCACCAGTTGTCGGCAGTGCGCCGCGGTGTCGGTCAACACATTGCCCTCGGGGCCAACCGAGACCCCGAGCGAGGTCACCAGTTCCTCACGGATGGCGTCCAATGGCGGATTGGTGACCTGGGCGAAGAGCTGCGTGAAGTAGTCGAAGAGCAACCGCGGCTTTTGGGACAGCACCGCAATCGGGCTGTCGGTGCCCATGGACCCCAGCGCCTCCCCGCCGGTGCGGGCCATCGGTGCCAGCAGGAGGCGCAACTCCTCCTGGGTGTATCCGAAGGTCTGCTGGCGGCGGGCGACCGACGCTGCGGTGTGCACGATGTGCTCGCGTTCGGGCAGGTCCTCCAGGTGCAGCACGCCGGCGTGCAGCCAGTCGGCATACGGCAGTTGAGCGGCCAACTGGCCCTTGATCTCCGCGTCGTCGACGATCCGACCCTGGGCGGTATCGACCAGGAACATGCGCCCGGGCTGAAGCCGGCCCTTGCGGATGATCTTGCCGGGCGCAATGTCGAGGACCCCCGCCTCCGACGCCAGAACCACCAGCCCGTCGTCGGTGACCCAATAGCGTCCGGGACGCAGGCCGTTGCGATCGAGGACGGCGCCGATGAGTGAGCCGTCGGTGAAGGTGACGCAGGCCGGTCCGTCCCAGGGCTCCATCGTCATC
Source organism: uncultured Nostocoides sp. (assembly GCA_937858995.1). Lineage (GTDB taxonomy): Bacteria > Actinomycetota > Actinomycetes > Actinomycetales > Dermatophilaceae > Nostocoides_A. The sequence goes on from CALLZC010000123.1 coordinate 13,681, forward strand.
GAGTGGAATTCATAGAAGGCCCGCAGGTTGGGGTCCATCTCCTCGTGGTTTTCCCAGGCCTCGGGGATCATCATCAAGATGGCGTGCGGCAAGGACCGGCCGCCGAGATGCAACAGTTCGAGGACCTCATCGAAGGACGCCGAGTCCGAACCACCGGGCGGGCAGATCGGGGACAGACGCGCCAAGTCGCCGGTGAGCAGGTCGGATTCCAGCAGCGACTCGCGTGCGGCCATCCAGTTGCGGTTGCCCTTGACGGTGTTGATCTCCCCGTTATGGGCGATGAGTCGGTAAGGGTGCGACAGCGGCCACGACGGGAAGGTGTTGGTCGAGAAGCGGCTGTGCACCAAGGCGAGTTCGGTGACATAACGCTCATCCGACAAGTCGGGAAAGAAGGGTTCCAACTGGCCGGTGGTCAGCATGCCCTTGTAGACGATGGTGCGGGCGGACAGGGAGGCGAAGTAGACCGGCAGATCGCGCTCGGCGCGCTTGCGCAAGGGATAGACCCGGCGGTCCAGGTCGATCCCGCTGACCGAGCCGTCGGCGGCTTTCAGGAAGAGCTGGGCAAAGTGCGGCATGCAGGCGCGGGCGGCCGCCCCCACCAGGCTGGCGGTGACCGGGACCTCGCGCCAGCCCAGAACGCGCAGGCCCTCCTGCTCGGCGAGATCCGCAAGCGCGCTCACGACCGCGGCGCGCTCGTCGTCGTCTGCGGGCAGGAAGGCGGATCCGACGGCATACGCCCCGGCCTGGGGCAGGGCGAATCCAGTCACCGCGCGCAGGAAGGCGTCGGGGACCTGGGTCAGGATGCCCGCGCCATCACCCACGAGGGGGTCGGCGCCGGTGGCGCCTCGATGGTCGAGGTTCGTCAGGGCGCTCAGCGCCAGCTCGACGATGTCATGGCCCGGCGTGCCCCGCAGCGTGGCGACCATGGCCACACCACAGGCGTCGTGCTCGAACTCGCTGCGATAGAGGCCCTGATCCGAGGGCCGTGTGCTGAACAGGGCGAAAGACATCCGAAGCGTCACCGTCCGATCCCAAGTCGTGTACGTATGCTGCTGCCGCGCCCGACCGGGCCGGCGGCCGTGGACGGCGACGGCCACGTGAGCGGCTAGCTTATCATCGAGCCGTCCTACGATGTGGTCAGCATTTTCTCATTCTGTGAGACAGACCCGGGGCGTTCGGGTCGCCGACCCAGCCAGGCATACAGGCCGACGCCCAACAGGAAAACCGCCAACGAGGTCCACACATTCAGCCGCTGGCCGAAGATGATCTTGGCCTCGTCGGTGCGCATCGTCTCGATGACGATCCGGAAGACCGGATAGCCGGCGATATACAACGCGAAGAGCTGGCCGGGCTTGAACGCCCGCTGCCGATCGAGCAGGAGCAGCAGGATGGCGAGCATGAGACAAAAGATCGACTCATAGAGGAAGGTCGGCTGGAAAGTGCCCAGGACGATCGGGTCGCCGCTCGCGTCGGTCACGGCCCGCCCCGCGCTCAGATCCCACTGGTGGATCTGCACTGCCCAGGGCGCATCGCTCGGCCGGCCATAGATCTCGTTGTTGAACCAGTTGCCCCACCGACCCAGCGCCTGGGCGATCAGCACCCCGGGGGCGGCGGCGTCCGCGAAATCGAGGAAGCGGACGTCATACTTGCGGCACCCGATCCACGCGCCGAGGGCGCCCAGCGCCACGGCGCCCCAGATCCCCAGCCCGCCCTCCCAGATCTTGACGGCGTCGATGAGGCGACCGTTCTCGCCGAAGTAGGCGTCCGGCGAGGTGATGACGTGGTAGAGCCGGCCGCCGAGAATTCCGAACGGGACCGACCACGTGGCGATGTCCAGCGTCTGACCGGGCTTGCCGCCACGCACTTCGAGGCGGCGTTGCGTCAGCCAGACCGCGACGACGATGCCGAGGAGGATGCACACCGCATACCCGCGAATTGCCAGCGGGCCGAGGTGCAGGGCCCCCACGGTGGGGCTCGGTAGGTAGGTCGGCACCCGGTCATGGTACCCGCCCACGCGCCGACCCCCTTGGGGGCCGCGGCGTGGACGCGGGCTACTTCGTGGCGTCCTGGACGGCCTTCGTGAAGCCCTCGGGGGTGCCGAGCGGCGCCAGGGTCTGGCCGGAGTACATCTGGTCGTTGATCCGGATCGTGGGAGTGCCCGTGACGCCGAGCTTGCCTGCGGACTCGTTGGAGTCGTTGATGTATGCGGTGTATTTCCCGGCGGAGGTGCAGGCTTCCCAGGCGCTCAGGTCGGGTACCCCGGCGGTCTTCGCGAAGGCAGCGACCTGCTCTTGGGTCACGGAGGTGCCCTCCGTGTACTGCCCGCTGAAGGCCGCGTCGTGGAACTCCTGCCACTTGCCCTGATCGGCCGCGCAGAAGGCGCCATTGGCTACGGGAGTGGACTGCTTGGCCCCGGTGGCGTCATCGAGGAAGTTCATCACGTGATAGTTCAGCTTGATGTCCCCGGACTCGGCGAGATCCGCGATGGTCGTGCCGAGGATTGCCTCCAGGTCGCGGCAGGCTGGGCACTGGAAGTCCTCGAAGACCGTCACGGTCGGTGCGCCCGGCTTGAGAGTGACATCGGCGAAGGAGCGGTAGCCCTCGGCGACCGTGGCCCCGGCCGGTGGGCTGGTGTTGCCCGAACCTACCGCGTCCTCGGCCGACTTCTGCGACCAGATGACCCCGCCCACGACCGCGATGATCGCCAGGATGACGACGACACCGGCGATGGTGATCTTGTTGGCACCCCCGGTGCTGGTGGCCTTTTGGGCGGCCTGGATCTTGGCTTGTCGATCCGTTGCACTCGCGGGACGGTCGGTTCGGTTGGTATTGGGCTTCTTGGCCATCGGTTCTTTCCTGTGCATCGTTCCGGGCGGATTCAAGCTATCTCAGGGTTCACAAGGGTTTTCGCGGCGGTGCCCGTTGGCGGATCAGACCAGCCGGGAGTCCAGCGCGAGGGCGGTTCGGGGGTGGCGGATCAGGAGGGCCCCGCAGGCCACCAACGCCAGATCGCGTGCGATCTCCTGCGGGTATGCCGTCTGCCCCGCGCCGATTTGCCCGCCCCCGCCGAAGCAGCCGCAGTCGATGTTGAGCCCCCGCGCCCAGGCCGAGGCGATGCCGAGGACGAAGAGGATCATCAGACCGGTTGCCAGCGCGGCGCTGACCCGGGTGAACAGGCCCAGGACCAGCAGGGTGCCCAGGACGATCTCGGCGAAGGGTAGTGCCAGCCCGATCCAGCCTGCCAGCTCGTACGGGAAGATCTGGTAGGCCTGAACGGCCATCTTGGACGTGACGGGATGTCCGACTTTGAGCGCTCCCGCCGCGATGAGTACCCCACCGAGCACCAGGCGGGCGAGTAGCCCGATCCAACCAAGCAGGCGCTCCCGACGGGCGGTGTCGCTCGTGGGTGTCTGCGTCAACTCGTGCGTGCTCATGCGCGCCCTCCTGCAGCAACCCCGGCCGCCAACTCTCGGGTCAGCGCGCCCAGGCGTTCCAGGCCGGTCTCCGGGTCGGTGTCGAAGAAGGTGCTGACCAGGGCGGATCCCACGATCACCCCGTCGGCAAACGAACCGACCTGCGCCGCCTGTTCCCCAGTGCTGACCCCCAATCCCACGCACAGCGGGAGGTCGGTGACCTCGCGTGCCCGTTCGGTGAGTTCCTGGGCGGTGGTGCTCACCTGGGTGCGGACGCCGGTCACCCCCATGGTGGAGGCGCAATAGACGAACCCGCGCGTGGCACGGGTCACGATGTCCAGACGCTCGGGCGTGGAACTCGGCGCGATGAGGAAGACTCGATCCAAGCCGGTGCGTTCACTCGCCGCGATCCAGTCGAGGGCCTCCTCCGGGATCAGGTCGGGGGTGACCAACCCGGCGCCCCCGGCCGCGGCCAGGTCGTCTGCAAACCGGTCCACGCCATACTTCAGAACCAGATTCCAGTAGGTCATCACCAAGGGCGGCGCTCCCGCCGAACGCACCGCGCGCGTGGCGGCGAAGACATCCGTCACCTTGGTGCCGGCGGCCAGGGCGGCCGCGGCGGCGCGCTGGTTGGCCGGACCGTCGATCAGCGGATCGCTGTAGGGCAGACCCACCTCGACGATGTCGCACCCGTTCTCGACGAGGCTGACCATGGCCCGCAGGGAGGTCGCCGGGTCCGGAAAGCCCACCGGCAGGTAGCCGATGAGCGCCGCCCGGCCTTGGGCGCGGCACTCGGCGAGCACCGTCGAGACGCCGAGGCCCGTCATACCGGCACCTGCGCGGCGGGCGGAGCGGGCAGCTCGGGGTGGTCGGGGTCGATCAGGCCGAACCAGGCGGCGGCCGTGTGCATGTCCTTATCGCCCCGCCCGGACAGGTTCACCAGGAGCAGCGCGTCGGGGCCGAGTTCGCGACCGACGTCCAGGGCCCCGGCGAGCGCATGGGCCGACTCCAGGGCGGGGATGATGCCCTCGGTGCGGCACAGGAGACGGAAGGCGTTCATGGCCGCCTCATCGGTGGCGTGGCGGTATTCGGCCCGGCCCAGGTCTCGCAAGTAGGCATGCTCCGGCCCCACACTGGGATAGTCCAAACCGGCGCTGACGGAATGTGACTCGAGGGTCTGACCGTCCTCGTCCTGCATGAGATAGCTCAGCGCGCCGTGCAGAACTCCCGCCCCGGCACCGGCGAACCGGGCCGCGTGGCGACCCGAGGCGATGCCCTCTCCCCCGGCCTCGACCCCGATCAGGCGCACCTGCTCGTCTTCGATGAAGCGGTAGAAGATGCCCATCGCATTCGAGCCGCCGCCGACACAGGCCAAGACGGCGTCCGGCAGCCGCCCGGTCAGGTCCAGCACTTGCTCCCGGGCCTCGATGCCGATGATCTTGTGAAAGTCCCGCACCATTTCCGGGAAGGGGTGCGGTCCGGTGACGGTGCCAATGCAGTAGTGCGTGTCGTCGACATGAGTGACCCAGTCGCGCAGCGCCTCGTTGATCGCGTCCTTGAGGGTTTGGCTGCCGTTGTCGACGGCGACCACCTCGGCGCCGAGCATCTTCATGCGGGCCACATTGAGGGCTTGCCGTTGGGTGTCGACCTTGCCCATGTAGACCGTGCAGTCCAGGCCCATCAGGGCCGCTGCCGTCGCCGTGGCGACACCATGCTGCCCCGCGCCAGTCTCGGCAATGATCCGCCGCTTGCCCATCCGCTTGGTGAGCAAGGCCTGGGCGAGGACATTGTTGATCTTGTGCGAGCCGGTGTGGTTGAGGTCCTCGCGTTTGAGGATGATGCGGGCACCGCCGGCATGGGCCGCGAAGCGGGGGACCTCGGTGATGATGCTCGGCCGGCCGGTGTAGGTGCGGTGCAGGCGCTCGAGCTCGGCCCGGAAGTCGGGGTCGAGGGCCGCCTTCTGGCGCACCTCGTCCAACTGCTCCAGGGCGGGCACGAGTGCCTCGGGGACGAACCGGCCGCCGAAGCGGCCGAAGCGGCCTGGGATGCTCATGGTGCTCCTCCGACGTCGGCAAGGGGTATGCCGCTCATGGCGCGCACCACGGCGCTCGGGTCGCCATCGCGCACCAGCGCCTCGCCGACCAGGACGGCGCGGGCGCCCTGAGCGGCATACCGCTGAGCGTCGCTGGCATCGCGGATCCCGCTCTCGGCGACGGTCACGATCCCGGGCGGCACCTGGGCGACCAGGCGCGGGAAGGCGTCGCGATCGACGTCCAGGGTGAGCAGGTTGCGGGCGTTGACCCCGATCAGGTCGGGTCCGATCTGCAGCGCTCGCTCCAGCTCGCGCTCGTCGTGGACCTCGACCAGCGCCGTCATACCCAACTCTGTGGCGAGGGTATGGAAGCGGCTGAGCTCGTCATCGCTGAGCGCGGCCACGATCAGGAGCACCAGGTCCGCACCGTGGGCTCGGGCTTCATAGAACTGGTAGTCGGTCACCATGAAGTCCTTGCGCAGGACCGGGAGGTCGACGGCCGCGCGGACGGCGTCGAGATCGGCGAGGCTGCCACCGAAGCGGCGCTGCTCGGTCAGGACCGAGATCGCGGCCGCGCCGCCCGCGGCATACGCCCGGGCCAGGGCCGCCGGGTCGCCGATCTCGGCGAGTGCACCCTTGCTGGGGCTGGCGCGCTTGACCTCGGCGATGACTGCGAGGTGCGCCCTCGCCCATCGAGCCAGCACCGGGCGGGCCGGGGCGGCGGATAGCGCGGCGGCGACCATCTGCTCGTGGGGGCGGGCGGACATGCGGGCGCTCAGATCTTCCCGGACTCCCGCCACGAGCGCGTCGAGCACGGTGCCGGAGACAGACATGGCAACCACGCTATCTCGCCCGCGGCGGCCGGCCGAGCCCGCCTCGGATAGCGGACGCGGCGGGTCAGGCGTTGAGGCTAGCTGTAGAGCGAGCGGGGCGGGTTCTTGTCGCCGTACCCGAGCCGCGAGAGCAGTGGCCACAGCAGGGCGCCGAGCACGAAGACGACCGCGCCGGTCACCATCAAACCCGTGTTGGCCCGAACCATGCCATAGCACGCCGCGGCGGAGGCCACCAGCATGACTGCCGTGCTCACCCACGCGGCCACGCTGTGGCCGTGACCCTCGTGGTCTTCCACGTGCGACATCTCATCCGCCTCTCGTTCGGCCCACCGGGCGCTGCCCGCCGATTCTGTCAGACGCCCCACGCAGAACTGAACACCGCGCCGTCATACGGCCAACTCGGCCCGGTTCAGCGCGAGGTGCACCCAATTCAGCCGGTTGCGCTCCGTTCTGGGCCGGTTGCGCTCCGTTCTGGGCCGGTTGCGCTCCGTTCTGGGCCGGTTGCGCTCCGTTCTGGGCCGGTTGCGCTCAACTCAGCAGAGGTTGCGCTCAGATCCACAGGATGCATCATGTGGATCTGACGCTAGCGTTTGCTAGCAGAGGTTGCATCACCCCGCCGGGCGTCAGGCGTCGGTGGGGTCGATGTCGTGGTCGAGCTGATCCCAGGGGGCGGGGGTGCGCTGGCCGCGGGGGCCGGGGACGTCGGCGGCCGGGGCGTCATACCGCTGGGACAGGCCCCGCCACCCGGCCGCCCCGCGCAGACCGGCAAGGCAGGCCGCACCGGCCAGGGCTGAGGCTGCCACCACGAGCCACGGCCAGGCGCTGACCTGGGCATCGGTGACGGGGATGCTGCCGGTGCGGCTACTGGCCTCCGCGGCGATGGCTCCGAGCAGGTCCGGTGCCGAGGTCGCCGCCCGCACCGCGAGCGCCCCCAGGCCGAGTGCCACACACCCGCCGACCACCAGGCTGACCCGGCGCATGACCGGACCCGAGGTGGCCGCGGCGAGCACCGCCGCAGCCAGGATCAGCGCCAGCGCCACCAGACCGGGCACCACCTGCGTGCCCGTGCCGCTGACCGTGGTCGCACCGAGGACGGCATCGTCCACGCGTGCGCTCAGCCACGGGCGGCGCCCGGAGATGGCCGCGACCGCGGCCGCGGCCAGCGAGACCAACACCACCGCCGACGGGCGGCTCAACCGCCCCGGCCGGCCGCTCACGAGGACACTCCCCCGACCTGTGGCGCCCGCAGCGTGCCGGCGGCCGCTATGGCCCGCAGTACCGCGGCCGCCTTGTTGCGGGTCTCCTCGAATTCCAGGTGCGGGACACTGTCGGCGACGATCCCCGCGCCGGCCTGGACATAGGCACGGTTCTGCGTGATCACCGCGGTGCGGATGGCGATGGCCACGTCCATATCCCCGTGGAAGTCGAGGTAGCCCACCACGCCGCCATAGAAGCCGCGGCGGGTCGGCTCGTAGGTTTCGATCAGTTCCATCGCCCGCGGCTTCGGGGCACCCGACAGCGTCCCCGCGGGGAAGGTGGCTGCCAGGGCGTCGTATGCGGTGTGCCCCCCACCCAGGTGCCCCACGATGGTCGATTCGAGGTGCATCACATGGCTATAGCGACGCACCTGGAGGAATTCGACGACATCCACGCTCCCGGCATTACACACGCGCTGCAGATCATTGCGGCCGAGGTCGACGAGCATGACGTGTTCGGCGCGCTCCTTGGGATCGGCGAGCAACTCCTCCTCGATCCGCAGGTCGTCCTCGGGGGTCTTGCCGCGGGGACGGGTGCCGGCGATCGGGTGGAGGATGACGTCGCGCCCGGTGACCTTCAGGTGTACCTCGGGCGAGGACCCGACGATATCGACGTGGCCGCCGGCTGGGTGTTCGAGCCGGAAGAGGTACATATAGGGGCTCGGGTTGCTCGAGCGCAGGACCCGATAGACATCGAGCGCATCGGCCGGGCAGTCCAGGTCGAAGCGCTGCGACAAGACGATCTGGAAGGCCTCACCGGCGCGGATGTCCTCCTTGCATCGCTCGACGAGGTCCTCGAAGTGCGGCTGGGTCAGGTTCGAGTGGACCTGAGCGAGCGCCGCCTCGGAGCGCGCGGTGTCCAGCACCGCGACCGTGCTCGGCGTCGGCGCCGACAGGTCGCTCGTCATCGCATCGAGCCGGGCCACGGCATCGCGCCACGCCCATTCGACCCGCGCATCCGTGTCGTCGTAGTTGATGGCATTCGCGATGAGCAGCACCGAACCGTCGCTGTGATCGAGGACGGCGACATCGCTGGCCAGGACCATCGCGACCTCGGGCAGGTCGAGGTCGTCGGCGGCAACCTGCGGCAGGCGCTCCCAACGGCGCACGGCGTCATACGAGATGGCTCCCACGAGCCCGCCGGTGAGCGGCGGC
>CALLZC010000124.1 GCA_937858995.1 uncultured Nostocoides sp.
TGATACGGCGACCACCGAGATCTACACCTCTCTATTCGTCGGCAGCGTCAGATGTGTATAAGAGACAGGGCGTGCAGGTCGGTGAAGTCGGCGCTCGGGCCGCTGGGGCCGTCCAGCGCCTCCTGGTCCGCGGCGAGTTGGACGAGATAGCCGGAGACGAAGCGGGCGGCCAGGCCCAGTTGCCGCAACACACTGACCAGCAGCCAGGCACTGTCCCGACAGCTCCCCAGCGCGAGCTCCACGGTCTGATCGGGCGACTGGACGCCATGCTCCATACGCACCGTGTAGGCAATGTCCCGATGCACGGCGAGATTGACGGCGACGAGGAAGTCGACGATCCGCGGACGATCGGCCTCCGGAGCATCGGGCGGCGGCACAACGACCTGGCGGGCGACCCACTCCCGGACCAGCGCACCCGGACCGCTGCCGACCCCCGCCTCGTCGACCGGCCGCAGATAGGGCTCGAGGTCGGCGCGCAGATCCGGTGGATAGGCAAAGGGGAAGCGCTCGGCATACTCCTCGACAAAGAAATCGAAGGGGTTGATGACCGTCATATCGGCGACGACGCCGACCGTGATGTCCAGTTCGGAGACCGGCTCGGGGAAGACGATGCGGGCCAGGTAGTTGCCGAACGGGTCCTGCTGCCAGTTGATGAAGTGCTGGCGCGGCAGAATCGCCAGGGAGTAGGCGTCGATGGGGGTGCGCGAATGAGGAGCGGGCCGCAGCCGCACCGTATGCGGCCACAGTTTGACCGGCCGCGCGAAGGTGTAGGTCGTGCGGTGCTCGATCGCCACTCGAATCGTCACACCGGTCAGAGTAGGCGCGCGGCGAGGCCCTCGGGGCGGCTGCCCACCCCGATTAACACTCCCGTAACTAGGGTGCGTGGCTGATAAACTCGCCCGATTGCGGCGGCGTTGCCGCCCCGCCTCACAGCGACCCGCGCCCTCGGAACGCCGCCTTTCACGCGTGCTCCGCAGACACCCGTCCGAGGCGACCATCGTTCCTCACCAACGGAGTCTTTGTGTCCAGCTCTGCCCCAGTCGACGCACCCGTCGTCTATCCCGACGAGATCGACGGCGCCGTCCTCAAGGTCGCCGGGGTCGTCGTCCTCGGCGCGATCATGTCGATCCTCGACATCACGGTCGTCAATGTCGCGCTGCCCACCTTCCAACGGGAGTTCTCCAGCGGCGGCCAGGAGCTGGCCTACTCCACCGTCGCCTGGACGGTCACGGCATACACCCTGGCCCTGGCGACCGTCATCCCGCTGACCGGGTGGGCCGCCGACCGCTTCGGCACCAAGCGGCTCTACATGCTGGCCATCGGCCTGTTCACGGCCGGCTCGGTGCTGTGCGCCGCCGCAAGCTCCATCGAGATGCTCATCCTCTTCCGGGTGCTGCAAGGCCTCGGCGGCGGCTTGCTGATGCCGCTCGGTATGACGATCATGACCCGGGCGGCCGGTCCGCACCGGATGGGTCGACTGATGGCCATCCTCGGCGTGCCGATGCTGCTCGGCCCGATCCTCGGCCCGATCCTCGGCGGCTGGCTGATCGACGCCGCGTCGTGGCACTGGATCTTCCTGATCAACCTCCCCCTCGGCGTGGCTGCCCTCGTGTATGCCGCGTGGGCGCTGCCCGCGGACAAGCCGGAGCCGAGCGAGTCCTTCGACCTGGTCGGGATGCTCATGATGAGCCCTGGGCTGGCGATGTTCCTGTATGGCGTCTCCTCCATCCCGGAGGCGGGGACCTTCTTCGCCGCCAAGGTCATCGGCTGGGGGACGGCCGGGCTGCTGCTGCTGGTCGCCTTCGTGCTCTACAGCTTCAAGCCCCAGCACCCGCTCCTGGACTTGCGGTTGTTCGCGAACCGGCAGCTGACCATCGCGACGATCACCATGTTCATCTTCAGCGCGGCCTTCTTCGGTGGACTGCTGCTGGTCCCCACCTATTTCCAACAGGTCCGGGGTGAGGACGCCCTGCACGCCGGGCTCCTCGTGGCCCCGCAGGGCATCGGCGCCATGCTCACGATGCCGATTGCCGGAGCCCTCGCCGACAAGAAGCCCATCGGGCGAATCGTCCCCTTCGGCCTCGTGGCCATCATCGTCGGGATGTTCCTGCTCTCCCGCGTCGACGGCGACACCTCCTACTGGGGTTACATCATCCCCGCGCTATTCCTCATGGGCCTGGGGATGGGCGGCACGATGATGCCGATCATGACCTCGGCCATCAAGACCCTCACGGCGCACCAGGTGGCCCGCGGCTCGACACTGCTCAACATCACGCAGCAGATCGCCAGCTCGGTCGGGGTCGCGATCATGTCGGTGGTGCTGACCAATGGGCTCAAGGGTGATGCCCTGGTCACGCAGAGCCGCGGTTTCGCCGAGGCGAGCGCGGGCGTCAGCGACCCGAACCAGATCCAGCAGCTGTTGCAGCAGTTCCCGCAGGTCGCCGAGATCCTCGCGTCCGCCGGGGCCGACCAGGCCGCCGGCCAGGCAGCCCTGATGAGCGCGGTCGCCGACGCGAGCGGCAAGGTCTTTGGCCAGAGCTTCCTGGTCGCCGCCCTGCTGGTCCTACTGACCCTGATCCCGGCATTCTTCCTGCCGCGCAAGCATGAGGAGAGCCACCTGCTCGACGACGAGCCCGGGCACACCCCGGTACTCATGCACTGAGCCCGCACCCCCGTGGGCTAACTTCTGCTAGCAGAGGCTGCGCTCAGATCCACATGATGCATCCTGTGGACCTGAGCGCAGCCTCTGCTGAGTTGGTCGCGCACGGCCGCACAAGGGGCCGCAACCGGGCGCTGGATGAGTAAGGGGTGAGAGGTGCTGACGCTGGGTCGCCAACGCCTGCGGACGCACGGCGCCGCGGTCGTCGTCGTGGCCCTGACCGCGCTGCTCGCACTGGTCGTCCTGGGCGTGCTGCAACTGCTCGGCCAAGTCGTCACCGACGCGGCAGCCCGCGGCACCATGACCGCGGCCACCCTGCAGGATCGCACCATCTCCGTGGGCGGGTCGGTGCGCATGGACCGCCTGGAGCGCACCCGCGCCACCATCGTCGATGCCGCCGCGGCGCAGCCGGGCGCCACCGTCACCGAAGTCCTGGAACCCATCTCCCGGGGAATCGCGGGCCGCGCCGAGACCGATCGGGCCGTGGTCAATGTGCTCCCTGACCTGGAGCGCCATCTCCGCGTGACCTCGGGGCGGCTGCCCAGGCCGGGGGCCGATCCGCTCGAGGTGGTGGTTCCCGAGGCGGCGGCGGAGGCCGGGGGCTGGCAGGTGGGCAGCGACCTCGCGTTGCTGGACCTGATCACGCCGGACGCACCGCGCCAGCAGGTCACCCTGGTCGGCACTGTCGCTGCGACCTCGCCCGCCGCCGCGATCTGGGTCGATGCCCCGCTCGCCCTGACCGGAGTCACGCAGGGGGACTTCACGACATACGGCCCGTTCTTCCCCGCCGCGGGCGACCGGGACCGGGTGACCGGAGCCTCGGCCTCGGGACGCTGGCGAATCGAGCCGGCGCTCGACGATGTCACTCGCGAGCGCATCCCGGTGCTGCGCGCGCAGGCCGAGCGCACCACGGGGCTGCTGACGCAGGCCGCCGAACTCCCCCGCGCCCCCGTCGTCACCCGACTCCCTCAGCTGTATGCCGAAGCCGGCGCCGTCGCGGACCGCACCCGGATCGCGCTGCTCACCCCGACCATCTTGCTGATGCTGCTGGGCGCGGTGGCGCTGGCCATGGCCGGGCTGCAACTGGCCGCGTTGCGCGCGGACGACGTGGGCCTGCTGCGGGCCAGGGGCGCCTCGAGCGCGCAGATCGTCACGCTCGCGGGCCTGGATGCGCTGCTGGTCGCCGCCACGTCCCTGACGCTCGCCCTGCTCGTGATCCCCGTGCTGGCGCCACCCCTGGCCCGTGCCGGCGGGCTCGGCGTACCCGTCGCCGACGCCTGGTCGGCCGTGCTGGAGCCCACCGTTCTGGTGCCGCTTCTCCTGGCCGCGGGGGGCGCCGCCGCCATCGTGGTCGCGACATCGGCCCGAGCCGGACGATTGCGCACCACCGCCCCGCCCGCGCGCCGCAGCGCCGTCCTCGCTCGGGTGGCCACCCAGGGGAGCGACCTGGTGCTCATCGGTTTTGGGGTGCTGGGTCTGCTGCAGTTGCGCCGGTATGACGCCACCGCACCCCGCGTGGACCCGCTCACCCTCGCTGCCCCGGCCCTGGTGATTGGCGGACTGTGCGTGCTCGGCCTGCGGATCATCCCGTGGCTGGCCACAATCGCAGCCCGTGCTGCCGGACGACGACGCGGGCTGACTGCGGCCTGGGGGTCCTGGCAGGTCGCCCGACGGCTGGGTGGGCAAAGCGGCGCGGTGCTGCTGGTCTTCCTCAGCGTGGCCATGGGTTCGCTGGCGTTGGCGCAGAGCGCAACCCTCGGGCGGGCCATCGAGGATCAAACCCGCTTCCGGGTCGGCGCCCCATTTCGCGTGGCGCCGGGGGGTGAGCTGCGCGGCGACCCGGCCCTGGCCGCGACCTTTGCGCAGATCGCGGGGGGTGCGGACCGGGTGATGGCGGTGTTCGAGAGCACGGTGGAACTCGGTTCGGTCAAGGGGGCCAGTCTCCTGGCCGTCGACCCTGGAGGCCGGCCAGCGACGTTCACGCCACGCCCGGATGTCGTGGCCGGCACACCCTGGTCGCAACTGGTGCAGGGCATTTCCGTGCCGACGTCGGGGGCGCCCATCCCGGCGGGCGCCCGGCGTCTCGAGGTGAGCGTGAAGGTCGACGCCCTGGATAAGGAGCGCGCCGAGGCCCTCGTCTTTCCGATGGCGACCCGGCTCCAGATCGCCCTGCCGAGCGGTGAACGGATCTTCGTGCGTGCGGATCCCATCACCGGACGCGGACTGCGACGGGTCGCAGTGACGTTGCCGCACCATCCCGGTGGCTGGCCGGGCGGTACCCAGCTCGTCGGTCTCGTCGCGACGCCGCGGGTCACCGACACGTCGCGCCGCCCGTCGCCGTCGGCCCGGATGTCTGCCTCGTGGGTGATCTGTTGCAGTCGCTCCAGGCAGGTCTGCCGGATCTGCGGATCGCGTATCTGGCGAAACTGCTGCTCGATCCGGGCCACGACATCCCGGTCAATGGCCTGTTCCAAATCGCGCCGCAGATCGTGAACAGTGACCGCCTGCTCGCGGCTTAGGAAAGCAGGTGGGGCCTTCAGCTTGTCCAGCAGCTGCACTGAAGCAGTCTGTTGGCGTGCGTTGGCGGCGATCTGCCGGAACCAGTCGGCCGCCTCTGCTTGTTTAGCTACCACTCGCATTTCGATCCGCGCTCTGGCCTGCTGCAACAACGCCCGCTGCTGGTCGCCCGCCCAACTCCCGCTCTCCGCTTCCAATTGGGATAAAGATGCCTGTAACGACAGCACGTCATCCGGGCCTCGCAGGGCGTCGACATTACGTTCCACGGTGCTCAGGCTCGTCAGGAACTGCTCGCAACGATCAGCCAGTTGTTGGGCATCGTGCAGGCTGTCAGCCCACACGGTGCCCTCATAGCTGCCTGCGCTACGCAGCAAGCTCTCCCGGGTGGCGCGGAGCGTTTGGGTATCGGCGCAGGCCAGGATGACCCCCGGCAGGGCGCGGGCCTGGCGTTCTAGCCGGGCAATTTCGTCTTCCATC